>CALDUF010000026.1 GCA_937923515.1 uncultured Flavobacteriaceae bacterium
GAAACTAGCTATTGTTACCGCATATCCACCAAGTAAAGTTACGTTAAATGAGTACGCATATCATTTAGCAAAAAGTTTTAGACAACATGAAAAAGTAACTGAATTAATTTTATTGACAGATGTTACTCCAGAAGGAAAAGATATTAATTTTACAGAAAATGGTTGTAAAATAACTGTAAAAGAGTGCTGGAAGTTTAACAGCTATACTAATATTATAAACGTTACCAAAGCAATTAACAAATTGCAGCCAAATGCAATACTGTTTAACTTACAGTTTATGAAATTTGGTGATAAAAAAATTGCTGCGGCTTTAGGGCTAATGCTTCCTTTTGTATGTAAGCTTAAAAAGATACCAAATATTGTACTGTTGCATAATATTTTAGAAGAAGTAGATTTAGGTAGTGCTGGTTTTACATCTAACAAGTTACTTACCAAATTGTATGGTTTTATTGGAACAACTTTAACTAAATTGATTTTAAAAGCGGATGTTGTAGCAGTAACGATGCAAAAGTACGTAGTTATTTTAGAAAATAAATATAAGGTGGATAATGTAAAATTGATTCCTCATGGTACGTTTGAAATTCCTGAAGAACCTAATTACGTTACGCCATCTAACCCTATGCAAATAATGACTTTTGGCAAGTTTGGCACTTACAAAAAGGTTGAAGCAATGATTGAAGCTGTTGAAAAAGTGCGACAATCCACCCATTTAAATTTAGAGGTTGTTATTGCAGGTACAGATAACCCCAATGTACCTGGATATTTAGCACAAGTAAAGGACGCTTATAAACATGTGCCTCAAATTCGTTTTACTGGCTATGTGGAAGAAGCAGAAGTACCCGTTTTATTTAACGAAAGCACAGTAGTTGTGTTTCCTTATACGTCTACTACAGGTAGCTCTGGCGTATTGCACCAAGCAGGTAGTTATGGTAAGGCGGTAATAATGCCAGATTTAGGCGATTTAGCTTTATTAGTTAAAGACGAAGGTTATCAAGGTGAGTTTTTTGATCCAAAATCTGTAGATAGTTTAGCTAAAGCAATAGAAAGTATTGTTACAGACAATGCATATAAAGTAAAATTAGGACAAATTAATTATAAAGCAGCAACGGCACACCCCATGTCTGATATTGTTGAAATGTATCTTAATACCTTTAAAACCGTTGGAGCTTAGTCTCTACATTCTTAACATTCATCTACAGTAAAATACAGCTGAACGAAATTCAAGAGGCGCTCATTGTATTTTCTTAGACATTTACTCAAAAATTAAGCATTACCTTAAAACATATATTAACCTACTTAAACTTAAAACTTATGGCACTTAAAATTACACAAAACAAAGAAACCTTTTCAGTATTCGGAATTATTAATGCGATTACAGCTTCAAACTTTAAAAAGCACATTAGCGTTGCTATGAAGGATGTTAAAGAATTAGTTATTGATATAGAACATGTAACAGAAATTGATACTAGCGGTATGAAAGCAATGCGATCTTTATATGCAGATTGTATGGCAATGCATAAAAGAATTTACATAGTTGGCACAGGGTGTAAGGAAGTGTATGACGATTTGTATGTAAGTAATGTAGCCTAATTGCATCATCCTAAATTTATAGTATAAAGGATTTTATAATAGTAAATAATACAGGTGTTTTAAGAAATGATTATGACTGCTAAAGCCTTACTAAAAAAAATTACACCAGAACAGCTATTCATGTTAAGTGTTTTAGCTGTTAATGGCGGTAATTATTTGTATAATCTTATTTTAGGAAGATTATTAGGTCCAGCTGAATTTGCCGATGCAGCAGTACTTATTACGTTTTTATTAGTATTATCATTTGCAGCTATGACGTTTCAGTTAGTAACTGCAAAATTCTCGGTACTTTTTGAGCATCACATCTTTAAAAGCTTTATAGCAAAAGTGTATAAAAATGCATTTTTAGTTGGGATTTTAATGGGATTACTCATTGTTATTTTTGCTTCAGAATTACAAACCGTTTTTAATACATCGTCTTCAAATATGTTTATTGTATTTGGTTTTGGTGTGCCTTTATATTTTTTAATGAGTGTAAACAGAGGTGTTTTTCAAGGCAAAAAAGCATTTAAACAGTTATCGATTACGTACCAATCTGAAATGTTAAGCCGATTAATTATCACTTTAGGATTGATTTTAATTTTTAATATCCAATCCTCGGTAGTTATTGCTATTGGTATTTTGGCATCGTTTGTATTTGGCCTATTTCCTTTTAAAACGGAACACGTATCATTTAAAAAAACGCTGGCACTTCCAAAAGTTGAAGCAAAACGTATTAAGCACTTTTTTATAATCACTGCGTTTTATGAACTAACACAAATCATCATCAATAACAGTGATATTCTGTTAGTAAAGCATTATTTTGAATCGTATGACGCAGGATTATACGCCTCTTTAGCCTTAATAGGGCGTATTGTATATTTTATAGCGTGGATGTTTGTAATGTTATTATTGCCAACCGTGGTGCAGTTAAAAAAGGATGGTAAAGAAACAGCACCTATACTTTTTAAATACATTGGGTATATTGCTGCACTATCTATCACAATTATTTTGGTGTGCTTAAGTTTTCCAGAGCTTATTATCAATATGTTATTTGGTAAAAGCTACATAGCTATGGCGCCTTTATTGTGGCAGTATGCAATTGCTACTTCTATGTTCGCGATATCAAATATTTTCGCCTACTATTACCTGTCTTTAGATAAATATGTGCCAGTTGTTATTTCTGGTGTATTTGGTATGTTACAAGTGGCTCTTGTTATCTTTTTTCACGATAGTTTAGCCCAAGTAGTACACGTGCAAATTGTTGCTATGGTGCTGCTTTTAGTAATTCAAGTTGCGTTTTTTAAGCTGGATGCTATGTCTGCAAAAAAAACTTAATCTAAAGTAATTTACCGCTCGTCTACAGTAAAATTACAACCGCCGAAGAATACCGTTTTTACATTTAAAAAACGTGCACATTTGTAGTGTAAATCACAAGACATTAAAAAACATAAATTATGAAATTAGCCATAGTCACAGCATATCCACCTAGCAAGGTAACATTAAATGAGTATGCTTATCATTTAGTAAAACACTTTAGACAAAACGATGACATTACAGAATTGGTTTTGTTAACCGATAAAACTGAAGGTGATAAAAACATTAATTTCACAGAAAGTGGATGTAAAATCACAGTAAAAGAATGCTGGACATTTAATAGCTATTTAAACCTAGTACATGTAACGAAAGCTATCAGTAAAGTAAAACCAGATGCGGTATTATTCAATTTACAATTTATGAAGTTTGGCGATAAAAAGATTGCCGCAGCACTAGGCTTAATGTTACCATTGGTATGTAAATTAAAAAAGATACCAAACATAGTTTTACTTCATAATATACTAGAAGAAGTAGATTTAGGAAGTGCTGGGTTTACAAGTAATAAACTGATGCAAAAACTATATGGATATATTGGTAGTAGTTTAACGCGATTGATTTTACAAGCTGATACTGTTGCCGTAACCATGCAAAAATATGTGGATATTTTAGCTAAAAAGTACGATGCTACAAATGTAAAATTAATACCCCATGGTACGTTTGAAATTTTAGAAGAACCCAATTACGAAACACCTGTAGCACCTTTTAAAATAATGACTTTCGGGAAATTTGGAACCTATAAAAAAGTAGAAGGGATGATTGAAGCTGTGGAAATGCTAAGAGACGTATCTGATTTAAATATGGAAATAGTAATTGCAGGAACCGATAACCCAAATACTCCTGGATATTTAGAAAGTGTGCAACGTAAATATAGCCATGTTACAGGCATAACATTTACAGGGTATGTTGCAGAAAATGATGTGCCAAAACTATTTAAGGACAGTGCTGTTGTGGTATTTCCATACACATCAACCACAGGAAGCTCTGGAGTGTTACACCAAGCAGGAAGTTACGGTAAAGCAGTAGTGATGCCAGATTTGGGCGATTTAGCGTTGCTGGTTCAAGATGAAGGTTATAGAGGTGAATTTTTTGATGCTGAAAGCCCTAGTAGTTTAGCTATCGCTTTACAGAAAATTTTAGAAGATAATGCGTACCGTGTGGTATTGGAAAAAGCAAATTATAAAGCAGCAACTGCGTATCCAATGTCTAGAATTGCAGAGATGTACATCAATAGCTTTCAAACGATAATTGATAAAAAATCTTCAGTTAAAATGATGCAATCTCAAGAGGTTATACTTTAGAAATATACTTAAAAGCAGGCTTAGTCTCTCCGTTTTGGTTAATAAAACCAAAATGCTCTTGAGTCTGTTTTCTCCAAGGAAGTCGTCCAACGACTTCCTTTGGTATTTTAGTAAAGTCGTAAAGTGTCCAAGACATGTACGGAATGTTATACAATTTAAACAGTGTTTGTGCCTGCTTGTAATACGCTGCTTGATCGTCTTCAGAATTTCCAAACGGATGCCACAACCCTCTGTTTGATGACATTCCAAACTCGGTAATGGCAATAGTAGTATCTGGTAATTCTGCTTTAAGTGTTTTGTAAGTTGTATCTAAATCGCCTAAATCTTCGTAGTAATGAAAGCTTACAAAATCCAGCGTATCCTGCAACAATGTAGCACTTGCTGCGTTAGACCATCCAATAGTTACAGGGTGTACTTTATCGACCGATTTTACAGTGGCTATCATTGCTGTTAACCAAGCTGTTACCAAGGTTTTTCCACGAGATTCAAAATCTAAATTAGGTTCGTTTTTAATATCCCAAGCCACTAAGGCATTATGATGTTGTAATGCTGAAACAATACTTAGTGCATGATGCTGATTAAGCGACCAATTAATCACACTATAATCGCCATAAAAATCAAATAGTGTTACCATAACTTTTAGTTGATGTGCTTCTGCTAAATCTAGTACAATTTTAAGCTTTTCTAATTTTTTAGGATTAATGTTAGCGTTTCCAAAATCGGCATAAGGCACAAAAATTCTAATGGTATTTAAGCCTGCGTTTTTTATAATATTAAAATCTTTAGTGATACTACTAGTGTCAAAATTTTCGCCATACATATCCCACGGTGTATCTTGCGGATAATAATTAATGCCTTTAATATCTAATACATGCTGTGATGCCTTTATATTCTGGTAGTTATAAGGTTTAGTGTGTTGTTTTATAATATGCCTAATGCGCCAAAACCCATCTTCTAAAAGCATGATAATTTTGTAGCTAGATTGTTCTGTAGTTTCTAAAACTAAAGTGTTATTGTGGTACACACGTTTATATGCTACAACATCACTGTCTGTAAGTACTGCTAGTTGGCCATCTTCACTAAAAAAGTCTAAATTTAAATTGTGTTCAAGCGTAGTGCCGTCAACATAAATACTGTTTGTTTTATTGTTCGAAATAATATCAAAAATCGATTGTCGCGCATTTTCAGTGTAATAATCGTCAATACCTTTGGTGGTATTGGTTTTATAGGCTACGTGTTTTACATACCACGCATCTAAATAATCGGTTTCAATAGCGGTTAGCGTTTGTAAATCTATAGTGCGCCCTTCGTTGCGTAAAGGTGCCCACTCAATTTTAGGAAGATATTGTTCTATTTTTTTTATTTCAGTATGAAGCATATTACTTCTATCTGCACCTGTGTTGAGGTATGAAAATACACTGCTAATACCCAAAATTAGTACTGCAATAATGGCGATGTAAGATAGTACTAAAGCGCTTCGTAAAATATTTATATTAATACCCATTATAGCGTGATGTTTTTAACAGATTTACTAATGCCCGCAGCAGTTACTGTTATAGTATAATTACCCTTTGGAAATTGGTTGGGTTTTAATGTAAAGTGCACATACCCTTCAGCACTTGTTTTTTGTAGTATTTCTCTAATTTTAGTAGTGTTATTATAAATTTCAAGTGTTACTTGTAATCCATCAGGAATCATTTGTTGCATAAAACTTTTTAAAGGGCCTACTGTGATGTCACTATACTTATTAGCAAATACAATATCAAAGTCTGAAATTACTGCGCTGTAATCTATAGCAATGTTGTTGCTACTAGCCATACCTTCAATAAATGCTTGGACTGACCAACTATCAGCATGGTCTGGATGGATTATTCTTGCCGTAGCAACTCCATTTAAAGTTGTTCCTGATGTTTTTAAAATAGAGGTGTTTGCTGTGGTGATAAAAAATGCTACGTAAGTGCCATCGCTTACTATATTTTGAAATTCGTCTGTGATTACTGAAGTTTCAAAAGTGGTAATTTGATTGCCATCTGCATACTTATGATACTGTTTATAATTGATAGTGAAATTAGTAGGTGTAGATGGCATGACGTCTATACTAAACTCTTTAGAGTTGAAGCCTAAACACGATGTGCTTAATGCGATGCGACCTGTTTTTTTTGGTGAAAATATGTTTTTGTAACTAATGCTATTTTTTATGGTGACTGTATCTACCTGTTGCTTATTTAGAAATTGGTGCTTTATAGCTAGTTTGGTGTTTTCAGCTAACGGATTATCATAAGCATCAGTTGGGATAGTAACAAGCATACTAAAATCTTTACCGCCAGCAACAATACTTGGCGGCCCCAAATAGCTTTGAATACTGCTAACCTTTTGTTGTGGCATAATGTTGAATTCACCCTGTAATTGTTTAGAGGTTGCTAACAAACGCCAATGCACAACTCCAGATTTGTCAGCTATTATTTTAGGAATTGTGTACCTTAATACGGTTTTGGTTTTTGTTGGTGTAACTACTGTAGATCCAAAGCTGTTACTAACATAAAGCAAAGGTGCTTTATTAGTGGTTGTTGTAAATTCTATAATTATTGTGCTACCTGCAACATATTGGGTAGTTGTAGTTATAAGAGTGAAATTATCTGCAGGGAGACTTGGCGCTATCGTGTGTAGCATTACTATAAAACTAATAATATGTATATTTAATAAATTCATTAATTAGGGTTGCCTAAATAAGCATTGGTTTCAATTTTAATAAAACTGTAATACGGATGTTCTATAGCTTGTAATTGCGATGCCGTTTGGTTTTTAATTCTGTTGGGTAATATTTTATTAGCAATTGCTTTGTTTGGTAATCCGTTTACGTAGCAGTTTTTCATATCATCATTTATAATTAAAGCTTTTTGTGTATCAAATGTATAAGTAAATTGCTGCTTGCGTTCTTGCCTAATACCTTCTTCTATAAATGTATGTTCTACCCATAATAGGGTTTTGTTTGCATCATAATAACTAATAAGTAATTGCGGTATGGTAATTTCTTTAATACCGCCGTTAAATAATGTGCCAGAAATAGCATTTTTCGATAGGTTTAAATCACTTAAAACAGTTTGTTTATACAAATCAGACCCCGATACATTGCCTGCAACCTGCAAATTAAAATTGGTGGGTTGTTCTTCAAACTCAACAGGCGTAAATTCATCTGGATTAAAAGTTTTAGGAATAGAATCTTGAGTTTTAGACCAAGCAATACCTTCAAAATTAATTCTAAATGCGCTTACTTCCTTAGGCATTAATTTGTGTTTTACTTGATGTTTTGCATTGTATGTTGCAAGTGCTTTATTAGCATCGTTATACAACGTGCCTTTTAACACCACGTCTGCAGGAACATTGTCAATATTTTGAATTTCTCCAATTAAGGCGTAGCTTTTGTTGTGTTTTACAAGTTTAGCTTGTAGAATTTCTAAAACGGGCTGTTTTAAAATATCTTCATGGTGGGTTTGTTCTGTAGTTATACGACGTCTACCTTGGTTAAAATAGTCGGTTGTATTATTGCTATAAAATTGATCTGGTGGTAAATCTAAATCCACAGCATCAGGTTCAATAAACCATTTACCATCTATTTTAACTAATGCTTTGTAAAATGTTTTCTCTATGTTTTCTAGAGATGTAATCCATTTTGTGGTTACAACAGCAGAGGCCAATGTATCAGTTTGTGATGTTATTTGAGTATCAATAGCGTCTAATTTCGCATAAGAACTTAAAAGGCCATCAGTAACTGAAATTTCTAACATGTACTGCGCAATAGTTAAATCGCTTTTAGGATTTATAAGGCTATGTGCTTTTTCAAATCGTTTAAAATCTAGGGCGTCGTAGTAGGCAAGCAGTGCATTTTCTGGCGTATGGTGGCTGTTGTTTTTTAAATAGAAGTGGTACATGCCAAATCCAATAATAATTGCTAAAATTACAGACCATATGTGCGTTAGTTTTAAAACACCGCTAGAAAACTTTTTGTAGTTTATTTTGAAGTTTAAATACTCTGGTATATGCTTTGTTTTTGTTTTTAGTGCGCGTTTAAATAGCATGTGAATATTTAAAAAAAACGCAATAAGTACTGTTAAAAATGGCATAACACCCCAAAGTATTTTTTGCCATCTACTTACATCATCTTTTGGTAGAATAGACGATAATGGAGGTACATTTAATTTTTCCCAAACCTGTATACCATTTTCTAATTGTCGTAGGCGTTGCCATCCGCAGAAATACAAAATAGGATCATAAAATTTATCGTTTGAAAAAATATACTTAAAGTTATACTTTTCTGGAGTTGTTAAAAACTGTTGTAAGGAGCCAATACCTTCAACACCTTTAAATTTTGAATTTTCTAAGCGTTCAATAGGGCGTGTAGTAAGTTCTGGTAAACGTCTTGCTGAATGGTAATTACCATCAACACTCATTGCCTTAGTTTGTGCAGATAACCATGCCATTTGGTCTCCAAACCCCAAGGTCATATAGCGCCATTGGTCATGTTGGTCTTGGTTTAAAAAATTCACAATGGGTAACATCTTTATTTTTTGGGGTTGTGCAGGTCTAAAATACCCAAGACTCATGGTAAAGATGGTCATAAAAATGAATAAACCAGCAAGTATGCCTCCAATAATTCGATGATAGATAGCACCAAATTTTTGTTGAATAAGAGTTTTTAAATCACCTTCAGAAAAACGGTATGCAAATTCTCCAAAAAGCGGAATAGACATTATTGAAGCCCAAAGTGTAAACCTATCTAAGGTTAAAATATTAAAAGCAGTTTCGCCTAAAAACAATCTAGGAATTGGCGTAGTACCACCTGTTCCTAAAACGGTGAGTATGCTTATAGAAAACCCAAAAAAGAGGTAACGCTTGCTGTAGTAGCGGTAAAAAATATACGGCAGTAAAATTAGTAAAATACCCCACGGAATGAGAAAAAACACCAACCCTGATGATGTAATTTCTAAAAAATTATCGCGAGACCCATGCGGTATGGGTACCTGGGTAATAGGGTTGTTTTTAGAATTAATCCAGTAAGGTAAAATACAACCAACAATAATAACTAAGGATAATAACCCAAAACTTATGATGCGTTTAAACAGTTTAAAAAAACTATTTAAAAACACCTTAAAAGTAACGGCTTTCATGTTGCCAACTTTATCTTTTGAGGTGTCCATGATTACCATGCCAATTAATGGAAATATAAAAAATATCATTCCAAAAATAGGTGTAACATGATGCGAGGTAACCGTAACAGCAATTAAAGATAAACACGTACATAAATACCGTAGTTTTCCCGTTTTAAGCCACAAGTAAATTTCTGGTAATGCATGCATTAATATAGAAATACCAATAATACTAGGTAACTGCCCAAACACATGCAAGGTTTCAACAAAAGATGATGATAACACTGCTAGAATTGCGGCATAACCCGCTACTGTTCTATTGCCTGTAATAAGCAACGAAAACCGATATGCTCCCGTAATAAACAGCATAATACTTAGCAATGCCACTGTAAATAAGCCAAATTTTAAACCGCCTATATAAGACAGTGCTGCTATAGATTGATGTACTAGTGGTGGGTAACTCATTACCGTAAAGCCTGTGTACCATTTGTAGTTCCAAGGCTCAAACCAGCTACCAGCATAATGTTCTGCAAAAAATAAATGTATTAACGCATCATAGGTACTTTCTAAAGTAAAGAAAATAGATGTGCCATGAAACGCAATGCCAATTAGCAATGCAATAATTAAATGTTTATTTGTCGCTTTAGGACTCAATTAGTTGTTGTTTTCAATATTGTAAAAATATAGAATGCCTTTGGTTGCTTCAATATTAATCGTCTACAGCAAATTACCATTCGTCTACACAAAACATCGTATCAAGCTAAAATAAACTTTTTCTTACGGCAATCATAATACTTTTGTCTTATAAATAATCACAAAAACTATTTATCATGAAAATTTTAGCCATAGATGACCAACAATTAGTATTGCTGCCACTACAAAAACGATTAGTTGCATTAGGTTATGACGTTATTGTAGAGACAGATGCTAATGACGGTATTTCAAAATACAACAGTTTTACCCCAGATTTAGTTATCGTAGACATTAATATGCCAATTGTTTCGGGTTTAGATATTGTAAAATATATTAGAAATTCTAAAAACGCAAATACGCCTATTATGGTATTGTCTGGCAATACGCAAGACGATATAATTACTACTGGTTTTGATTTAGGTATTAATGATTATATGAAAAAGCCATTAAGCCTAAATGAAATTTGTGCCAGAGTAAAGCGTTTGATTGGCGCTCCAGAAACAAAAGCAATTAGTATATCAAAAAACATAATGATACAGCAACGCTGTGTTGGGGCGGTTATTCCTTGTTATAATGAAGAAGATAGATTGTTAAGTAACGAATTCCTTCAATTTATTGATAAAAATACAGGTTACCATTTATGTTTTGTTAATGATGGTAGTAAAGATAGAACTCTAGAAGTTTTAAAAACATTACAAAAGGGGCGTGAAGATTTTATAACGGTTTATGATTGTGAAAAAAATGGAGGTAAAGCCGAGGCGGTACGTTTAGGTATGTTGCATTTGGCTAAAAAACAAGACTTAGATTATATAGGTTTTTTAGATGCTGATTTATCAACAGATTTAGCAGATTTTGACGACTTAGTAAACACCATAGAAACCTCTAATTTTAAAATAGTAAGTGGTTCTCGTATGGCAAGAATGGGGGCAAATATTACCAAAGAGTCTGCCCGAAAAATAATTAGTTTAACCATTAACTTTATTATAAGAACCATTTTAAAAATGGATTTTAAAGACACCCAATGTGGAGCTAAAATTTTTCGTAAAGAGGTTATAAATATCGCTTTTAAAGAAAAATTTGTAACACAGTGGATTTTTGATGTTGAAATATTTAAAAGAATGGCACAACATTATGGTTTAAAGCAAGCAAAAGCTATGCTTTGTGAGCAACCTTTAAAGCGATGGATACATGCTGATGGCTCTAAATTGTCTATGAAAGATTCGGTAAAAATAGTTGGTCAATTAGCTCAAATTGCTTGGGTGTATAAACAGAAAAAAACAAATACGGAAAAAGCGGTTGCAGTAAATGAAATAGAGGTAGTTATTTAATTTAATTGAGAATGAGAATTGGAGTTATTATAGTGTTTCATAACAGTGAGAAGCATATTGATGTAGATTTTTTTGTAAACTATTTAGATAAAGCTAAAAACTTAGAATTCTGCTTAGTGAACAATGCAAGTAAAGATAATACCTATAAAGTACTAAAGGAGATAAAGATATATGCCACAACTTCGGTTGCTTTGGTAGATATAAAAAAATTTAAATCTGATATTTCTGCCGTAAGATCGGGTGCTAGATTTATGTTTAATCAATTCGATTTAGACCATATAGGTTTTATAAGTACTAATTTAATAAATATTAAAAAATACAGCATCAATAGTTTAATATATGCCATGAGTAAGCATCAAGATGCTATTTTAAAGTATGATAAAAATGAAATAGAAAAAAAGCATATAAGGCAAACCTTATTTCAAAAAGTGTTTTCTATAATAGAGTATTTAGAAATAATAAAATATGGTGCAAATCCTAATAACTTAATACCTGAACTAAAACGATAACACAAAAAATTTTAATAATCATTTTAAAACTTGATGATTATTAGTAGTGAAGTAAAGAAACAATGTGATTGATTGTAGCATGATTAAACTAAGATTAGTAAAATCACATCTAATTACGTTTAATTTGTTTATGTTTTTGTGATAAAAAGCTGGTACAAAATAGTACTGGCTTTTTTAATGTAGTTATAGAGTACGCTTTGTAACATACGAGCGCCACCCAATAATTGCCATTTGGAATTTGTTTGCCTTAGTTAAATCTAATTTTCTTTTGGAATAACTAGGAAGCAACGTTTTATTTAACCGCGCTAAAAATTTAAAAAACTGCTTTTTCACATGTAACGTATTTATAACAAAAATAGTAAAACTTATTCTAGACTAAGTTTTACATTTTTTTTAGACTAAATACTTGATATAATTACGATAATTAAATCAACTAAAAATTTTGCAAGAGTTATCATGTGTTTTGGTTTTAAGGTTAATATTATTGCTGAGTTTTCAATATATATATTAGCCAATGTGCTTACCAAATGTTTTTATAGAATTCGATGAATTTGAATATTGATTTGTAAGTAAAAAAATCAAAATGATTTCGATATTTACGTGACTTTCTTGTATGAAGTAATAAAATGAAACGTTAAAGCTTTAAATTGTTTCATTACGTAATAATTGTAGGTGTTTTTTGAATTGATTTTTAAAAACCAAGGCGCATTTTATTCTAAAACTTTAGTATTTGGAATATTTTATCTTTTTAAACTTTTAATATTATCCGTATTTCAAAAAAAGTTTCCAATACCAAGACGCAATCACTATTCTAACCTAATTACGTGTCTAAAACATGTATTTCATCGATAATATGCATTATATCGACGATATTTGTTAAAAATATATGCATTTCATCGATTTATTATGTTTTTTATCGTCGTATTTCAATTCGGTTTCTATATTTGAAGTGTACTAAATAACATACTTTTTAGTTCAATGGATTAATTAATTAATATTTGCATTATGATGTTGATGTGGAGACCCCAAATCTAGCACATAATATAAAAAGCAAATTAAGAAAGAACCGAGTTTGAGGGAACTCGGTTTTTTTATGGAATAATGCGAAATGTTAAGTTAATTCTAGGTGCTATTACTCGTTTTGTTTTAGGAATTTGATGTAACCAGTTTTCTTGCGTGGCACCTTGCATTAAAAGTAAACTGCCGTGATTTAGAATTATTTTTTCTTTTAAAGACGCATCGTTTTTGTGTTTTAGATGGAACGGACGCTCTTCTCCAAAGGTAACCGACGCAATTATCGGGTGCTTACCCAACACCTTTTCATCATCCGCATGCCAACCATTACTATCTTTACCATCTCTATAAAAATTCGCTAGGCAACTCGTAAATTTTATATTTAAAGCTGTTTCAATAGCTGTTTTTATAATTTGCATATGGCCTTCAAAAGGTTTAGGATGCATTGTTATATTACTGTAAGAATATGGTGTGGTATTGTTTGCGAAAAATGCGGTTAATCTGGGTTGATCATAAATTTTTCCAAATACTTTTATTTTGTCTTGCTGCCAAGGTATTTCGTTATGTAAAGCCTTTAAGTATTTGTCGGCTTCAGCGTTATTAAAAAAATTAGGGTAGTAAATAACATCAGCATCTTTTAAGTTTAAATCTTTAGCATTTATTAAGCGCATAGTTTTTATTTTCTAAATTAGCATAAATCGTTTTTTTAATGAAGTATTGTTTTGCTTTTTTATGTTTTTTTATTTCTTACTTTGGGTTTTCTCAACTCCCAAAAACATTTGTTTATGCTAAAAATATAATCCCCGATTTACATGTAGAATTGCGTTATTACAGCCAAAATAATTTTGTTGGCGATACTATTGATGGGTATAACAACAACTGCTTAATTTTAACTAAAGCTACAGTAGATGCTTTGCAAAAAGTACAAACAGCGCTAAATAAAAACAACTATGCGCTTAAAATATATGATGGCTATCGTCCGCAACGCGCTGTAAACCATTTTATACAATGGGCTAAACATTTAAATGATACCATAAATAAATCTCGATTCTACCCAGATGTTAAAAAAGCAAATTTATTTAAAGAAGAATACATCGCATCACGATCTGGACATTCTAAGGGCAGTACGGTAGATTTAACCATAATAGATTTAACCACTAAAGCGGAAATAGATATGGGTAGTATCTACGACTTTTTTGGAGTACAATCTTGGGTTAATTATGATGGTATTTCTGAAACACAAAAACAGAATAGACGCTTGCTACAACAAATAATGCTAAAGCATGGTTTTAGAAACTATGCTAAAGAATGGTGGCATTTTACGTTGCGTGATGAACCGTACCCAAATACTTATTTTGATTTTCCTATTGAATAAATAGTCTTACACTTTTTTAGGTAGTCACAAGCAATACATTACTCATCTATTCTATTCTCATCAAAGGCAGAGGGTAATAGTTTTGGAATAAACTTTACCACAATAGGCAGCAATAATGCGCCGCCAGGTAGTAAAAAAATGGCTAAACTAGGGATGGACTTAAAAATATCTAAAAGCTGTTCTTGTACTTTTTGTTGCTCTTCTGTATTTAAATCTCTAATTGTAGATTGTGTTAATAATACCATTAATTCTTTACTATCCTTCAGCTCTTGGTATAAACGTTTGCTGTTTCTATTTACAAGTTTACTTACAATTGCAGTAGAGTTGTTATAAAAATTATGTACTGCGTTTTTTGAGTTGAATAGTGCAATGCTATCTTTGTTTTCAGAATAAAAATTGTTTATAGCGCGAACAGATGTGTTAATTGTAGCAATATTTAAATTTAAATCTTTGCCTAGTTTTTCTAAGAATAATTCCTCGTCGGCATCAATCATTTGGTCGCTCCAAGTCGCCATACATGCTAAATCTAGCATATAAAATTTTTCTTCGAGAGACGAAATGTAGGTGATGGCTGTTTTATAATCCAAATCTTTGTTTTTGTGGTATCTAAGCGAAGACCCAAAGAGCTCAATTAAACGCTCGTCATAATCATTTTTTATGGTTTTAGAGCGAAGCAAATCTAAACAGACAGTTACTATGGCTGCTTCAAGGTTTTTAATGTAAGATATGGATAGCTTTCCTTGAGTTAAAAATTTTTTATAAGCCAATACATCAAGGTATAAGAGTGCATTAACCAAAAAGTAGTTAAAGTTTTTAGTAAATACGTTATCATCAATTTGTATGCGCTTATGTATAATATTCTCTAGTTGCTCCTGTGGTGTGCTAGTATTTAGAATTGATGACAAAAATGTTGTGTTATTGGCATTAATTTCAGAATAAAAAGCAACAACGCTATTTGTAAATGTAGAATTGGTGTTAGCGTTTTTGTGGGTGTAAAACAAAGCCAAACAAAGATTTATTTTACAAACTTCGCTTTCAGAAAGTTTAAACCTCTTGGGTTGTATTACCTGTGCTGCAACATTGCGATTGCTACCATAAATAAAACCACAATCACGAAGTGTTCGGTAAAATAGGTCTTCGCTGTAATCTAAAAAAAGCGTGTTTAAAGCGATTTCGCTTTCAAGTTTTTTTATCCAGCCAGTTGCAGATGGGTTCATAGTATTGGTTAAAGAGTTATAAAAATAAGCTTTTACTATAAAATAGCCGTGAATTTTGTTTTAACATATTTTTAACAAAACCACTAAAACCTTTTTTTCGTAAGTATCACTGAGAGTCAAAATTAATAAAAACAAAATCTCAAAAACATGAAAAATTTAAAAACAATTTTAGGCGTTGGCGTATTAGCAGTTGCTGGTTTCTTCGCAATTGCAGCAGATCACATTGATGCACCTGCCGTAAGTGGTGGCACAAGTGACATTACTGATTTTTACGCCTTTGAAGGTGAAGACACTGATAATATAGTGTTTGTAGCAAATTTACAAGGGTTAATTAGTCCTGCAAACACAGCTAGTGCAGCTTTTGACGAAGGTGTATTAGTAGAAATTAACATTGACACTACAGGCGACAATGTTGAAGATTTGGTTATTCAAGCCATACCAAGAGATGGTAGAATGTACTTTTTTGGACCAACAGCACCTTCTCAAACAGGTTTAGCTAGTGTTATTGAAACATCTGCAAGTGTAAGTGGTATAGTTGATATAAGCCAGTACGGTCAAACTCCAGTTATTGAAACAAGTGGTGGCATGAGTTTTTTCGCTGGTCCAAGAGACGATCCATTCTTTATGGATTTTGCGCGTTATTCAGAAATTATAGCAGGTAATGCACCAGGTTTTAACGATCCAGGAGCAGATACGTTTGCTGGAACCAACGTAATGTCTATTGTAGTAGAATTACCAAAATCTATGGTAGGTGGTTCAGGAACTATAAACACTTGGGTAGAAACCAAAACAAAATAATAAGTAACCTTAATTAATATTGAAATTATGAAAACTTTAAAAATATATACACTAGCAGTACTATTTTCGTTTTTAGCATTTAATTGCTCAAACGATGACGACGCTACACCAGAACCTGCGGGTCCTGATTTTTCGGGAACTTTTACGCAAGAAGATCAAATGGGGCGACCAGCAGTTAACACTGTATTTGTGTCTTCTACAAGTAAAGACATGTTTAACACTACTATACCTTCAGAACAAAATGCAGCATTTCAAGGTATGTTCGAATCTAATTTATTAGCCTTAAGTCCAGCTTATGCTGATGGTGGTAGAAATGCACTTATGTTAGATGCACCTACATTTACAGGACTTTTAGCTACAGATGTTTTAAATGTATCTTTAGATGGTACAACTACATTTTTTGATGGTACTAACGTACTTACTGGTCGTGCTTTAGCCGATGATGTAATTACTGTAGAATTATTGTTAATTTTTGGTGGAGAAGACTTTACTGAAAACCCAACGCTATCAGATGATAATGTTAGTGCTAATGATAAAACCTTTTTGGACTCTTTCCCTTACTTAGCTTCACCTTGGTAGAATTAAATTCTGGGTATACTTTTTTTAGTATACCCAGTTAATTTTAGGTACTTCAAACATAAAAAAGCATTACAATGAAAACGTTAAACCTCATAATATTCACCCTTATTTTATGTGCTTATGGGTGTAAAAACGATACTAATATTCCTAATGTAGTGTCTAATGTTCAAGATTACGACGCGTATCTACAATCAGATAAAAATCTTGCTTTAACCACAATACTGCAGGATTATAATTTCTGGGAAGAAAAACTCAAAAAAGCACCTAATCAATATCCATATCTAGCAAAAGCAGCAGGAGCTCAGTCACTACTATTTAGTAAAACTGGCAATATTGAGCATTTAATAAATGCTGAACAACAGTTAATTAAAGCTAATGAAGCCACTAATTATAACAGTGCTGGCTATTTAAGAGCTTTATCAAGAAATTATATTTCGCAACACAAATTTAAAGAAGCCCTAGCATTATTAGAAAAAGCCGAAGTTAATGGCGATAAGTTAAATGCTACCCAAAAAATGTTATTTGATGTGCATTTAGAATTGGGAAATATAAAAGAGGCAAAGTCTTATTTATCTAAAATCGAAAATTTTGATGATTTTGATTTTTTAATTAGAATTTCTAAATGGAGTGATCATGAAGGCAATTTAGATAATGCAATTCTGTATTTAGAAAAAGCGACTGAAAAAGTTGAAGCTACAAAAAACAAAGGCTTAATGCAGTGGGCATATACAAACCTTGCGGATTATTATGGACATGCAGGACGCATACAAAAATCTTATAATCATTATCTGAAAGCATTAGCATTAGATCCTAATGATGCATATGCAAAAAAAGGCATAGCGTGGATAGTGTATTCACATGAAAAAAATGCTGATGAAGCAATACGTATACTAAATAGCACTATGAACGCTTACAATGCGCCAGATTATCATTTATTAAAAGCTGAAATAGCTGAATATAAAGGTGATAACGCTTTAAAACAAGCCGAAATAAAGGCATATAAAAATGCAGTTCAAAATCCACTATACGGTGATATGTACAATAAATACAATGCGATACTTTTTGCCGAAGACAAAGCAACCACAGCACAAGCATTAAAAATTGCAAATATTGAAATTAGCAATAGGCCAACAGCACAATCATACGATTTATTAGCGTGGACATATTATAACCACGGTAATGTTAAAGGCGCTTTAGAGGTTGTTGAAGCACACGTAGCTGGAAAAACATTTGAGCCAGAAGCATTGTACCACATGGCCGAAATTTATAAAGCAAATGGAAATATAGAATTTGCTAAAAATATTAAAAGTGAACTGTTAGAAAGTAGTTTTGAATTAGGACCACTACTAACCCAAAATATTAAGAATATGTAACGCTCTTTTAGAAACGCTACTATTTTGAGGGGATTAGTCGCGATTTGTTGAAACCTCCAATGTTTTTATTGGTTTTTAGGTTTTTTTGTTTGATAGAAAGCTCCCGGTTGCAGTAATGTAACTGGGAGCTTTTATTTTTTATTATTACTATTTGTAGTATTTAAAACTATAATATTTACACACAAGTTACAGTGTTATAGTCTTATAAGTAGTAAGAGATTGTGCCTATGCGGGCATTATATAAACTTAAGTTGATGCTTTATATTAATCGCAAAATCTGTTTTAAATAAATAAGTCGCTTTATATAGTTGCAGCAACTGTAGCGTTGTTAGTAAATACTATTTTAAATACTGTAAACGTAGTTATAGAAGTATTTCTATCTATTCAAACTTAAAAATTCTGGAAGCGTTACTAAAATATTAACTAGTTACCACACCTAATGTATAGAGCTGCTCCATAGTTGGAGTTGCGCTACCGCCTTTGGGTTCTAAAGTGATACCGAAAGCTTCGCTTGTATTGGTGTTCTGTATTTCAAATATTTTATTGCTATCTGTAGCAAAATCATCAATAGTTCCTAAACTTGTTGGCGTAAGCGGATTAAGTGTTAGAGACCATACTTGATACACCTTGCCTTTTGGAGGTTCTGGTAAGCCTTCAGCATCTAAGAAAATACGTTCGGTAGCTTTATCCCAGTATACTTTGGCATACGTATCTGTAAAACTACCTTGACCCGCAAGCGGAATTTTATAAATAGAATCGTCTCGTAAAACCGAAATCAAAGTATTAGCTTCAGTTAAACTATTTTTAGATGTTTCAATTTGAGTTTCTAATAACGATTGATGCGTTTTAGTTATACGCATGTCGTTTTCAAGCTTTTTATTTTGGTTTAAAGTCCAAAATAACCCTACGGCCAATAATATTGAAGCTGCCCAACCAGTGTAAGTAATCCAGTTATACTTGGGTTTGTTTATAGAAACTACTTTAGTTTTAGTGTTTTCGTTAAGTTTTAGCTCTTGCTTTACAATGTCTAAGATATGAGTATTTGTACGTTGTGATGTAGCTGCGGTTAATTTTACAACAGCAGCTTCAATCTCTAAAACTTCTTGCAAAACTTCAGGGTGCTTTTGCATTAGCTCGTATACTTCTTCATTTTCTTTTTCAGAAAGTACACCAGCCACATAAAGCTCTAAAATCCCCGATGTTATATACGCATTAATGTCCATAATAATTTAGTTTAAAACTAAACCTCTCAATATTTTAATACAATTTCTATTTCTAGTTTTAATAGTACCAATAGGTATATTTAAAGTTTCAGATGCTTCACTTTGAGTGTAACCTTTAAAGTAAAGCAAATCTATAACTATTTTGCATTTTTCGTCTAATTTATCCACAAATGCTTTAATTCCTATCGCATTGGTTTTATCATCAAGACTTTCAGAGGTCTGTATAATATCTACGAAAAAATCAGCATTAAGGTTTTGTTTTACTTTCTTAAAAGATTTAGATCGGGTTTTATCAATGGCTGCGTTTCGTGCAATATTTAAAATCCATGTAAAAAAACGTCCCTTTTGTTTAGAGTAGCTTTCAGATTTTTGCCATACTTTAACAAACACATCTTGCATTACTTCCTCCGCTACGTTGTGATCTCTTACAATATTATAAATTACACCATGCATGCTATCGCTATACATCGCATATAATTTTTCAAAAGCCTTTACGTCTTTATTTTGAAATTTTTTAACCAATTCTTCCATTTCCATATATGCAATTACTATTTCTGAAAAATACTAAATAAAATTGTATGGTCTGTTATAATGTGCTGTTGTTTATCAATTAAATTATTAACGTTAACAATTATGGCTCATAAATTTGTCCACGATGTGGTTTTAAAGCATCGCGTATAGGTTTCATTTGGTGTTCTACTACTACCATAAACGCTACTGTGTGCATATCGTTTATAACTTCTACGCCAGTAATATTTAATTCTAGTTTTTTAATTTTTATGTATTCTTTTAAATGGATTTCGTGGTGTGCTGCAATTTTTGTGGCATCCGGCCCTCGAAAATCCCAGATTAATTTTAGTTTTCGCATCAAGCAGTATTTGCATGTAAAGATCTAAAAATAGGCTATTTTATTCAAAATAAAACACCTTTATTTGCGTTTGTAGACACAACTTGTTTTAAAGCCATATATTAGTATTTTTGTATCCGTTGAAAATTAATATGTTATTATGAAATTGAAGTTTTTTACCAAAGCATTCTTGTTGTTTTTTTCTGTTTTTGCCATGGCACAAACATCAAAAAAAGAAGTTTTATTTACTGTTGATGATGCCCCAGTTTACGTTTCTGAGTTTTTAAGAGTGTACAATAAAAACCTAAATTTGGTACAAGATGAATCTCAAAAAGATGTTGAAGAATACTTAAAGTTATTTACCAACTATAAATTAAAATTAAAGGAAGCCAAGGCAAAGGGTTTACATGAAAAACCAGCATATAAAAGAGAATTAGAGAGTTACAAAAAGCAATTGGCTAAAAACTACATGACCGATGCTAAGGTTAACGATGCTTTGGTTGAAGAGGCCTATAATAACATTACCAACGAGGTTAAAGCTACCCATATTTTAGTGCGAATTGCAGAAGGTGCAAACCCGCAGGATACTTTGGCAGCGTATAATAAAATTAAAAGTTTAAGAGAACGCGCTACAAAGGAAGGTTTTGAAGCGGTTAGAAAAGAAGTACACAATGGTAAAACCTTATTTGGAGAAGAGTTAGGTTGGTTCTCTGGATTTAGAATGGTGTATGCTTTTGAAAAAGTAGCCTTTAATACAGCTGTAGGCGATATATCTCAACCGTTTAGAACCCGTTTTGGATATCATATAGTAAATGTTTTAGATAAAAGAAAAGCTAGAGGTGAGCGTACAGTAAAGCATATTATGATATTGGAAAAGGCAGGAGACACTTCATCAAATGCAGAAGCACGAATAAAAGATATCTACAAAAAAATACAACAAGGTGAAGCATTCGAAGATTTAGCAAAAGAGTTTTCAGATGATAAAAATTCTGCCTCTAGTGGCGGACTGTTAAAACCTTTTTCTAGCGGACAATTAAGTGTCCCAAAATTTGAAGAAACTGCTTTTGCTTTAGAGACGGAAGGTGATATTTCTTCTCCAATAAAAACAAACTTTGGTTGGCACGTTATAAAATTAGAAGCTAAAAACCCAATAGGTACTTTTGAAGAGTTAAAACCAGAATTAGAGAATAAGGTAAAGCGCGATTCCCGTTCGCAATTAATTGAAGAAGCTTTAATTGCTAAACTTAAAGATAAATACGGTGTCGCTAATAAAACACCAGATTTAAGCTATTTTACTTCTATTTTGAATGCTGATTTTTTCGCCCGTAAATGGAAGCTTCCTGAAGGATTTAATAAGGACGAAACATTTTTAAAAATTGGAAATAAAATACTAACTAATGCCGATTTTGGTGATTTTTTAGTAGCACAACAAAAGCGAAACAGAGGCACTCAAAGTTTTGATAAAATTGTTGCTGACAGTTATACCTCATTTTTAAATGCTAACTTAAAACAATATCACGAAGAAAATTTAGAGCTTGAAAATGAAGATTATGCTAATATTTTAAGCGAATATAGAGATGGATTATTGCTGTTTGATTTAATGGAAAGCACTATTTGGGAATCTGCAAAAACCGACACAGTAGAGGTTAAAGCATTTTATGAAAACCATAAAGAAAACTACTTTTTACCTAAACGTATTGATGCAGAAGTAGCCTCTTCAACCAATAAAAAAGTAATTAAAAAAGTAGCAAAACTTATGAGTGAGGATATGACTGCTAATGCTATAAAAAAACTGGTGAATACTAATGGTGCTATTAATGTAATTTTCACTAAAGATACCATGAATAGTAAGCACCAAGCTTTACCAAAAGCTTTCGAGTTTAAAAAAGGAGTATCAAAAGTATATAAACACAACAATGGATTTATTGTAGCTAAAGTTAATGAGGTATTGCCAAAACAATTAAAGGATTATGATGAGGTAAAAGGGCTTGTAATAAGCGATTACCAAACCCAGAAAGAAAATTTATGGCTAGAAACGCTCAGAGAAAAATATAAAGTTGTGGTTAACACCGCTGTTCTAAAAAAGGTTAAAGCTAAAATTAAAGGTTAATTGTGCAAATAAAATCCCTCTTAATACTTGGTTTATTAGCAGTTGTAATTACTGCCTGTGATGTTTTCAAAAAAAACGACACACGTAATGCTATTGCTCGTGTAAATAACAAATACCTTTATATAGATGATTTGGCAGGTATTGTTTCAGAAGGTGTTACTGGGCAAGACAGTGCATTAATAGTGCAAAACTTTATAAATGAGTGGGCCACAGAGCAACTACTGGTAGATGGTGCGCAAATAAATTTAAGCGAAACAAAACAACAAAACTTCAATAAATTAGTTGAACAGTATAAGAGCGATTTATTTAGTAAAGCCTATTTAGAAGCTTTAGTAAAAAAGAATTTAGATACTGTAGTAAGTACAGACGAAGCTAGAATGTACTATGAAGCTAATAAAGATGTGTTCAAATTAAATGAAGAGCTTTTAAAATTCAGATACATTCATGTAGATGAAAATATTATTGATTTCAATACGATAAAAAAACGTTTAAAACAGTTTGAAGAAGAAGATAAAGCAGCTTTAGATTCAATTGCGATTCAATTTAAATCGTACTCCTTAAACGATTCCATTTGGGTTAAAATGAGTCAGGTAATATCCAAAATACCAGGAGTGAATTCTGAAAATAAAAGCCAACTGTTAAAAAAATCTAATTTTGTGCAACTCAAAGATTCATTAGGAGTATATTTGATGCAAGTTAATGAGGTATTGTTGCGCAATGATACTGCACCGTTAGAATATGTAAAGCCAACAATCAACCAAATTGTAATCAATAAACGCAAGTTAGAGCTCATTAAAAAATTAGAAAAAGATATTACAAAAGATGCTATTAAAAACAAGGAATTTGAAATCTACAATTAGTAAAAAATTACTATTCCTATTTCTATTTTCGGTTGTGTGTGTTACACAAGCGCAAGAAATTATAGAAGATACTCCAAAAGAAACTGAAACAGATGCCAACAAAGCGGTGGATACTACCGAAGCATTTAAACCCATTAAGGTTGATGGTGTGGCAGGTGTTGTTGGAGATTATATTGTTTTGAATTCTGATATTGATAAGGAGTTCTTGCAATTACAAGCCTCTGGTGTTGACACTAAAGAAATTACACGTTGCC
The DNA here is from genome assembly GCA_937923515.1 of uncultured Flavobacteriaceae bacterium. Classification (GTDB taxonomy): domain Bacteria; phylum Bacteroidota; class Bacteroidia; order Flavobacteriales; family Flavobacteriaceae; genus Jejuia. The sequence goes on from CALDUF010000026.1 coordinate 23,569, forward strand.
AGCTTTTTGGTAAGTTGCTTGAAAATAAGTTGTATGCACACCATGCCATTCAAGACAGTATTTTGGTATCAGATGCCGAGGTAAGAAATAATGTAGACTATCAAATGCAGCAATTTCTTAGTCAGGTAAATGGTGATTTAGATCGTTTATTAAGCATTTATAATAAGGAAGATGAAGAAAGCCTTAGAGAAGAAATGTTTAAAACAAATAAGGATATGATGCTATCGCAACGTATGCAAGCTAGCGTTATTAGAGATATTGAAATTACACCAGAAGAAGTACGACAGTTTTTTAATAAAATTCCTAAAGAAGAAAGGCCAAGTTTTGGAACAGAATTAAAAGTGGCGCAAATAGTAGTTGAACCAAAAGTTTCAGAAAAAGAAAAAACACGCATACTAAATCAGTTAAAACAATTTAAAGCTGATGTAGAAGAGAACGGTGCTAGTTTTAGATCTAAAGTTATTTTATATGGGCAAGATCCAGGCATCAAACAATCAGGTTACAAGTACACATTAAATAGAAAAAAGCCAAGAATGGTAAAGGAGTTTAGAGAAGCTGCATTTTCATTACAAGAAGGTGAAGTTTCAGAACCTTTTCAAACAGATTTCGGGTTTCATATTGTGTATTGCGAAAAGATAAGAGGGCAAGAGTATGATGTAAGTCATGTGCTTTTAATTCCAGAAGTATCAGATGCTTCAGTAATTGAAGCTAAAGAAAAACTGGAAAGCATAAGGCAAAAAATAGTAGATGGCGACATCACATTTAAAGACGCAGCCAAAGAAATAAGTGACGACGAGGTAACTAAGTTTGATGGTGGCCAATTAATAAACCCTGAAACGCAAGATTATAATTTTGAATTAACGCGAATGGATCCAGAACTGTATTCTCAAATTCAAGATTTAAAAGATGGTGAGATAAGTCAAGTAGTTGCAGAAACGGATAGATCTAATAAATTAAAATTTAAAATATTAACAGTATCCGATAGAGTAGAAGATCACGATGCAGATTATGCAAGCGATTTTCTTAAAATAAAAGAGCTAGCCTTAAATGAAAAGAAAATTAAAGCAATCGAAAATTGGCAAGCTAAAAAAATAGATGATACGTATATTAAAATTACTGGAGGTATGAGAGATTGCGAATTTTCTAGTAATTGGTTAAAAAAATAGTAGCTTATGTCTGATGTTGCTGCCGTAAAACAGTTTGTAGAAAAATATAAAGATTTAAAACAAGAAATAGCCAAAGTTATAGTTGGTCAAGACGATGTTGTAAATCAAATTTTAATATCCGTTTTTTCAGGTGGACACGCATTATTAATTGGTGTGCCAGGTTTGGCAAAAACCTTAATGGTAAATACAATTTCTCAAGCTTTAGGTTTAAATTTTAAGCGCATACAATTCACTCCAGATTTAATGCCTAGTGATATTTTAGGTAGTGAAATTTTAGATGAAGATCGCCAGTTTAAATTTATAAAAGGTCCCATATTTTCTAATATTGTGTTGGCTGATGAGATTAATAGAACACCACCTAAAACGCAAGCTGCACTTTTAGAAGCAATGCAAGAACGTGCTGTTACCGTAGCAGGACACCATTATAAGCTAGATTTACCTTATTTTGTATTAGCCACACAAAACCCAATTGAGCAAGAAGGGACGTATCCGTTACCAGAAGCTCAATTAGATCGATTTATGTTTGCCATTAACTTAGAATACCCTTCGTTTGCAGAAGAAGTGCAAGTAGTTAAAGCAACAACTAATGACGAAAAAGTAAACGTTAATGCGCTTTTTACTTCAAAAGAAATTTTAGAATACCAACACGTTATAAGACGCATACCTGTTGCTGATAATGTTATTGAATACGCTGTATCTATGGTAGGTAAAACCAGACCAAATAGTGATGCTGCGCCAGATATTGTAAAGCAATATATAGATTGGGGTGCAGGCCCTAGAGCATCACAAAACTTAATTTTAGCTGCAAAAACGCATGCTGTTATAAATGGTAAGTTTTCTCCAGACAACGAAGATGTTCAGGCAGTAGCCACAAGTGTGTTAAGACACCGTATTATTAAAAACTATAAAGCTGAAGCTGAAGGTGTTTCAGAAAAACAGATTATAAAGAGTCTGTTTTAGTAGATAAGAATACTTTGGTATAGAAATTCTTAAAATATATTATTCTTTTACTTTTAAAGATTTAAACCCATCCTTTATTTCGTTAGTTCTTAGTTGTGGTACATAACGATAATATGTCTTAATATACGCAACTTGTTGTTTGTTAACGCAGGGTAAATTGCCATTTCCTGTACCCCAAAAAAATACATTTGCACCTGGTGAATTATAACTAAAACCATGTGTTGTTTCTTTTGAAAAAGAAGTTGAGGTTTTTGTGTTTCCCTCTGGAATAACACTGTTTTTAATCTTAAAATTGCTTAAAGACATGGCAAAATCGTTAGAGGTAAAGGTGTTTAAATTTATAGGAATAAAAACAGGAATAGCGCTTAATGCGAGTGAGACATAAATTAGAATTACACCAAATTTTCGCGATTTAAATACACTAACAAATAGGAGAAGTGAAAGTATTACAATAAAAATAAAAAAGAAACGGTATTGGGGAGAATTCAACCAAACTATTACAAACTGCAAAATAGCTAATAGGTAAATAATAAGTAGTGGTTGTTTGTTTTTGCTTTTAAAAATTAAAAGCGGAAATACTATTAATAATAACAAAAACAGTTTGTTAAATAATCCGTGAAGTTTTGGAATCTGCAACCAATATTTAAACGTTTCAATAAAGCTAAAATGCGACACATTACTATTGTTCATACCAGACTGGTAAGTGCCTGTTTGGTATAGCTTTATTAATTCTGAAGGTAATTTCCAATCTACCGACAAAACATCAAAACTTGATGTTGGATAAAGCAAATAGCCAGAAATAACGGCGTTCTTCAATAAAAATAAACCTAGCACCAAAACGCTAAGCATAATATATTGCCCAATATGTACTTTTAATATTTTAAAATTTTTGATGAAGAGTAAAAAAATCAAAAAGGCAAATACAACCATAGTAACTTTTACAAAACACAAAAAGAGCACAATACTAAAAAGAATATTAAATGTTGAAGCCGAAAGATGCGAATGGTGCAAGAGGTATTTGTAAATTACATAAGGTGCCAATAAAAAAATGATTAAATCTGGTGAAGGCGCATTTACAAATTGCATAAAAAACAGACTGAAGCTAAGTACTAGTCCTAAAAAGTAATCTTGTGAATTTGTAGCCCTACTTATTTTCTCAACAAATAAAAATCCCATCACTACAAATACAAACCCATTAATATCATTTAAAATGTTAGAAATAAAAGGAAAATTAAACCCAGCTTGAAGTGCATGCCATGAAGAATTTTGCCCCAAAAACAAATGTAAATTTGCGAGTCCTTTTACGTAACCAAAGGTGTTAATCCACTTTATGGTTTGTATGTAATACGACTCATTATCAATTAAATACGGTTTAGTGGCGCTTTGTGCTAACACTACTAAAAAAAGTAACGCGTATAAAAGTTTATAGTGAATTTTAAATGCTTTAAACGCATGTAATAGCGCATTTAAATACTGTACAATTTCTTTTTTATAAATAACAGCCAGTATACAATTCAATATTAAAATAATACTGTAAAATTCAATATGTATTCTAATAAAAAAAGCAGCTATACAGGTAATGAGTGTGTAAAGAAAAAGCCCTAAAATTAGATGTATTGCTAAATGGCAGGTTTTAATCTTAAAAAACCGTTTAAAAACAAAACCTAAATTAAGGCAAGTTAACGCAATATATATCCAGCTTAAAGCTATTAAAAGCATGTAGTTATTTAGGTTTGTTTCAAAGGTATTGATAAATAATAAATCTTAAATTATTAATTCGTTAGAAATAAGGCCATATATCTAAATAAAATAAAATCATTTGTTCTATAAATGCAACAATAATAATTAGGTATAAATACCTGATTTTAAAGTGGCGTTTATTTTTAAATCTTTGCATTAATTTTGTAATTTGCAAGACTGTAAAAAAACACTAAATAAACCTTAAAAAATTTTATATGGCATTTGACATTGACATGATAAAAGGAGTGTACTCCAAAATGGCTGAGAACGTTGATAAAGCGCGCGAAGTTGTTGGAAAGCCACTTACGCTTTCTGAAAAAATATTATATAATCATTTGTGGGATGGTAATCCAACCAAGGCTTTTGCACGAGGTAAAGATTATGTTGATTTTGCTCCAGATAGAATTGCATGTCAAGATGCTACAGCACAAATGGCACTATTGCAGTTTATGCAAGCAGGCAAAACTAAAGTTGCTGTGCCAACTACGGTGCATTGCGACCACTTAATTCAAGCTAAAGAAGGTGCTGCAACCGATTTAAAACACGCTAACAATGTAAGTAGCGAGGTATTTAATTTTTTAGAGTCAGTATCAAATAAATACGGTATTGGGTTTTGGAAACCTGGTGCAGGTATTATCCATCAGGTAGTTTTAGAAAACTATGCCTTTCCTGGAGGTATGATGATAGGTACCGATTCTCACACTGTAAATGCAGGCGGTTTAGGTATGGTTGCTATTGGTGTAGGTGGTGCAGATGCTGTTGATGTTATGGCAGGTATGGCTTGGGAATTAAAATTTCCAAAATTAATAGGCGTGAAGTTAACAGGTAAATTATCTGGTTGGACAGCGCCAAAAGATGTAATTTTAAAAGTAGCCGAAATTCTAACTGTAAAAGGCGGAACGGGTGCTATTGTAGAATATTTTGGTCCTGGTGCAACAGCAATGTCTTGTACAGGAAAAGGAACAATTTGTAATATGGGTGCTGAAATTGGGGCAACCACATCTACATTTGGGTATGATGATTCTATGGAGCGTTATTTACGTGCTACCGATAGAGAAGATGTAGCTGAAGCTGCAAACCAAGTAAAAGCGCACTTAACTGCAGATCCTGAAGTATACCAAAATCCAGAGCAGTATTTTGATCAAGTTATTGAAATTAACTTATCAGAATTAGGGCCATTATTAAACGGACCGTTTACGCCAGATCTATCTACTGAAGTAGGCACAGATATGACCAATAAGGCAAAAGCTAATGATTGGCCAATAAAAGTAGAATGGGGTTTAATAGGGTCTTGTACCAACTCCTCTTACGAAGATTTATCGAGAGCGTCATCAATTGCGCAACAAGCCTTAGATAAAGGTTTAAAAATGAAAGCTGAATTAGGAATTAATCCAGGTTCAGAACAAGTACGTTTTACTGCAGAACGCGATGGTATTTTAGGTATTTTTGAAAACTTAGATGCTAAAATTTTCACCAATGCTTGCGGACCATGTATTGGGCAATGGGCTCGTTATTCAGATCCTAAAAACGCACCAAAAAATAGTATTGTACACTCGTTTAATAGAAACTTTGCAAAACGTGCCGATGGTAATCCAAACACGCACGCCTTTGTAGCATCACCAGAGTTAACTGCAGCAATTGCTATTGCAGGGCGTTTAGATTTTAATCCGTTAAAGGATACCTTAATTAACGAAAACGGCGAAGAAGTTAAATTCGATGAACCAACAGGCTGGGAATTACCACCAAAAGGTTTCGCTGTAGACGATAATGGTTACTTAGCACCAGAAGCAGACGGAAGTCATGTAAACGTAGTAGTAAATGACGATTCAGAGCGTTTACAACTTTTAACACCATTTACGCCGTTAGGAGAAACTATTACAGGCGCTAAACTATTAATAAAAGCCTTTGGTAAATGTACTACCGATCATATCTCTATGGCTGGCCCATGGTTACGTTATAGAGGGCATTTAGATAATATTGCAAACAATACATTAATTGGAGCAGTAAATGCATTCAACAAAAAAACCAACTTCGTTAAAAACCAATTAACAGGAGATTATGGTGGCGTACCAGATGTACAACGCGCTTATAAAAAAGAAGGTATTAAAACTGTTGTAGTGGGCGATCATAATTATGGTGAAGGCTCATCAAGAGAGCATGCAGCAATGCAACCACGCCATTTAGGAGTGGCCGCTGTAATTGTAAAGTCGTTTGCTCGTATCCACGAAACAAACCTTAAAAAACAAGGGATGTTAGGCTTAACTTTTGCTAACGAGGCAGATTACGATTTAATTCAAGAAGACGATACTTTTAACTTCACAGATTTAAACGAATTTGCACCAGATAAACAATTAACGCTAGAAGTGGTACATGCTGATGGTAGTAAAGATGTTATAAAGCTAAACCACACGTATAACGATGCACAAATTGCATGGTATAACGAAGGTTCTGCACTTAATTTAATTAAGAAGCAAAACGCTTAAATTTAAAACATATATATTGAAAAAATCCAGTCTGTAAAGGCTGGATTTTTTAGTTTAAGATAATGTTACGTCCTTAACGCAGATACGTTTGCTGATAGCGTACTAGATTATACGTTGTTTTATTTTTTAGGGAGGTGCATTAAACGGTTTAGTGTGAGATTTAGTTGTATAATTAAGCATTAATGTTAGCAAGTAAATTACAGATAGAAAGTCCGCAAGCACTTTCGTGAGAAAGCCATTACTAGCAATGGACGATACGCAGTGTTAGCCACTGGCTTCTTTTCCTTTAAGATAAGACTCGGGTGTTAAAATAGCTAATTCGCTGTGTTTAAAATCTTTTATATTTCGAGTAATAATCACCTTGATATTACCGTGTTCCACTGCTGAAAAGTTCTGTAATGCATCCTCGAAATCTTTAAAGTTTGAATTTAGTGAGTTCAGCACCACATTTTTTTTCATTTCTGTTACGTCAATTATATTCAGAAGTTGATTTAATTTATCAATAACAACTTCGTGTTTAGCAACCTTTCTCAACAAATAATAGGTGTTTGCTATTATCACAGGTGTTGTAAATCCTTCAATTTTTTTTTCTTTGCATAGATGTAATACTTTGGCGATATGGTTTGAAAAAGGAACTCTATCAAAGAAGAAATCTAGTAAAACGTCTGTATTAAAAAGTACTCTGTCCATTACAAATACTTTTTTTCTAATCGTTTTCCAAGTTCCTTTTTGTAGTCAGAGTTTTTAGGCAATTTAAATGCTCCTTTTAGAGATTCTATCATTGGGTCTAATTCGTTTTCAGTATTTGAATCCTTATTTGTGAGATGTTTTAAATAATTTTCGATGATATCAGACAAACTACGATTTTTACTCTTGGCGTATTTCTTAGCGCTTTCTATTATATCACGCTCAATCGTTAAAGTTAATTTTGTGTTCATTCATTTTCTATTTAACATCAAAGATGAGAAATAAAACCATAATACGTGATTTTTTAATTATTTTACACGTGTATTTGTGCTTATGGTTAATGAGTTCACTGATATGCGCCGATGTGTAATACTTCGATAAACTCAGCACAAATAGATTATATGTGCAGTTATACGAATTTAGCCGAAGTTTTCTACGAAGTCAAGTTTTAAAAGCATAAACGCAACACCTATATTTACATAAATTACAACATTTTAAAAACATCAAAATTGTATTTTTGAAAAAACTTCACAGCATGAATTCTAGAGAAAAGCAGTTAAAGGCGTTTGATAGGTTGTTAACCATTATGGATGAGCTACGCGCCCAATGCCCGTGGGACAAAAAGCAAACCATGGAAACCTTGCGACATCTTACCATTGAGGAAACTTACGAATTGGGAGACGCTATTTTAGACAACAATTTAGAAGAGGTTAAAAAAGAGTTGGGCGACGTACTGCTGCATATTGTATTTTACTCTAAAATAGGAAGCGAAACCCAAGACTTTGATATTGCCGATGTTTGCAACAGTATTTGCGAAAAACTTATTAATAGACACCCACATATTTATGGAGATGTAACTGTTGAAAATGAAGCTGATGTAAAGCGTAATTGGGAAAACCTAAAGCTTAAAGAAGGTAAAACTAGTGTGCTTGAAGGTGTGCCTAAAAGCCTGCCTGCTTTGGTTAAAGCCAACAGAATTCAAGAAAAAGTTGCAGGTGTAGGTTTTGATTGGGAACACCCAGAACAAGTTTGGGAAAAAGTACAAGAAGAACTTAATGAACTTAATGATGAGATTAAAACAGGAACACCTGATAGGATAGAAAGCGAATTTGGAGACGTTTTATTCTCTATGATAAACTATGCAAGGTTTTTAAATATTAATCCAGAAAACGCTCTAGAACGTACCAATAAAAAATTCACCAAACGCTTTAAATACCTTGAGGAACGTGCAAAAGCCTTAAATAAACCATTGGCAGATATGACACTTGCTGAAATGGATGTGTTTTGGGAAGCAGCTAAAAAACTGTAGCAACGGCAATTATGAAATTTAAAAAAGCACATTTTAAAAACCTTATATTTTTAGCAATGGCGGCATTGTTAATAATACCGCAAACACGTTTACCTATACAAGTATTTATCAATAAAGGGTTAGCCTTATTTGCACCAGCAACTATAGATGTTGAGGCCCAAAAAAAGTTAAATGCTATGGATTGGGTGTTACTAAGCAATACAGGAGAAACTCTAAATTTTAAAGCTACTAGAGGTAAAGTGGTTTTTGTAAACTTTTGGGCAACATGGTGCCCACCATGTATCGCAGAGTTACCAAGTATGCAGAAACTTTACGATGATTATAAGGATACTATTGAATTTGTTTTTATTTCGGATGAGCAACAAAACGCTGTAAACCAATTTTTAACTAAAAATGGGTACACCATAAAAGTATATGCACCAACTACGCCTTACCCTGAAGTTTTTAATATCAGTAGTATTCCACGTACGTTTTTAATTGATACAAATGGTAATGTGGTTATAGATAAAACTGGGGCTGCCAATTGGAATAGTGCTACAGTTAGAGAAACTATTGATGGTTTGCTTAAGTAAAAACGATAGGTTTAAACTAAGTTTGCTGTTAAACACTATAGATTGAATAGCAGTAAACGTGTTTATAAAGTCTTAAAAAATGCCTTTATAAAACGCCATGAAAAAAGTGAGAACATAATTTTTAGTTCTTCAAAAAAAGTGGATTCTTCATCTAAAAATCGAAACATCGTATCGCTACTATTTTTAGCATAAAACTGCTCGAATAGCCATTCGCCTTTATCATTTTCATCTTGTAATACTTTTAAAAACACCTTGTCATAAAACTTATATTTCTTTTGAAATAACCCAGTTGATGGTATTTTACGCCGTTTGATATTAGTAATAATTTTTGCAACCTTTTTCTCGGTATGTTTAAACGAATAGCCTGTTGAGGGTTTTACCCAACCGCCGCCAGTACCAATTTTAGTAAGGTTTTGAGAATTAAACGCATCAAAAGCAAAGGTAGTCATTGGTATATTACCTTGTTCAGATTCTAAAATTTGGTAATCGCCGATATTTAAATACGCCTTAATATATTTTTTAATAAACGCATCATATACCGATGTTTCAACAATAGTTTCAGTAAAGTATGTAAACTCAACTAAAGCTTCATGTTTTGAAAATGGTAATACGTATGTAAATGTAGTTTGCGCACCATCTTTTAAGCGGTAATCCATCATGGTGACAGTGTTATCGTTAAAAGCTTCAGTTTTAGTTTTTATCACAATACCTTTAAAATGCTGATTGATATTTATGCTTTTAGTATCAGAATAAAATTCGGAAGGAATTCTACTATCAAAAATATGAGTACAGGTGTAATTATTTTTAGAAGTGGTGACGCTAGGTTTATCTGTATTAATAGTTTCAACGCTGTCTATAATAAAATAGAAATTGCTGTGTTTTTTTAATTCTGATTTGGCATAATTATAAAAGTCAATTGCTTTTACAGATTTGTAAGTATAAGGTGAAAGCTTAAGCTCTATTGTTTTTTTTGTAGTGATTACATTTGCTTTTTCCCAAGAAGCATAGGGCAAATTTTTCCACAGTGAAGGATTTTTTTCCCAAAAGCTCCAAGTTTTATCGTTTGTGTTTTTTGAAGAAGAATCAATTAAGGCAATGTGTTTGTCTTTAAAAAACGCATCGGCTGCCATTTTAAGTGCCAGCTGTAATCCTGCTAAACCATTTCCAATAATGATATAGTCGAAATGGAAACGCTCTGCCATTCTGTATTATTTCTTTTTGAAGTATTTAAAAGGTACTACTAGCATACCAAAGCATTCGCCGTCGCCTTTTCCTAAATGTTTATGGTGAATTTTATGCGCTCTTCGCACACCATGAGCATACCAATTGTTGGCGTTTCTAAACAGTTTAAATCGCTGATGAATAAAAATATCGTGCACAAAAAAGTAAGATACACCGTAAGCGAAAATGCCTAAACCTATAGGTAAACCTTGCCAAAAACTGGTGTTTTTCCATAGTAGAAAGAAACCAATACTTACTACAGCGTAAAAAATAAAAAACGCATCATTACGCTCAAACCAACTATCATGATCTTTATGGTGGTGGTCTTTATGTAAGCTCCATAAAAACCCGTGCATCACATATTTATGGGTAAACCATGCCATAAATTCCATAAAAAAGTAGGTGCCTAAAAATACAAGTATCCAGTAAAACGTTTGCATCTTAAATAATTACATTAAATTTAATTGATATTTTACATAACTGCGCATAAGTAGCTCAATCTTTTTGGGATTTGATACTCTAATACGCGTGTCTTTAATTTGTAGTGCTGGTGTTTTTTTGAGTTTCTTTAAAAGCTGGCTATAATAGCGATACGCCATAAAAACACCAAATTTAGCTTCCATTGGTAATTTTTGAATACCAATTAAGCCTTTTTCAAAATCGTTTTCTATATCGTCAATAATTTGTTGCTTAGAATGTTCGTCTAAATTATCCAAATCTATATTAGGAAAGTAGCTTCTGTTTAACTCATTAAAATCTGCTTTTAAATCTCTCAAAAAGTTTACCTTTTGAAATGCAGAACCTAAAGACATTGCGCTGTTTTTAAGTTCGTTATACTTTTCTTCGTCGCCTTTTACAAACACTTTTAAACACATAAGCCCAACCACATCTGCGGAGCCATAAATATAAGCTTTGTATTCCTCATCTGATAAATAATCATTTTTAGATAAATCTAATCGCATACTTTTCATAAACGCATCCACCATACTTTTATCAATATTATATTCATGATAAGTATGTTGAAAAGCATTTAAAATAGGGTTTAAACTTATTTTGTCTTGTAATGCGTTTTCCAAATCTTGTGTAAAACGTTCAAATAATTCTTCTTTATTGAAGTCGTGAAACGAATCAACAATTTCATCTGCAAATCTTACAAATCCATAGATATTATAAATGTGCATTCGTATAGAGTTAGATAACATTTTTGTGGCTAACGAAAACGATGTGCTGTAACTTTTTGTTACTACCTTACTACAACTGTAGGAAACGGAATCGAATAATGCTTTCATTTTTACTTATTATGATATTTGTTGATGAGTTGCGCTACTAGTTTTCCTGATATTAACGATGGTGGCACTCCAGGTCCAGGAACGGTAAGTTGTCCAGTAAAATATAAATTATTCACTTTTTTACTTTTTAACTTAGGTCTCAAAAAGGCAGTTTGGGAAAGGGTGTTAGCCATTCCATACGCATTACCCTTATAAGAATTATACTCTTTTATAAAATCCTTTACGCAGAAGGATTCTTTAAATATAATATTATTTATAACATCTTGCCCAGTTAATTTCTCAAAACGCGATAAAATAATATCAAAATACTGCGCCCTGAGTGCTTCGGTATCTTCAATTCCTGGTGCTATTGGAATTAGGAAAAAACCTGTTTCACAGTCTTTTGGTGCCATTGAAGCATCTGTAACCGAAGGGAAATTAGCGTAAAATAAAGGGTCTTTTGGCCATTTAGGATTATCGTAAATTTCTTCGGCGTGCGTTTCAAAATTAGTATCAAAAAACAAATTGTGATGTTCTACGTTTTTTATTTTTTTATCGAACCCTACATAAAACAATAGGGAAGAGGGTGCAAATGTTTTTTTAGACCAGTAAGATTCTGAGTATTGCCTGTAATTTTTATCTAATAAAGTTTCTGAATGGTGATAATCTGCTCCGCTTAAAACAATATCAAATGATTTTTTATCACCATTTATCATTATGGACGTAGCATTTTTGCCTTCAACCACTATTTTTTCAACAGGACTGTTGGTATGTATTACAACGCCCAAACGTTCTGCTAAAGTTTTCATAGCTTTTATCACTTCGTACATGCCACCTTTGGGGTGCCAAGTGCCTAAGCCAAAATCAGCATAATTCATAAAACTATAAAACGATGGTGTATTGCTAGGTTTTGCGCCAAGAAATAGTACCGGAAATTCTAAAGTTGATATTAGCTTTGGGTTTTTAAATTTTTTTCGAACATCGCCACTTATGGTTTTAAAAAATTGGTCTACTCTAGTAGCAGTCTCAGGAGTAACTAGCTCAAAAGGCGAAATACCAGGTTTTAGTACCACTTTATTTATAGCAATATCATAATTAGTGGCAGCCTTGTCTATAAATTGTCTTAAAGGTTTAGAGCTACCAGGTTCTATGCGCTCAAATTCGGCACAAATTTTATCCATGGTATCACCAATTGTGATGACTTCGTCTTTAAAAAAAATCTTGTAAGCTGGACTTAGTTTATCGAGTTCGTAAAAGTCTGAAGTTGAAGTACCAAAATCATTAAAGAATTTCTCAAAAATATCGGGCATCCAATACCAACTTGGACCAATATCAAAAGTAAAACCTTCTTTTTTTAATTGTCTGGCGCGACCACCAACGGTATCGTTTTTTTCAAAGATTGAAACACTAAAACCCTGCTGTTTTAAATAGCAACTGGCAGACAGTGCTGAGAATCCTGAACCTATTATGGCTATTGTTTTTTTCATTGTTTAACAAATATAAATAAAAGTTAAACAAAAAAGAAACTAATTATAAATCTTTAACTAAATTTTCAATAGAGGTGTATGTTTTCACTCTTTTAGGTAGTTGAACAGTTTCCTCTAAGCCTATTAATTTAGGACCTAGTAAGAGTAAATCTGTCTTATCATTATTCAATAACAAATCATCAAAGTCATTTATGTAGTTTGGTATTTCGCTTAGTTCTGGATTAACAGTGAAGTACGAAATAAACGTAATTTCATCAAAGAATTCTAGAACACTTACCAAGCTAGACATAGGCACGCTTTCGCCTAAGAAAATAGTGTGGTAGCCTTTGCTTCTTAATTGATAATTTATGAATAACAAACCTATATCGTGTATCTCGTTATCGGGAAGAAAAAGTATAAATGTTCTTGAAACAGGTTTAGGTTCTAATATTTGTAAACGCTCTATATTAAGCAGTATTTTTTGCTTCATATGAGACGTTAAAAAATGCTCGTGTGCGGGTGTAATTGTATCAGTTTGCCACAGCAAACCTATTTCGTTTAAAAGCGGTAAAAATACATCATAGAAAATATCGTTAAATGATTTGTTTTCTATTAGATTTTTATAGGTATTGTAAAATAATACTTGGTCGAAATTAAGCATTGATAGCTTAAACGCGTTAATGGCGTGGTCCTCAACTTTAGCTCTCGATGCTATTTCTCTAACTTTAATAGGGATTTCACCTTCGGCTAAATCAGCTATCTTTGATATTTTATAGCCATTATTGTTTAAAAAAGATATATTTAGCAACTTTTGGAGACTTGCTAAGCTGTAACTTCTAATGTTTGTATCGCTTCTATTAGGACTAAGTAAATTGTAGCGCTTCTCCCATATCCTAATGGTATGAGCCTTGATACCAGTAAGATTTTCTAAGTCCTTTATGCTAAAATTAACTTGTATATTGTTCATCAAAAATAGATTTTCGTTAAACAAAATTACGAATTACTTAGCAATAAACATAGTTTGAAACCAAAATATTTAAAAAATTCACTATTTATTGTATTATTAATTTTAATTTTTGCTCAAAGCATTAGTTGTTGTTTGTTATTAAAATACAGTAACTAATGCATCTTAAGGATACTAATAAGCTTTGTTAAGGCGTTACAATTGTCTATTTTTGATTATTCTATTTGTATCACTACAAAACAGTTACAATACCCCATTTATGCGTTTTATATATATAATTTTTTGTTTTTTTCTAATAATTTCATGTGAAAAATCAAAATCTCAGTATGTTGATATTCAGAATGATAATTCTGAAGTATTTACTTCTACAGCAAAAATACCAGATAATCACTTTTTAGGCGATGATACTTGCAAATCTTGTCATGATGCACAATTTAAAGATTGGAAAGGTTCTCATCACGACAAGGCAATGGAAGTAGCAAATGCAGTTACAGTTTTAGGAGATTTTGATAATACCACTTTTAAGAGTCAGGGCATTACTTCAAAATTTTATAAAAAAGATGGTGTATTTTATGTTAATACTGAGGGTAGAGATGGGCAGTATCATGATTATAAAATTGAGTACACCTTTGGCGTAGAGCCATTACAGCAGTACATTGTAAAGTTCCCTGATGGGCATTACCAATGTTTGCGAACTGCTTGGGATACTAAAAAAAATAAGTGGTTTGATTTATATCCAGATTTTAAAGTGGTACATTCAGAGTGGTTGCATTGGTCTCGTGGCGGTTTAAATTGGAATACCATGTGCGCCGATTGCCATTCTACAAACGTTAGAAAAAACTATGATGTTGCAACCCATAGTTATGATACGAAATACGCACTTATAAATGTAAGCTGCGAAGCATGCCATGGCCCAGGAAAAGCCCATGTTGCAGCTGTAAATGATTTAGGAGAAAATTATAAGCCTAATGGCGATTTAAAAATGACAGCAGGTACAGCTCCTAAAGCATTGGTAGACCAGTGTGCAAGATGCCATTCTCGAAGAGAGCAATATTCTGAATTTTATAATTTTGAAGGTACTTTCTTAGATCATTATTTCCCACAGTTAATTACAAATACAATTTATCATCCAGATGGTCAAATACTAGACGAGGTGTATGTTCATGGTTCTTTTCTGCAAAGTAAAATGTATCAAAACAACGTAACCTGTACAAACTGCCATAACCCACATTCTTTAAAGTTGCGGTTTGAAGGTAATATGCTTTGTGCGCAATGCCATGACACCAAGGTTTACGACACACCTAAGCATCATTTTCATGAGGTAGATACAGATGGTGCACAGTGTATTAATTGCCACATGACAGGGAAATTTTATATGGGCAATGATTATAGAAGAGATCATAGTTTTAGAATACCTAGACCAGATTTAAGCCTTACCTACGGCACCCCAAACGCTTGTACACAATGCCATACAGATAAAGACGATGCTTGGGCTTGGGAACATTATAAAAAGCGCCATGGTACACCAAAAGCCAAACATTTTTCTGAATTATTAGCACCCGCCTTAACTGGCGATCCGCATGGTTTTGAGACGTTATTAGAACTCTCAAAAGATACCATTTATCCCGAAATTGCTAGAGCATCAGCTGTTTCGGCAATGCGTAATTATATTGACGAAACTGCTATAAATACCCTGATTTCGTTTTTAAATGATGAATCACCCTTAGTACGTGGAGCTACTGTAGATGTTTTAAATGAAGTGAATTCTGCAAATGTGTCATCTTATATTTTACCATTGCTAAAAGACACCAAACGCAGCGTGAGGGTTAAAGCCTTTATGGCCATTGCAGCTTTAGATGTGTCGCAAATACCAGAAGCTTACATAGAGGTTTACAAAAAAGTAGAAAAAGAATTTAACACGCATTTAGAGTCTACTTCTGATTTTGCTGGCGGTAGAGCTAAAAAAGCTTTATACTATGCCAAAAAGGGCGATACCCAAAATGCAATTGTATGGTATGAAAAGGCGATTGCAATTGATAGCTTAAATAATATGATGCGCATGAATTTGGCAAATTTGTATTATAGAAATAAACAATATAACGAAGCAGAAACTGCATTTCAACTCATTATAAAGCAAGAGCCAGAGTTTGCACAAACCTATTACTCTTATGCGTTATTATTAGCAGAATTAAATAAAACAAAAGCTGCCATTACGCAAATGGAACAGGCAATACGCTACACGCCAAATAATGCAAGATTTTATTATAATTTAAGTTTGCTATACGATAAGAATGGCGATTTAAACAAAGCAGAAACAACCGCAGCAAAAGGGTTAGGTAAAGCACCAAATGATGAAAGTTTACTTTACGTTTTGGCTTATATTTATCAAAAGCAAGGTAATGTAAATAAAGCGGTTAATATAGCAGCCCAATTAGTGGCATTGTATCCTAATAATCAGCAATACAAAAACTTTTATAATCAGTTACTTCAGTTACAATAATAAGGTGCTTGCAGTATGGTTGTGCGAGAAAGTAATTGTGCACACGAGAAGATTCGAACTTCCACATCCTAAACGGATACTGGCCCCTCAAGCCAGCGCGTCTACCAATTCCGCCACGTGTGCTTTTATTTGAAGTGTACTAAAATAAAAAAAGTTAAGCAATAACGCTTAACTTTTTTTGTGACCGGGCTGGGGCTCGAACCCAGGACCCTCTCCTTAAAAGGGAGATGCTCTACCAACTGAGCTACCCGGTCTAAAAATAAACACTAACTTGCCGTTAGCGGGTGCAAATATATAATGTTTAATTAATAAAACAATACTTTTTTTATATAAATTTTTGTTTTTTTGCAGCACAAATTTGTATGTTTTTAATAATCAATTACAAGCAATAATATGATCATAGTTTTACTTGGGTATATGGGTTCTGGAAAATCTTCTGTTGGAAGAATTTTAGCTAAAAAATTAAACTATAATTTAATAGATTTAGACGATTATATTGAAGAAAAGGAAAAATTAACCGTTAAGGAAATATTTAAAACCAAGGGTGAAATTTACTTTAGAAAAAAGGAAACAGAATATCTTAAAGAATTACTATTGCTTAAACAAAATACTGTTTTAGCCCTTGGCGGTGGTACTCCATGTTTTGCTGGTAATATGGAAGCTATTATTGCATCAGATAACGCTATTTCTATTTACCTCAATGGCTCATTGCCATTTCTTTCTAAAAAGTTATTTAAAAAGAAAGCGAAGCGTCCATTAATTGCTCATATCGAAACAGAAGCTTTAATGACAGAATTTATAGGTAAACACTTGTTTGAGCGTTCCTTTTTTTATAATAAGGCCGAAATAAAAATTGTAACAGACAATAAAGCTAAAGATGACATTGCAGAGGAAATAGTAGCAAAACTATTCTAACACAACCTCATGTGTTTTACCTTCAAAATTTACCTGCACATGCTCTTGTAAGGATGTAGATAACGAAATGCCTTTAAAATCGGCTTTTACAGGATATTTTTTGTGATTTCTATTTACCAAAACAGCGGTTTTAAATTGCTTTAATGGCACATTTAAAAAATGTTTTACACCATATATTAAAGTCGTACCAGAGTTTAAAACGTCGTCTACCAATATAATAGATTTATTTGTGTAAGCTTCGGGTTGTAATGATGTTGAAATTTCAGAAAGTGGATTTTTTTTATCAATTGTAACTTTACAGAGAATAGGGGTAATTTGTGAGATACTTTCAAGCGTAGTTTTTAACTTTTTAGCAAAAATAAAACCATTAGTACCAATACCCGCAATAATTACTTCGGTTTCGTCTACATTGCTTTCATAAATTTGAAACGCAATACGTTTTATTTTATGTTGAATTTCTTTATGATTTAATATAACGTTACCCTTTAATTCCATCAAGCTATAATTAATAATTTAAAGTTTAAAATTAATCATTTTCGGTATTAAAATCATCAATATCTCTTCTATCTTTTTTTGTAGGACGCCCTGTGCCTTTTTTTCTATAGTAATCTTTAGAATATTTAAGTAACTCTTGAGCTTCAAACTCCGTTTTAGGTGTTACATCCGTTCTGTAAATATCAACAAGTTTTGCCGAAACTCTACTGGGAGGAATATCGTTAACCGTAAGTTTATAGTTAATTTGATTTTTACGTAATTCAATCGTGTCAGTAGGGTAAATTTCACGACTAGGTTTCACCGTATCACCATTAACTTTTATCTGTCCTTTTTTGCAAGCAGTTGTGGCTAAAGTTCTTG
Organism: uncultured Flavobacteriaceae bacterium; assembly: GCA_937923515.1. GTDB lineage: Bacteria > Bacteroidota > Bacteroidia > Flavobacteriales > Flavobacteriaceae > Jejuia. The sequence goes on from CALDUF010000026.1 coordinate 41,675, forward strand.
TTTTGTAGTACCTCACACACCATAAATATTTATCTATTCGCATACGTTTATTCTAAAAACTTACGTTAATGTTCTTGCACAACATTGTATTAAAATTGTATCTTGTGCCTCAAAAATAAGCAATAATGAGTTTAAGAAAAATAGGTTTTTTTATATTATGTGGAACATTAGGGTTTTTATCGTGTAATGACGATGATGATATTCCAGAATTCACAACAATTCCTGTTAGAGATCGTGTTGTACAACAAAATGATGACGATTTAGCTATTAGAATGTATTTAGAAAGCCATTACTATAATAAAAGCGCTTTTGTAGATAACACAAATCCAAAAATTAGTGACTTGGTTATTACTGAAGTTACTGATGCCGATAATATTTCACCTGAGGCAGATTCCTTATTAATAAACGCCGCTGAACCTACCGAGGTTACGTTTGCAGGTACTTTATATACATATTATGTTTTACAGTTAAACAGTGGTGGCGGAAGCGAAAGCCCTAACTTTACAGATAATGTGAGAGTGACTTACGAAGGGAGTCTTTTAGATGGTTCTGTATTTGAAAGTGTTGTGAATCCTGTAAATTTAGATTTAACAGGGAGTACTCCAGGAACAGGAACTATAGAAGGTTGGCGTAAAATATTCCCGTTGTTTAACGCAGCAGAAGAAGTTATAGTTAATAGCGATGGTACTGTAACATTTAATAATCATGGTGCCGGTGTAATGTATATACCTTCTGGTTTAGCTTATTTTAATAATCCACCAAGTATTGATATTCCAATATATGCGCCATTAATTTTTGAATTTGAATTATTGCAGACTTTTGTTAACGATCATGATGGTGATGGTGTACCTTCTTTTTTAGAAAAGATTGTAACTACAGGAGAATTTGCTGATCAATTTTTAGTGTTTGAAGATGAAAATGAATTAGATGATGATACCGATGGTGATGGTACTCCTGATTATGTAGATACAGATGATGATGGTGATGGCGTGCTAACTATTGATGAAGACGAAAATAATGATGGCGACCCAACCAATGATGATACCAACGGTAATGGTATACCTAACTATTTAGATCCAGAGGATAAATAACATTTAAACAAAGTATTAAAACAAAAAAACTCACCAAAAGGTGAGTTTTTTTGTTTTATATAAAGTAATAGATTTAGAGTAATAATGATAAACTCAAAATTAATTGATCGGGTCTCGTATCTATTCTACTTTCAACGCTACCAATATTAGTGTTTATAAATGTAGCTTCGTTATCACTAAAACCTCTTTCGTATCTTAAATCTATACCTAATTTTTTAAAGTTTAAACCTATACCAAAATTTAAACCTACCGAAAAATCGTCTTCAACATTATTAATGGAGATGTTTTCAAATTCAGAATCTAAAATGTATTGAAATGAAGGGCCGCCAAATACGCTAATTGGCCCTATTACTTTAATTCCAAGTAAAACGGGTGCGTCTAGTTTTGTTAGTTGAAAACTGTCGTCTCTATAATCACTTTTAGTTCTGGTATATACAAGTTCTGGTCTTAAATAGATGTCTTTTCCTATTTTTCCAAAAATACCAACGTGGTAACCAATATTTCTTTCAGGATTTTCAGCGTTAGAACCAATAGATTCAAAGTAATCACCATTGCCATTATAGTTTAAACCACCTTTTAAACCAAAACCAGTTTGTGTTTGTGCAAAACTTGATGCCGATAGTAGCACTAAAGCAGCTAGAAGAAAGGCGAACTTTAATTTAGAAAACCGTGCTTTAAGTGTGTCTTGTAATTCATTTGTGTGTTTCATAATTATTCGTTTTAAGATTTGATGTCAACTATATTATCAAAAACGTTGCCAAACGTTAAATATTTTAACAAACATTAAAATAAAAAAAATGGCTCTACAAAATTATATTGTAAAACCATTTTATGTTTGCTTGCTAGAAATAAATGTTATCTCTATTACTTTCTTGCAATTACTTTTTTAGATTTCTCAACTATAGAAGCACTATTTAAACCATATTTCTCCATAAGTTGTGCTGGTGTACCAGATTCTCCAAAGGTATCGTTTGTACCAACAAATTCTTGCGGTGCAGGTTGTGTGGTTGCCAAAACTCTAGCAACACTTTCGCCTAAACCACCTAAAATATTGTGCTCTTCAGCAGTTACAACACAGCCTGTTTTAGCTACAGATTTTAAAATAGCAGCATCATCAAGCGGTTTTATAGTATGAATGTTTATTACTTCGGCAGAAATACCTTGTGCGTGTAAAACTTTAGAAGCTTCAAGCGCTTCCCAAACCAAATGGCCAGTTGCTACGATGGTTACATCTGTACCTTCTGTAAATGTAATGGCTTTACCAATTTCAAATTTTTGATCAGCAGGTGTGAAAATAGGAACCGAAGGTCTACCAAAACGCAAATATACAGGGCCATCATAGTCTGCAATAGCTATAGTAGCCGCTTTAGTTTGGTTATAATCACAAGGGTTAATTACCGTCATACCTGGTAACATCTTCATCATACCTATATCTTCAAGAATTTGGTGTGTTGCACCATCTTCACCTAAAGTTAAACCAGCATGCGATGCACAAATTTTTACATTCTTACCAGAGTAGGCAATAGATTGACGAATTTGATCGTAAACACGCCCTGTAGAAAAGTTGGCAAACGTTCCTGTAAAAGGTATTTTACCGCCAATAGTTAAACCAGCAGCTATACCCATCATATTAGCTTCTGCAATACCAATTTGAAAAAAGCGCTCTGGGTTTTCTTTAATAAAGTCATTCATTTTTAACGAACCTATTAAATCAGCACAAAGTGCAACCACATTAGGGTTAGTTCTTCCAAGTTCAGTTAAACCAGCACCAAAACCACTTCTTGTATCTTTCTTTTCTGTATATGTATATGTTTTCATTTCTTTTTAAGTAAGTGATTAATAATCTCCTAAAGTTTCAGGGTTTTGTTCTAATCCAATAGCTAATTGCTCATCATTTGGCGCTTTACCATGCCATGCGTGTGTGTGCATCATAAAATCTACACCATTACCCATTATAGTTTTTAATAAAACACACACTGGTTTTCCTTTTCCAGTTTCTGCTTTAGCTTTAGCCATACCGTCTAAAATAGCTTCTAGGTTATTACCTTCTTCAATTTCTAAAACAGTCCATCCAAAAGCTTCAAACTTGCCCTTTATGCTTCCCATAGGTAAAACATCATCAGTAGCACCATCAATTTGCTGACCATTTAAATCTATAGTTGCAATTAGGTTATCCACTTTTTTTCCGGCAGCATACATAATAGCTTCCCAGTTTTGGCCTTCTTGTAATTCGCCATCACCATGTAATGTGTATACTAACTTGTCGTCGTTATTTAATTTTTTTGCTTGAGCAGCGCCTAGAGCAACCGACATGCCTTGACCTAAAGATCCTGATGCAATACGTATACCAGGAAGTCCTTCATGAGTTGTTGGGTGTCCTTGAAGACGCGAATTAATTAATCTAAACGTATTTAATTCCTCAACAGGAAAATATCCAGCTCTTGCTAATACACTATAACATACAGGAGAAATATGTCCGTTAGATAAAAAGAATAAATCTTCTCCAATTCCATCCATTTCGAATGTATCTTTTCTATCCATTATCTCGTTGTAAAGTGCAACGAAAAATTCTGTACAACCTAAGGAACCTCCTGGGTGCCCAGAATTTACCTTGTGAACTTGTCTTAAGATATCTCTTCTTACTTGCGTACAAATATCTTCTAAGTGTTTAATGTTTGGCATGTTAAGTGATTATTTTTTGCGCCACAAAAATAGGCGATTAAGATAGTTTTACAAACTAAATAAACGCCTATTTTAAATAAATTTACTAAAGGTTTAAGTAGATATAATAAGTCTGTTTTTTTTGATTTAAAATATGTAGGTTTGCTTTCTGGTTTATTGATATATGAAATTTGAATTAAAAACAAAAGATGCCCAAAGTAAGGCGCGTGCGGGTAAAATAACTACAGATCATGGTGTTATTGAAACCCCAATTTTTATGCCTGTGGGCACTGTTGCTTCTGTAAAAGGCGTACACCAACGCGAACTTAAAAATGATATAAACCCAGATATTATTCTTGGAAACACTTATCATTTATACTTGCGTCCGCAAACTTCAATTATAGAAAAAGCTGGAGGATTGCATAAATTTATGAACTGGGATAGAAATATCTTAACAGATTCTGGCGGGTATCAAGTGTATTCACTTTCGGCAAACAGAAAGATTAAAGAGGAAGGTGTAAAATTTAAATCGCATATAGATGGTAGTTACCATACATTTACGCCCGAAAATGTAATGGAAATTCAGCGCAGTATAGGTGCTGATATTATAATGGCTTTTGATGAATGCACACCATATCCTTGCGATTATAACTATGCCAAACGCTCTATGCACATGACGCATCGTTGGCTAGATAGATGTATTAATCATTTAGAAAAAACACCATTAAAGTACGATTATAATCAAGCATTTTTTCCGATAGTACAAGGCAGTACTTATAAAGATTTACGTGTGCAATCTGCAGAATACATTGCTAATGCTGATGCTGTGGGTAATGCTATAGGTGGCTTATCGGTAGGTGAACCCGCTGAAGAAATGTATGCCATGACTGAAGTGGTTTGTAACGTATTGCCAGAAGAAAAACCAAGATATTTAATGGGTGTTGGCACACCAATCAATATTTTAGAAAATATTGCGTTAGGTATTGATATGTTTGATTGTGTAATGCCAACACGAAATGCTAGAAACGGTATGTTGTTTACAGCCCATGGTTCTATAAATATTAAAAATAAAAAGTGGGAAGACGATTTTTCTGCAATTGACGATATGGCAATTACCTTTGTAGATACAGAGTATAGTAAGGCTTATTTACGCCATTTGTTTACGGTAAATGAGTTGTTAGGAAAACAAATTGCTACCATACACAACTTAGGGTTTTACTTATGGTTGGTTCGCGAAGCAAGAAAGCATATTTTAGCAGGAGATTTTACCAAATGGAAAAATAAAATGGTAAAACAAATGGATAAGAGGTTATAACAATAGTAACGAGTGAAGATATTAGATTGGTACATATTAAAGCGGTATTTATTCACATTCTTGATGATGTTGTTACTGTTTATTCCTATTGGAATTACAGTAAATTTAGCTGAAAAAATTGGTAAAATTTTAGATAACGATGTGCCTTTTAATGAGGTAGCTTTATTTTATTTAGATTTTACAATTTACTTTGCCAACCTACTGTTTCCTTTATTTTTATTCTTATCCGTAATTTGGTTTACATCTAAACTTGCTAATAATACAGAGATTGTTGCATTTTTAAGTTCTGGTGTCTCGTTTTCAAGATTTTTAAGACCTTATATATACGGTGCTATAATTATAGCGCTTTTTGCATTGGTTTTAGGAATGTTTTTAGCGCCAGAAGCTAGTAAGGGATTTAATGAATTCGATTATAAGTACTTTAAAAGAGGTAAAAGTGCCGTTGATAATAAAAATGTATACCGACAAATTAATGATAACGATTTTATTTACGTAAGTAGTTACGATTCTAAAAATAAACTAGGTCAAAACTTTACTTTAGAGCATTTAGAAAACAATAAATTGGTATATAAAATCAACGCCAGAAGTATCCGCTATATAGAAAAAGATACCACATACAGATTGATAGATTACGTAAAACGTAAAATAGGGCCTGTTGGTGATACGCTAGACATAGTTCGTAAAAAGGATACATTATTTTCTTTTGATGCTGAAGATTTAACACCTGTAATTTACATTGCTGAAACCTTATCGTATCCAGAATTAGTTAAATTTATTAAGAAAGAGGAGGTGAGAGGCTCATCAAATATTGGGCGCTACAAACTAGTATTGTACCGAAAATGGAGCTTACCAGTTTCCATATTCATATTAACTATTATCGCTGTAGCAGTGTCCTCAATAAAACGACGCGGTGGTATGGGCGTAAATCTAGCACTTGGTATTTGTATCGCTATGGTATTTGTATTTTTTGATAAAATATTTGGCGTAATGGCGCAACAATCTAACTTTCCGCCAGTAATTGCAGTGTGGTTTCCTAATTTCATTTTTGGTATTTTAGCTGTATATCTATTATACAAAGCCAAACGCTAGCGTTTAATATTTCATTTTAATACAATATATAGAAATGCACTTGGTATGTGGTGTCCTAAAAAGGTAAATATGTAGATAATAGTTACACCTAAATTTATGCTTTTATTACAAGTAATATAAAAAAAAGCAAATTATTAATGAGCGGACTATTTAATATAAAGCCAAAGCTTAAAAATTACCTTCATTTACATCTTCTAGTTTTTATAGCTGGCTTTACAGCCATTTTAGGTAAAGAAATTTCTATTTCTGCTATTCCATTAGTTTGGTTTCGTATGTCTATGGCTGCGATTTTAATGTTGCTATTTATCTTGCTTAAAGGCGTTAATTTAAAAATTGATGGAAAATCTATCCTAAAACTAGCTACCGCAGGAGTTATTATCGCCTTGCACTGGATTACTTTTTTTGCAGCTATTGATGCTGCCAATGTTTCCATAGCGCTAGCCATGTTTTCAACAGGTGCTTTTTTCGCTTCTATTATAGAACCTATTTTTTACAAACGAAAAGTAATAGGTTACGAAATTATATTTGGCATACTCGTAATTATTGGTGTATGTATAATTACCCAAGGCGAATTACGGTATATACTGGGCATAGTATTGGGTATTTCTTCAGCATTTTTTTCATCACTATTTGCAGTATTAAATGGCGTATTTTTAAAAAAACACTCTGCTATAGTTATTTCGTTCTACGAATTTTTAAGTGGCGTTCTATTTATTTCATTATTTATTATGTGTTTTGAAGGCGGATTTTCGTTAGAATTTTTAAATATAACAACCAGAGATTTTTGGCTTTTATTTATTTTGGCATCAATATGTACTGCCTATGCGTTTATAGCTTCAGTTCATGTTATGAAGCTTATTAGCCCTTATACTGTGGTGTTAACCTACAATTTAGAACCTGTTTACGGTATTGTACTAGCTATGATACTGTATCCAGAGAGTGAAAAAATGAGTACATATTTTTATTATGGTGCCTCAATAATTATAGCTACAGTGGTTTTAAATGGTGTTTTAAAAAACCGACATGCATTTAAAAGGAAACAATTACAATGATTTCTAAAATCGAAACAAAATAATTTCATTAGTTTTGTATGCTAACAAAAAAACCGAATTAAATTCTTATGGAATATTTAGAATTTGAATTACCTATTAAGGAACTTGAAGAACAACTTCAAAAATGTAGAGTGATTGGTGAAGAAAGTGAAGTTGATGTTACAGAAACCTGCGGACAAATTGAAGAGAAATTAAAAAGCACAACTACAGATATATACAAAAACCTGTCGCCCTGGCAGCGTGTACAGTTATCTAGACATCCTAACAGACCCTATACTTTAGATTATATTAAGGCTATTTGTGGCGATTCTTTCTTAGAATTACATGGAGATAGAAGCTTTAAAGACGATAAAGCAATGATTGGTGGTTTGGGTAAAATAGGCAACCAAAGCTATATGTTTATTGGTCAGCAAAAGGGATATAACACCAAAACACGCCAGTACAGAAACTTTGGTATGGCAAATCCTGAAGGCTATAGAAAAGCATTGCGTTTAATGAAATCTGCCGAAAAGTTTGGTATTCCTGTAGTGACGTTGTTAGATACGCCTGGTGCTTATCCAGGTTTAGAAGCTGAGGAACGCGGACAAGGAGAAGCCATTGCTAGAAACATTTTGGAAATGACACGCCTAAAAGTGCCAGTAATTACAGTAGTAATTGGTGAAGGTGCATCAGGTGGTGCCTTAGGTATTGGTGTAGGCGATAAAGTATTAATGTTAGAAAACACGTGGTATTCGGTGATTTCACCAGAATCATGTTCGTCTATTTTATGGCGTAGTTGGGAGCATAAAGAAACCGCTGCCGAGGCATTAAAGTTAACAGCGACAGATATGAAAAGGTTAAAGTTAATTGATGCTATTATAAAAGAGCCACTTGGAGGTGCGCATAGAGATCGTGAAAAAACGTTTAAAACCGTAGCAACCGCAATTGAAAAAAATTATGGTGAATTGAAAAACTTATCACCAAAAGATTTAATTAACCAGCGTATGGAAAAATATGCAAATATGGGTGTGTATAAAGGCTAATCCCTTTAAAACCAAAACCTAAAAAATCTGAAGTTTATACTTCAGATTTTTTTTTGGGTTATTCACAACAAAACATAGTTATTAACAGTGCTTTTGTTAATGAAGCGTGTACAACCAAAACGCTATTTTATGATTTAAAAAGGCATTATTTATGTATTTTCGTGGATATGAAACAACCTAACCAGTTATCGGGCTACAAAGTAGACAAAAGCACACTTATCAATCTTGAAAAGGGAAAAATACCACCTCAAGCACTTGATTTAGAAGAAGTTGTGCTTGGAGCAATGATGATTGATAAAAAAGGAGTTGATGAGGTTATTGATATTTTAAGCCCTGATGCATTCTATAAAGAAGCACACCAGCTCATCTTTGAAGCTATTTTTCAGTTGTTTGAAGGTAGTGAACCTGTAGACTTATTAACCGTTTCAACACAATTAAAGAAAAATGCAAAATTAGAAATGGTTGGTGGCGATTTTTACCTTATTTCGCTCACTCAAAAAGTATCATCTTCTGCGCATATCGAGTTTCATGCACGTATCATACTTCAAAAATTTATTCAACGTAGTTTAATCAAAATTTCAAACGAAATTATTGAAGATTCTTATGATGAAACAAAAGATGTTTTTGATTTATTAGACAAAGCAGAATCTAAACTGTATGAAGTAACACAGGGTAATATTAAAAAATCTAGTGAAACTGCTCAAGATTTAGTAATTCAAGCTAAAAAGAAAATTGAGGAGATTTCAAACAAAGAAGGGTTAAGTGGTATTCCTACAGGGTTTCATAAGCTAGATAAATTAACTTCGGGTTGGCAACCTTCAGATTTAATTATCGTGGCAGCAAGACCAGGTATGGGTAAAACGGCCTTAACGCTATCTATGGCGCGAAATATTGCTGTAGACCAAAATGTACCAGTAGCTTTTTTCTCGTTAGAGATGGCATCGGTGCAATTAATAACCCGTTTAATATCGAGCGAAACTGGCTTGTCCTCAGAAAAGTTAAGAACAGGTAAATTAGAAAAGCACGAATGGGAACAGCTTAATGTAAAAGTTAAAGATTTAGAAAAAGCACCGCTTTTTATTGATGATACACCATCGCTTTCTATTTTTGATTTAAGGGCAAAAGCACGCCGTTTATCTTCACAACATGGCATAAAATTAATAATGATAGATTATTTGCAGTTAATGACGGGTGGTAGCAGTCATGCAGGTAACCGTGAGCAGGAAATCTCTATGATTTCTAGAAACCTTAAAGCATTGGCTAAAGAGCTGAATGTGCCCGTAATTGCACTGTCTCAGTTATCGCGTGCTGTAGAAACACGTGGTGGAAGTAAAAGACCTTTATTATCAGATTTACGTGAATCTGGAGCTATAGAGCAAGATGCAGATATTGTAAGTTTTATTTACAGACCAGAATACTATAAGATTGATGAATGGGATGATGAAGAACGCTCTCCTACAGAAGGACAAGCAGAATTTATAATAGCCAAACATAGAAATGGTGGTTTAGAAAATATACGTTTGAAGTTTATTGGGCACTTAGGTAAGTTTGATAATTTAGACGATTTTGATTCGCCGTTTGAATTTCATAGTAAAATGAATGCTGCAGCAAATGATGATACATTTAAAACAGATAATTTTACCGCAAGTCCAGACCAAGCCTTTGGTAGCTCATTTAATGAGGACGATGATAATGATGTGCCTTTTTAACATTTGATTAATTAATTAGCCTGATTTTTTCTTTATCTTTCACACAATGAAAAAGGCTCTAATACTTCTAGTTTTATTATTACTTAGTGTAAATACCTATGCGTCCTATGTTCTTATTCCAATGGATGCAGATGGCCAGAAGAATCATTTAAAAGCTTATGGCATCACGTTTTGGACTTTAGATAAGCAGTTAAAAGTAAAGTGGTTGCTTAATTATAGAGGCGGTTCTTTTTTATTGCCTGACACTGAGGCAATTCAGCAAGAATGTCAAATACGAGGTGTATCTTTTGAAGTGATTTCTAATGCAAAAGCAGAACGTATTCTTGAAGATATTGCAAGTCCAAGTCAAAATATGGAAGCTGTAGTTTTAGAAAAAGCACCTAAAATTGCTGTTTACACGCCAAAGGGTAAATTGCCATGGGATGATGCTGTAACTATGGTTTTAAAGTATGCCGAAATTCCATATGAAACCGTATACGATGAAGAAGTATTAAATGATGGCCTTTTATTGTTTGATTGGTTGCATTTACACCATGAAGATTTTACAGGACAATACGGTAAGTTTTATGCCAATTATCGCGCTTCGTCATGGTATATCGAGGAAAAAAAGGAAGCAGAAGCTTTAGCTTTAAAATTAGGCTACGGAAAAGTATCTGAAGCTAAACTTGATGTTGCTTTAAAAATACGCAATTACGTTTTGGGTGGTGGTTTTATGTTTGCCATGTGTAGTGCTACAGATAGTTTTGATATTGCGCTAGCAGCCGAAGGTATAGATATTTGCGAACCTATGTTTGATGGCGACGGTAGTGACCCCGCGTACCAAAGCAAAATAGATTTTAATAGAACATTTGCATTCACTAATTTTTTATTAGAGCGAAGTCCAAAAATTTATGAATTTTCGTCTATAGATACCACACGTAAACGTGCAATTTCTAGAACCGCAGATTATTTTTCTTTAATGGAGTTTTCTGCAAAATGGGATCCTATTCCAACTATGTTATGTCAAAATCACACAGCTTTGGTGAAAGGTTTTATGGGACAAACAACTGCATTTGCTAGAGATGAAGTAAAATCTAATGTTTTGGTTTTAGGTGAAAATAAAACCAATGGCGAAGCAAAATATATTCATGGTATTAAAGGAAAAGGGTTTTTTACGTTTTACGGCGGTCATGATCCTGAAGATTATCAACACAAAGTAGGAGACCCAAAAACAGAATTAGATTTACATCCTACATCACCAGGATATCGCTTAATATTAAATAATGTATTGTTTCCTGCTGCTAAGAAGAAAAAGCAAAAAACTTAAAGATCTTGCGTAATTATCTTTCGCTTAAAGGTATAAACAAAACCATCGTTACCTGTTCCTTCAGATGTAATGTTTTGGTTTACAATTAAGTCATCTTCAGTTGGTGTTAGTAAACCTCCAAACTCATTACCATCAACAAGCAAAATGGATTGTGTATCATAAACAGGAATTGAAACAGAGTAGCTACCCGTATCTAAGCCATCCTCTGCATCAGTATCTGTATTGTTATTATCTATAATTAGTGTACCACTTCCAGCGGCGTCAATATTAAAAATCCAAACTACAGTATCCATTTCAAAATCTAAATCTACACCTTGAAACCCACCAGACACGTTAACCAAATGCCATTGAAAAATTTGAACCACTCTGGCTTCATCCATCTCTAAGCCATCATTGTTGTCAACACTACAAGAAAACGTTAAAAACGTTATAGCAAGCACTATATAAAACTTAAGTTTCATTACAGAAAAGAATAATTGTTTTAGTAATTAGATGGTAAAAATAAGCAAAGGTTGCGTAAATAGTATAAAAACTTGCGTGTTATGACAATAATTTTTCCTTCTCTAATACCACTTTTTCTAGTATTTTTTCTACACCATAGTCATTATTGCTCTCTGTTTCAAAACGTGCAGTAGCTTTTACCAAAGGGTGTGCGTTTGCCATAGCATAACTATGATAGGCATTTTCTAGCATTTCTAAATCGTTGTTATAATCACCAAATGCCATAGTTTCTGCTGGCGTTATATCATACGTTTTTTGAATGTGTTTTATGGCTTCACCTTTATTAGCTTCAATCTCAGAAATATCTACCCAATGTGTTGCAGAGAGTTTTACCTTAAATTTAGTTTCTAGTTGTTTAATATGCGGATATATAAATTTTTCTGAGCTATCTTCGTGATACAAGGCTATTTTATACACCTCTTCAGTAATAGCTTTTGGGTCTTCAATCACCTCATAATTATTATAAAACTCAGAGAGTAAGTTTAATAACGGTTTAGAGTTGCTCATCACATACGCCTTGTGCCTTGTGCAAAAAACAGGATGTGCATTATCAATATTTTCTACAATAGTTATAATGTGTTGCAGATGTTTAGGTGTAATAGGGTTAGAAATAAACACCGTATCATTTTTTAGTGCTAAACCTCCATTTTCTGCAACAACTATAATATCATCTTTAATCGCTTCTAGTTTCTCTATCATACCATAATAGGGGCGTCCACTAGCAGCCACAAAAATAATATTGTGATGCATTAATTTTTTAAAAAGATTGAAAAATAACGGACTTATATTATGCTGAGAATTTAGCAAAGTACCGTCCATATCTGTAACAATTAATTTTACTTTAGATAATTCCATAAGCTGTAAATATAGGCACAAAATTGTACTGTATTTATAATGTTAGATGAAATTTATATTAAATTATTATCAAATATAGATAACACTATCAGTATTTGAGTAAACCTACAAATTGTAATTTTTTATTTAAATAAAACCGATAAAATGATTGTTTTTTACGTTAAATTACATAAATTAGCATTTTAAACCTCAAAATCTAATCCATGAAAACAAAATTAATCTTTCTTAGTTTTTGCTTTATGTTACTCTCTGGGATGTGTTTAGCTCAAAAACGGAAACAGCCCAAAAGCATCATTAGTGATGGTGTTTCTATTAAGAAATATCATAGTAAAGATGAATTGGATAGAATGGCAAAAGGCGAGTTGTTAGTACTTTATGTTGAAAGAATAGAAAGTTTGGTAAAGTTGTTACCCTATATTGCTTTTGCTACAAAACCAGGCGTTACAATGTCTACTTTAGGCATTCCAAACGATAGTGATAACAGAAAATCTTTAGACAACCAATTTGATGCTACAGATGAATTTTTAGAAAAAACTTCGGAATTTCAAGACCGCATACTACCTTATTCAGATACAAATAATTTAGTATCTGCAATTATATTTTACGAAGAAACACTAAAATCTCTTCATGAATTTAGTGAGTTTCATTAATTTGCTATAACAAAAAAATCTACTTTTAAAACACTCAACACTATTGTTGAGTGTTTTATTTTTTAATGTGTTTTCTTCTTAAAATTATTAATTTTAATAATGTTGATTATTCTTTCTTTTTAAAATTTAAACACGTATTTATGTATTTTATCGATTTAACACTATAAAATATTTAGAAATATTATCATTTTATCGAAATAATTGGTATTTCATAGATAAATCTATTATTTTTGATTATATTGAATATGTAGTATTATTTCTATTAGAAAATAACAACATGATGAAAAACTTTACGCAACTATTATTAACGTTTTTAATTACCTTGAGTTGTATTGCGCAACAAGAAAAAGGTATTGTTGGCGGTGTAAATTGGTTAAATAATTGGACTGAATTTAAAACCAATGCTATTGATTATGGGGAGCCAACTCAAATATTAGCAGGTAACATTAATGAAGATACAACCTTAAGCAAAGGAGAAGTGTACTTGTTGTTAGGTAGCGTTTTTGTAACACCCGAGGTTACATTAACTATAGAACCTGGTGCAGTAATACTCGGAGATTACAAGACAAATGGGTCTCTAACAATAGCAAGAGGAGCACATATTTTAGCAAAAGGTAAAGCAACTGATCCTGTTATCTTTACTTCAAATAGAAGCGTTAAAAAACCAGGAGATTGGGGTGGTGTTATAATTCTTGGTGATGCTCCAATAAATAGATATGGCTCTGGCTCAGTAGCTTCATACCATCCAAAATTAAAGCCAGCCGATTATTCAAATACAAATTACGGAGGTACTGATGCCGAAAGTTTTTCAGGAGAATTACGATATGTTCGTATTGAATATGCTGGTAAACGCGTATCTCAAGACACGTATTTTAATGGCTTATTATTAGCTAGTGTAGGAGCTAGCACAATTTTAGAGCATGTTATGGTGAGTAATAGTGGAGAAGATGGCTTTGAGATTTGGGGCGGAAACATCTCTTTAAATAACTTAGTATCGTATCGCTGTAAAGGCACCGATTTTAAATTTAATTACGGTACAACCGCTGTTATATTTAATTCACTTGCTGTGAGATCGCCGTATGCCTCAAATGGTAGTGGCGATAAATGTCTTGAAGCTTTATCATATAATAATAAAGAAGAAATAGATTTTGCAAAAAATAAAACTACCGTAGAAGCCAATAATTTAACGTTTTTAAATATAAGTGACGACTTAGAGTCTGCTATAAAAATGAACCTTGTACATGAAGCCATTTTTATTGGTGAAAATACTACGTTAAACATGTCTAAAAGTGTGGTGTCTGGCTTTAATCCTGCAGTTTTATTAGATGAATCTATGCATGTGAATCAAGAAAGCTTAGATAAAATTAGCTTCACCGAAATGTATTTTAATAACTGTAACGGTAACATTTTTGTTGAAAATAATTCGAATAACGACGATTTAGAAAATTACTATGGTAATCGTGCTTTTTACAATGTGTATTCGAAAAGTAATAATGAAGAAACGTTTATAGCTTCTGAAAATTTTAAGAGACCAGATTTCAGATTGAGAATAAATAAAATTATTGCATCAAATATTGATAGAGATGCATTAGATGATTAATAATAAAAAACGCTAGGTGTGCTATTTTAGTAGTCCATTAAAAATGGTGATGTATTCCTAGAAGTTTTGTTGTGTAATAGAGCTGCATGAGGAATTTTACTTGTATTTATATTCTTGTTTTTGCCTTAGCGTTGCTAACATCAACGCTTTCTGCGCAAGTTGTAATTAGCAAACCTAACTTAGGTTTTACGCAAGCTTGTGCTAGTAATAGCTTTAATAATTATGATGTAACGTTTTCTTTTTCACCTAACGGAAGTTTACAACCCGAAAATACTTTTATTGTAGAACTATCTGATGAGAGTGGTAGTTTTTCAAATGCTACAGTAGTATTTACATCAAGCGCAGGAACTATCACAACATCTCCTGCAACAATTAATTTCTCAATTCCAACGGATACTTCAGGAGAAAATTATAAAGTAAGAATAAAGAGCACAGCACCAGCTGTAACTAGTAGTGCTTCAGATGCTTTTGCTGCGTATTATAAAGTACAGGATAGCCCATTCACCATTAATAATTTAATTGAAACTGCTGTGTTTTGTTCTGGCGGAAGTTATGTGTTAACTATCGATAATCCTGGGAGTGCCATGAACGATTCGCCGTTGCAATACCCAAACTTAACGTTTAATTGGTTTAGAGAAACCAGTGCCACAACTTCAGTTTTTGTAGCATCAGGCAATAGTTTAGAGGTTAATAGTCCTGGAACATATTTTGTTGAAACCAACTATGGCAGTTGCACATCAAATTCGTTTTCAAATAGGGTTACAGTAAGTGAAGCAACATCAGGAACATTATCATCTTCTGTTAGTTCTAGCTTAGGTAATCCTTATTGTTCAGTAAACGGCCCTACGGTTTTAAGTGTAATTAACGGTAATAGTTATCAATGGTATAAGGATGATGTGGAAATTTATGGCGGTACAACCCAAACATACGCCACCAATGAGGCAGGAAATTATAAGGTAACCATAACTTTAGATAATTGCGTAGCCACAGCATCTATTGATTTGGTGAATACTGATTTTACCAGCGAAATTGATGTAAACGATACCAATATGTTATCATCTGGAGACACTTTAATGGTTAATGTTACCACTACAGCAGTTAACCCAGTATTTGAGTGGTTTAATGATAATGCGTTAATTCCAGGAGCAACAACATCTAGTCTTGAAGTAACCCAACAAGGCAATTATAAAGTGATTATACAGCAAACTGAAGGTTGTAATGCGTCTCAAGAATTAACATTTGTAGTAAAAGAGCCATTTCCTGATGTAGCCAGCATACCAAATCTTATTACACCAAATGGAGATGGTATTAATGATACTTGGGTTATTCCACAAGCATTTGTAAGTGGCACAAATACGCAGGTTATGTTAATAAATACGCAAGGTAAAGTAGTTTTAAATACAACCGATTATCAAAATAATTGGCCAGAAACTGAATTGGATTTTAAAGACGTAACCCCAGTTTATTACTATATCATAACAACATCAAATAAAAACACAACAAAAGGATCTATTACGGTTTTAAGATAGAATGAATAAATATCTATTATATATGTTTCTAATATTATGTACCATTCAGCAATTCCATTCTCAAGAGGATGTCGGTATTGTTGCTTTGGCACTACCAGTTAGAAACACTTTAAAATTTAATAGATATGCTGTTAACCCAACATTTAGTTTTGTGAGAGAACAACATAAATATTTAAGTTTTACAAATAAAAAACAGTGGGCACAGTTTAATGATGCTCCAAATACATATTTATTTAGTTATGCTGGCCGTTTTTCAGAAAATACGGGTGCTGGTATTAGTTTATTTCAGCAAGATTTTGGTGTATTAACAACCTTTGGAGGTATGCTTAATTTTGCCTACAATGCAAATTTAAGTAGAGAAAGTAATTTAACATTTGGTTTAAATATTGGTGCTTACCAAAGCGGATTGAATCAAGGTAAAGTTATAGTAAATACGCCAGATCCATCACTTCAAAATACACCTTCTACATTTTTAATAACCGTAAACCCCGGAATTAATTATGGCACTGGCTTTTTAGATTTTGGTGTAGCCATACAAAATTTAGTATCCTACAACATCACCGAATCTCAAATAATTGAAGACAATCCAGAACAAGGGCTGCAAGCGCACTTTATGTATACGGGATATGTTGAAACCAGAGGCTTTTTTGATGACAGTAAATTTTCAACACTTATTAGAAGTGAATTTAAGCAAGACCAAACAGTCATTTCTGGACTAGCGATGCTAAGTGTGCCTAAAGGTATTTGGGCGCAAGCGGGTTATAACACGCTATACGGTGCTTCTGCAGGTATTGGTATTAATATTACAAGCACTATTGCTTTTGAATATAATTACGAGCAATCCTTTAGTAATTTTTCTGAATTTGGAAGTTCTCATGAGGTCACTATAGCATATCGATTTAAAAATAAATACAGATATAATTATGGTGATGAAGATGAAGAACAATCTGTTTTTAATACGAATAAAAGACATGCAAAGCCTAATAATTTAACCGATGCAGATAGAGAAAGAATAGCTGAAAGAAGAGCGGTATTAGCCGCAGAACGAAAAGCAAAAGCTGAAGTAGAAAAAGCAAAAGTTAAAATTACTGATACTAACGCGCAAAATACTATTGCTCAAAATAAAACTGATGCTACGTTAGAATTAGAGGAAGAGTTAAAACTTAAGAAAGCACAAGAACAACAATTAAAAGCGGAAAACGAAAGAAAAAGAATTGAAGAAGAGGCGCGTTTAAAACAAGTGGCCACTCAGAAAAAAATTGAGGCAGAAAAAGCAAAAGCCGAAGCAGAAGCACAACAAAAGCGTGATGCTGATATAAAAGCTGAAGAAGCACGTAAAATCGCAGAAACTAAAGCAAAAGCGGAGGCTGAAAAAGTAAAACAGTTAGCGCTTGAGGCACAACAACGTGAAAAAGAAGTCCGTGAAAAAGCTACAGCTGATAAACGTAGAGTTGAAGAAGAAAACCGTTTAAAATTATTAGAGGAAGCACAAAATAGAAAAGCGCAACAAGAAGCTAAAGCAGAACAATTAAGATTAGAAACAGAAGCAATTGCTAAAGCGCAAGAAGAAAAACGATTACAGCTGGTAGCGGCGCAAGAAAAAATTGAAGCCAAAGCTAAACAGAAAGCTGAAGCATTAGCGCGTGCAGAACGTGAAGCAGTATTAAAAGCCAAAGCTGAGAAAGAAAAGGCTCAAGCTAAAATTAAAGCGAAAGTAGAAGAAGAACGATTAAAAGAAAATGAAATAGCAAAAAGTAATGCTGAAACGATTACAATTACCGAAGATGTTAGTGTAGAAAACCAACCTGAGGCAAACGATGACGCAGCTGTAGCACTAAAAGAAGTATTAAAAGCTTCAAACGAAGCTACTAAAACTCAAAGTGAGTTAATAAAAAGATTAACCAGTAAAATTGTTGGAAAACAAAACGATTTAAATGATTTAAAGGAGGAAAACGATTTAAGCGAAAAAGGAATTTACCTAGCCCCAAAACCATTTAAAAGTCTATCTGCTGAAAATGCTGAAATAGAATCTTTAAAAGATGAAATCGCTAAAATAGAAGAAGCCCAAAATATTAAAGTGGTGGAACTAGAAGCATTGATAATTAAAAGAAAAAGAAAATTCAGGAAAGATACTGAGGGTATCAATCAATTTTATTTTGATGCATTAGCGCAAATAAAAACGGAGCAGTTAAACATTAAAAGTACTAAAGAACGATTAGTCTCTAATTTAGTTCAGATAAAAGAAAAAACTGATTTTGAAAGAAAACGTAGAATTCGTCGTGCTGCTTATGATAGTCAACAGGATAGGTTTAATAAAGATAAAGCAGCTTTAGAACGTATTAAAAAATTCACCGAAATAGATAAAGAAGCACTAAAAGAAGAAGATTTTGATTTTGGAGAAGCGCAAACTAAAAATATTCAAATCATAAAAAATGTATTAAATGAAGCATCGGGATATTACATCGTACTAGCTGTTCATAATAGTGTTGAAAAGCGAGATGAATTCCTTACTAAAGTAGTTGCTTCAGGAGAGCAAAATGTAAACTTCTTTTTTGATGTAAGTACAAATAAATATTTTATTTACTATGAAAAATATGATACTATAAGTCAAGCAAAAAATGCCTTAGATAAAAAAGGAAACAAACCCTATAATAGCAAAATGTCACTTGTAAAAATAGATAACTAGAAGAAGAAAAAAGATTGCTATTTCTCTCAACCCCAAAATGATTGAAATAGAAAAACAAACACCTATGAGAATGCCTACTTATGTTTATAACTGTATTATCGCATTAGTGCTCTTAATGAGTACGCAGTTATTTGCGCAAAATTTAGTGCCATTTGCTCCAAGATATGATGAGGCTATTAAAGGAGATATGCTTTTAATAGGTAACAGTAATGTTGGGTTACATATTACCAATCCATATAATGGCAACAATACTAACGATAGGGTAGATGCAGCTGTTTATGTAGATGTAGATAACGACCCCACAACATTTAATTCCAGTACAGCAAACTTAGATGTACCAAGTGATACAGATTGTTATCAAATTGTATATGCAGGTTTGTATTGGAGCGCTGTGGTGAACGGCGATGAACCTATATCTAATATAAAATTTAGAACTCCAGGCAACCCATATCAAGACATTACAGGAACGGAGATATATTTTCAAAATGCAGCTAATGATCAGAATTCAAACACCTATGTTTATTTTCATGATGTAACAGATGTGTTGACGGCTTTACCAAACCCAGAAGGTACTTATGGTGTAGCAAATATATCTTCATTAGTAGGGCCAAAGCCAAATTCTGAAGGATTATCTGCGGGTTGGTCGCTTTTTGTGATTTATGAAGACCCTTTATTACCAAGTAAATATATTACGTCTTTTGATGGTTTTACTAAAATAACAGGTGTTGTAAATGAAACGTTTGATGTGTCTGGTTTTGAAACTATTCCAGTAGGACCAGTGCGCGCAAAGTTTGCATTTAGTACTATTGAGGGAGACAGACGCTACACAGGAGATTACTTGGAATTAAATGGTAATATTATTGACGCTACTGATAATACTGGAACTGTAATACGCCCTGGTAATAACTTTTTTAATAGCACAGTATCTATAATAAACCCCGCTACAAATACACCAGAGTTGTTTTTTGACAGAACGCCTGCGGGTACAAATACCTTAGGGTTTGATGCCGGTATTATAAATATTCCAAATGCAGGAAACAGTATTATTGGAAATGGCGATACCACTGCACAAATAAGTTTGGGGAGTAATCTAGATCTCTATTATTACTATTTTAGTGCATTTGCAATTGATATTATTGCCCCAAATATTGTATTAACTAAAGTGGTTGAAGATGAGTTTGGTAATAATATAGAGGGTCAAGAAGTAGATTTAGGTGATGAGTTAAACTATGTTATTGGCTTTGAAAATACAGGTAACGATGATGCTACGAACCTAACCATTCGTGATATTTTACCAATAAACGTAGTTTTCAATTATCCTACAGATATTGTATCGCTACCAACAGGTGTAACGGTGCAAAGTTATGACGCTGCAACTAGAGAAATTGTATTTAGCGTAGATCGTTCAATTGTTGAGGAAAATGATCCTGTTCAATCTATACGTTTTAGAGTAACGGTAGTATCAGATTGTAGTTTACTTACCGATGCATGTTCAAACATTATAGATAACCAAGCTTTTGCAACGTATCAGGGAACTATAAATCCAGATTTCACAATTTCAGATGATCCAAGTTTTAACAGTAATACTGGGTGTTTAATTACACCAAGAGCAACAAACTTTTTAGCAGATTTAAATTGTACGTTTAATGAAAATGTAGTGCTTTGTGGTGATACTACAACATTAACTGCTGGTAACGGTTACGATTCGTACACTTGGTCTACCAATCCAAGTATGACACCAGTTATCGGAACAGGACAATCTATTACAGTAACCGCAACGGGTACGTATTATGTGTACAACGCAGCAGTAGCACCATGCCAATCTATAACCCAACAATTTGATGTAACACTGTTTGGAGCCAATGTTACAAACCCAGTTATTCCTTTTGCTGATGAGGTTGTAGTGTGTACTAATGATGGAAAAGAATTGCCAAATATTTTCTTATGTGGTGCTAACGATTCAAGGTTCATCCAAACAAACATTACCGATGCAACTTCTATAATATGGGAAGTTTTAAATACGACTAGTTGTGATGCCGTTTTAAATCAAGATTGTGCAAACGAGAGTGATACCTGTACTTGGAATGAAGTTGCAACAGGACCAAATTATACTGCGGATACGGCTGGACAATACAGATTAACGTTGAATTATGATGGTGGTTGTTTCAATCAGTTTTACTTCAATGTATATGAAAACCTTTTAGTCCCAACGGTAAACTCAAGAGATATTATTTGTACCACATCAGGCGAAATTACAGTTGGTGGTGTACCAACAGGATACGAGTACAGTATTGATGGCACTAACTATCAAGGCAGTAATACATTTGCAGTTAATACAGCTGGCATCTATTCAGTGTATATAAGACAAGTAGGTGTAACACCAAACCCATGTATTTTTACAGTACCTGATGTTCAAATTAGAGAAAGAGATTTTACGGTGCAAACTACGGTAGCACAGCCCTTGTGTTATGGTGCATTAGGCAATGTAGTTTTAGCAGCTAATGACGCGCGACCACAATATTTCTTTTCAATTTACGATGGTACAACTCTTGTAAATAGCGTTGGCCCAATAGCAGATGATAATTATACGTTCGAAAATTTAAATACTGGTACATATACTGTAAACGTATCTACCGAAGATGGTTGTACGTTTACCCGCGATATTGAAATTATACAACCGCCATTACTAGAGGCAACATCAGCATTAACTAAACCTTTAACGTGCACCAATGGTGAAATAACTGTGTATCCTGTGGGTGGAACTGCACCCTACTATTATTTTATTAATGGCGCAACAACTTTTCAAAGTACACCAATAATTGATGTGCCAACAGCAGGAACATACACCATTAGAGTTGTAGATTTTAATAATTGTGAAGCTGAAACTACTATTGATGTAGATGCCATTCCTGCTCCAGATTTTACAGTATCACAAACTAATATTTTGTGTGCCGATGCACCAGATAGCGGTTCAATTACAGTAAATGTTTCTAACCCCAACGGAAACACTTTACGTTATAGTATTAATAATGGTACTACATATCAAAATTCACCAAATTTCACAAATGTAACCGCAGGAGATTATGCCATTATTGTTGAGTATACTTTAGATGCTGATGTGTGTTATACAGCACCACAACCTATTACAATAACAACAGCTACAGCTATTAATGGTATAGTGACACTAACTTCTCCTTATACCTGTACGAGTGATGGTATAATCACTGTTTCAAACGTTACAGGAGGAACAGCGCCTTATCAGTACAGTATTGATGGGGTAAATTTTCAATCAGGAACAACATTTACAGGAATAACCGATGGAACGTATACTATCACAGTAAGAGATGCTAATGTATGTACGTTTGCGGCAGCACCAGTAACCGTAGCTACTTTAAATCCTCCAACAGATTTAGGTTTTAGTGAAACACCAATAACATGTCCAACTAATACAACAGACATTACACTAACAGCTACTGGAGGATTAAGTCCGTTAGAATATCAAATTATTGCACCTTCTAGTTCGGCAACTGCATATCAATCTTCAAATATATTTACAGGATTAGCTCCTGGCACTTATACATTCCAAGTTCGAGATGATAACGACTGTACATATGCTGAAACTTATACTATCGATCCGTTACCACCATTGACTGCTGGAGCAATTATTGCTAAAAATTTAGATTGTACGGTTTCACCCGAAGGTACAATTGATGGTACAATTGCAGGAGGCGCAGCACCATATACTTATGCAGTATCTGTAAATGGAGGTGCGTATACAAATTTAGGCGCAACAGGAACTACGTTTACCTATAGTGTGGCAACAGATGGAGATTATCAATTTCAAATCACCGATGCCAATAATTGTACAGCTGTAACTACAGTACAAACAATAAACCCAATTGTACCAATAACGGCGTCTGCCTCAAAAGTAGACCCAAATTGTAATGGTGATGCTAACGGTGTTATTACGCTAACAGCAATAACAGGAGCGGCTCCATTTACGTATAGTATTGATGGCGGTGTAACATTTGTATCTACTAATGTATTTGGAGGGCTATTAGCTGGAAATTATAATTATACGGTAATGGATGATAATGGGTGTGATGTGTCTGGAACTATTACTTTAGATGATCCAACACCTATAATTCCTGCTATTAATCTAAATCCTATACAATGTAATTCTAACATTCCAGGAAGTATTGATGTAACCATTACATCAGGTGGCGTAGCACCATTTACCTACACTATTTTTGATAACACTTTTACACAAATAGCAACCAACGTAAACACAACAGCAACAACACACACCTTTAGTGGTTTATCGTTTGGCGATTATTTTATTACCATAATTGATAGTAATGGTTGTGAATATATAAGTAATACCTTAAGAATTTTAACGCCGCCAAATATTAGTGTTACAGGAAATGCAACAACAGGTACATGTGCTACAGGTGCCACAGTAGATTTAAGCGTTGATGTTGGCGCATCTCCATTTACATACGCTATACTCGGGCAACCAGCAACAGCTTTTGGTCCTACAACGTCTACTACCCACACATTTACAGGTTTAGATCATGGCACCACTTACTTTTTTGAAGTTACCGATGCTGGAAGTTGTACTTCAATTGTAGAAGTAACAACCCCTGTACTATCTGCCATAAACATTATTAGTTTAATTGAAAATAATGTAAGCTGTCAAGGCGCATCAACGGGTACTGTAGATTTTGTAATATCGGATTACGATGCTTCTGTAACCTCAATATACTACGAAGTGAGAGATCAGTTAACTAACAATCCCATAAGTCCTGCACAAAATGGAACGCTTACAGGCTTAACTGGAACGCCAGTTGCTGCAACCATTACAGGTTTGCCAGCAGGTAATTACACGCTTTTTATTAGAGAAGCAAACGGTACATTATGTACTGCTAGTAGCACATTTAGAATCACACAACCTATTCAACCATTAATTTCAGCCATATCAGATAATATTAATGCAAACTGTAATACTGAAGCCCAAGTTAGTATCACAACTTCTGGAGGTACTGCTCCTTATCAATATGCTGTTGGAGCAGTTGGTTTTGTACCTGCACCTCCTGATTTTAATGCGAGTAACGTCGTGTATTTAGATGCAACAATCAGAACAAATTGGGATATTGTAGTTAGAGACGCTAATGGTTGTGAATTTAGATTAAATGAAACTATTGGCTTAGATCCAGAACCCGTTATATCAGCTTCTGTAAACAATCAATGTACAGTTTTAGAGGGTGAATTTCAAATAGATGTAACCCTAACAAATACAGGCGTTGCACCTTATAGTTACAGTATTGATGGTGGCGCATTTCAAACAAGAACTGCACTATTTAGTATTTTAAATGTAACATCTGGCAGTCATACTGTTGCAATTAGAGATGTTAATGGCTGTGGCAATCTTGTTACTGTTGATGTAGCTGCACCCGTAACCATTACACCAAGTGTAACCACTGCACCAACTTGTAATAATGATGATGGCCAAATAACCATTACAGGAGCAGGTGGCACAGGCGTGTATACGTATGCTATTAGTCCAAATCCAGCAAGTGTAACCTTAAGTGGGAATGTGTTTTCAGGCGTGCCTTCAGGAACATATACTGTAACAGTTACTGATGCTAATACGTGTTTTGCAGATGTTGAGGTAGTTTTACCAGAAGCTATACCGCCCGCAGTAACTACAACACCGTTTCCAGTAACATGTTTTGGAGACAGTTCTGGTAGTTTTGAAATTGACGTATCTGGTTATTCAGGACCATATACCTACGAAGTTTTGGATAGTGCTTCAGCACCAGTTACAGGCGTTATTAATGCAAATACATCTACAAATCCAGAATTGGTTTCAGGAATAGCAGCAGGAACGTATAGTGTGCTTGTAACACAAACAGCTAGTCCGTTTTGTGTCTCATCATCAACTGTAATCATACAATCACCACCAGAAGCTTTAACCGTAGTTGCTACCGAAACATCAAACGTAACTTGTGATAATAACAGCGGTACAATAACAGCCGTTGCCAGTGGTGGCAGTGGCAATTACGAATATGAGTTAACAGGAGCGGCAGTAATACCATTTTCTTCAAATGGTACATTTACAAATTTAGAAGCAGGAGTTTACACCGTAAATGTGCGAGATGCATCGGGTTGTATAGCTTCAGATAATGTAGCGCTTGTTTTACCAACACCAATAGATGCTACTATTTCTGCAAGTACAACAACACTATCTTGTTTTGGAGACACTAATGCTACTATTACGATAATAAATACAAATGGCGGACAAGGTTCAAATTACACCTATACATTAAATCAAATTTTGCCAACGCCGTCAACATCAGGCCCTCAAACGTCTACTGTCTTTAATAATTTAGGTGCAGGAACGTATAGTGTTACAGTAACCGATGGGTACAACTGCGCATATAACACGCCAAACGTTGTAATAAACGAGCCTGTAGAATTACAAGCAACTCTAGTAAAAGAAACATCACAAACCTGTGTAACCGAAGCTACCTTAACCTTAAGCGCTTCAGGAGGAAATGGGCCGTATAGTTACAGCGCAGATGCTAATTTTGCAACGGTAATTGGTACGTTTACAACATCAGTAACATTCTCGGTACCAGCAGGCGATTATCAATATTATGTAAGAGATGCTAATGGTTGTATTACTAATGTATCCAACCAAATTACAATAGATCAATTACCAGATTTAACAATTAATCTAGATGCTATGAATGCAACTATTAATTGTACTGGTGATACTACGGGCGTTATTATTGCCAAAGCAGAAGGCGGATTGGGTAATTATGTTTACACACTTCAAAACACCTCTGGTAATGCAATTGCTGCGACACAAAGTAGTCCAGGTGTGTTTACTGAATTACCAGCAGGCGATTACCAAGTAAGAGTAGATAGCGGCGACTGTTTAACAACATCGGCTACCATCCCAATTACACAACCTTTATTACCAGTTGAAGTAACGTTTGAAACTACCGATGTAACCTGTACAGGCGAAAATAATGGTGCTATCGAAATTCTAGCTACAGGCGGTACAGGTAATATAAAATACGCAATATCACCACAGTTAAATCAGTTTTTTGACGAACCCATTTTTGAAGATTTAGCACCTGGAACCTATCAAGCTGTAGTGCAAGACGAATTAGGCTGTTTTGTTATTATCGATTTCAGTATAAACGAACCAACACCTGTATTTTTAACTGTAGTGCCAGATTCTATGATTCCAGAATTATGTGCTGGCGAATCAAATGGTGCTTTTAGTATTAATGTTTCGGGTGGTAGTTTGCCTTACAATGTAAGTCTTGACGATTACGATGGCCCATACACTACAGGCACAAATACCCAAACAGTTTTTGATTTTACCGATTTAGAAGGTGGAAACCACGTTGTTTACGTTAGAGATGATGAGGGTTGTGAGGTTGAATTTGAAATAGACTTTCCAGAATCCATTACCATTACGCCGCAATTAGTTATAGATTATGGTTGTGTAGATAACGCGTCAACAAATACTGTAACCGTAAGTATAGATGAAGATGATATAGATGCTGCAGATTTGGAATATGCATTAGATGGTGGCACCTATCAAACCAATACTATTTTCACAAATGTAAGCTCAGGTTTAGACCATTATATAGATGTAAGGCATGCTGGTGGTTGTGTGCAACGTAGCGCTTTGTTTGATATTGATGACTATCAACCACTAGCTATAACATTGCGCGAAAGCGGACTAAACGAAATAGAAGCCACAACAACAGGTGGTACTGGAAATTATGAATATTTCCTAAACGGAGTATCTTTTGGAAGTGCCAACACCTTCAAAATCTTTGAATCTGGCACTTATACCGTAAGAGTTATAGATAATAATGGTTGTGCGGTAGAAGCTTCCATCCCTATGGAGTTTATTGATATATGTATCCCCAATTATTTTACACCTAATGCAGATGGCACTTTAGACGGATGGGGTATTGGGTGCGCAAATCAGTACGACGATTTAACCTTTGATATTTTTGATAGATACGGGCGCAAAATAGCAACACTAAATGTAAACGAAAAATGGGACGGCACCTATAAAGGTGAAGAGCTGCCTACTGGAGATTATTGGTACCTAGTTAAGTTAAACGATAGCCAAAACGACAAAGAGTTTGTAGGGCATTTTACGCTATATAGATAATATGAGAAAGACGATGAAGCACTACACACTACATACTGCAATACGCCAGCACGTACTATTTCTTTTTGTATTATTTGTAACTACAAGTTACGGGCAAGAGTTAAACCTGCCTGTATTCACACAATATTTGGCAGATAATAATTTTGTAGTATCACCAACGTATGCGGGTATAGGTGATAATTTAAAAATTAGAGCTAACGGATTAACACAATGGGTTGGCATTAAAGGCGCGCCAGATAATCAATCCATATATGGTGATATTCGTATAGCAGACCGCTCGGGGGTTGGGCTGTCGTTCTATAATGATAGAAACGGTAATACCATCCAAACAGGTGCAAAATTTTCGTTTGCGCACCACTTAACTTTAGATTATTATTCAAAACAGTATTTATCCTTCGGTATATCGTATAACATCAATAATTTTAGAATAGATATTAATAATTTCAATACAACCTATGAGAATCCAACCATAGATCCTTTTGTAACGGACGATAGAAGAACATCAAACAACAATTTCGATGTTGGCGCACTCTACCGTTTCAATAAATTTTGGTTAAGTTTTAACGCCAACAATATCTTACCCAAAAATTTTGATGAGTTTATTAGAAAAAAAGAACCTAGCTTATTATTAAACTATCAAATTTATTCAGGATATACCTTTAAAGGCCCAAAAAAAAGCGGCTTAGAGTACGAGCCATCTGTATTTTATCAATTGTTTGGAAGCGATAAACGTTCAGCAACCGATTTAAATTTTAAGTTTAGAAAATACAATAGGTATGGCGATTATTATTGGGCAGGTATATCTTATCGCTTTTTAAACGATCAACTATTAAAACCATTAAACGTTGGTCCTATGGTTGGGTTTCAAAAACATATTTTTTACTTCGGGTATGCCTACCAAATTACAACCAACGAGTTGGCAGCGTACAATTCAGGAACACACGTAGTTACCATTGGTCTCAATTTCTTGCAAGGTATCAGCAATTGCCCATGCACACAAGATCCTATTCATGATTAAGCAATAAATAAAAATACGCTTTGGGCGTTCCCCTCCATGAAGTTATTACATGTTTCCTGTAATATTTGGCGTCGGGTCAGGCTTTCCGTTCCAATTCCTCGCTCCTGCGTCGCTGTGGGATTTCCTCTGCAATCCTTAACGCAGCTTATCAATTAACACCTGTACTTTTTCAATATAGTGCTGGCTAGTTAAGGTCTTTTTCTTAAATTGATCTATATTATAAACATCCAAAAAAATGGCTTCAAAAAAAACAATTATTAAGAAAATTCAAATTGTATTAACCAAGCATTTTAACACGCCACAAGATGCCTTTAACTTCTTTGATAAAAATGGAGACGGTAAACTCTCTAAAAAAGAAATAGTAAAACTTTTAAAAGAAGCCGAGATTAATGGATTTATTCGTGGTGTAGTAGGTTCAAAATTAATAGAAGGTTATGATAACGATGGCGACGCTAAAATAGATTGGAAAGAATTTAAAACAGCAGTAGCTGAAATGGCCAAAGATGTTGATTAAAAGTTTTGTCGTTCCTGCGTAGGCAGAATTTCACTAAAATTAGTTTACAAGAGTTATTATTCAAAAGCATGAAATATTTTCAAAAGGAAATACAATTACAACCCTATACAAGAGGGTTTCATTTAGTAACTGATGCCGTTTTATATGCATTGCCAGAAATAAAAGAAATTAATCTAGGGCAATTACACGTATTTATAAAACACACATCGGCGAGTCTCACCCTAAATGAAAATGCCGATAGTACGGTAAGGCAAGATTTTGAGAGTCATTTTAATACAATGGTTCCCGAAAATGCGCGGTATTACAAACACACCTACGAAGGTTCAGATGATATGCCTGCACATATTAAAGCATCACTTTTAGGTGCTTCAGTACAAATACCTATCACTAACGGAAGGTTAAATTTAGGCACGTGGCAAGGTATTTACTTATGCGAGCATAGAAATCGTGGTGGTGGTAGAATAGTGGTTATTACCGCTTTTGGTATATAAATAAAGCAACAATGCAAATTAAAAAATTCTTATTTTCTGTATTACAATCCACTGTGTTTTGGACGCTAGCTTTTCTAATTTTCATTTTTATAAAATATAATGGCATAGAGGAGGAGCTCAGGATTTATACAGACGATGTGCTAAATCTTCCTATTGCCCAGTTTTACAATTACGGTTTGTTGTTAGGCATCACCATGGGAGTAATTTACGGTATGATTGAATTTTTATTCGATACACATTTAAGTAAAAGGCTTGCTTTAGGTGTAAGCGTAGCTATAAAATCAGTAATATACTTCATACTCATCATAATATTACTAAGTATATTTTCAGGATTTATAGAAGAAGAAATTGATATCGATTTGCCAAACGAACTAGGTTGGTGGCACCAAGACCCATTTTTTTGGACTACCATTTTGTATTTTGTTGTTACCTCACTTATCTTTTCTTTGCTAAAAATTGCAAACGACAAATTTGGTCCTGGAGTATTTTTTAATATGCTTTTAGGTAAGTATAGAAACCCACAAGAAGAAGAACGTATTTTAATGTTTGTAGATTTAAAAGGGTCTACTAAAATTGCTGAGCAATTAGGGCACCAAGCCTATAGCAAGTTTATTCAAGACTGTTTTTCAGATTTAAACAACGTACTTAGAAAATATGAAGCAGATGTATACCAATACGTAGGAGACGAAGCCGTGTTGAGTTGGACAAACCAAAAGGGGTTTCGCAATAATAACTGCGTGAATTTGTTTTTTGCGTTTAAAGCCAAATTAGCAAAACGAGAACAGTACTATTTAAAACATTACAACATTATACCTCATTTTAAAGCAGGCTTACATGCTGGTGAACTCATGATTGCTGAGGTTGGTACCATTAAAAAAGAATTGGCATTTCATGGCGATGTTATAAATACAGCCTCTAGAATACAAGGCTTGTGTAATCAGTTTAATGCGGAGTTATTGGTGTCTAAGTCCTTTTTAGATAAATCATTTATTACGCTTAAGTACAAAGCAAATCTTATAGGCGATATAGAATTAAAAGGTAAAAAAGAAAAGCTTGAACTGTATGAAATACGCAAGCCTAATAGCAATTAAGTAATCATTACGCTTTAGTGAAATACAAAAAAAATCCGATTCAAACGAATCGGATTTTTTAATTAAGCGAATAATATGTTTATAATAGGCTAAGCGCCTTATTTTACTTTATCAATTACAGCTTTAAAAGCTTCAGGGTTATTCATCGCTAAATCTGCAAGAACTTTACGGTTCAATTCAATATTGTTAGCTTTAAGTTTTCCCATAAATTGAGAATAAGATAAACCGTGCTCTCTAGCTCCTGCGTTAATACGCGTTATCCATAATGCGCGGAATGTTCTTTTTTTGTTTCTACGGTCTCTATACGAATATTGCATCGCTTTGTCAACCGCATTTTTTGCTACTGTCCAAACGTTTTTACGACGTCCAAAGTAACCTTTTGCTTGTTTAAGCACCTTTTTTCTTCTGGCTCTTTTAGCTACAGAATTTACTGATCTTGGCATAATTTTAATGTGTTTTGTAGTAGGCGACCCAGCAATTCTAAATTAAGAATTCTGAATGCTTTGATTGGCCTAACTCCAGGGTTTGTAAATTGTTTTAACCAATTAAAACACGTGTTACTTTAAACGTAACATGGTTTTAATATTATCTTCGTCAGCCTTATGCACTAATGTGTCATGAGTTAACGCAAGCTTACGCTTTTTTGATTTCTTTGTTAAGATGTGACTCTTAAAAGCGTGCTTTCTTTTGATTTTACCAGTACCCGTCAACTTAAAACGTTTTTTGGCACTAGATTTTGTTTTCATTTTAGGCATTTCTTTTCCTAGGTTTTAATTATTGCGCTTAATTCTCTTTATATAATCTTGCTGAATATATTTCAGCACTTATAAATCTTTTCAAAGATGGTATTACTTTTTAGGAGCAATAAACATCGTCATTCTTTTTCCTTCAAGCTTTGGCATTTGTTCTACTTTACCAAGCTCTTCTAAATCTTGTGCAAGACGTAATAATAATATTTGTCCTTGCTCTTTAAACACTATAGAGCGTCCTTTAAAAAACACAAAAGCTTTTAGTTTTGCGCCGTCTTTTAAGAATTTCTCTGCGTGTTTCTTTTTAAACTCGTAGTCATGGTCATCGGTTTGTGGTCCAAATCTAATTTCCTTAACTACAACTTTAGAAGCTTTTGCTTTTAAAGCTTTTTCGCGTTTCTTTTGTTCGTAAAGAAACTTTTTGTAATCCATAACTTTACAAACAGGAGGATCTGCCTTTGGTGAAATTTCAACTAAGTCTAAACCTAATTCATCAGCAAGCCTTAGGGCGTCACCTTTTGTGTAAATACCTACTTCTAAATTATCTCCAACAAGTCGTAACTTTTGGGCTGTAATTTTAGAGTTAATTTTGTGTTTATCCTCTTGTATTACCCTTCTATTGGGTTGTCTTCTTCTTCTAATTGCTATGGCTATATCTTTTTTTAATTAAACTTTTATTCTAGAACGATTTTAACGTTTTACTAATATCTTCTTTTATAATTTTAGCGAAGGCATCTACAGATATCATTCCTAAATCTTCGCCACCATGCTTACGCACAGTTATTTTACCTTCTTTCTCCTCTTGCTCGCCTATTATAAGCATGTATGGGTGTTTTTGCATTTCGGCTTCCCGAATTTTCTTCCCAATAGTCTCATTTCTATGGTCTACAAGGGCGCGAATTTCGTGATTTTCAAGCAAATTTAAAACTTTTTCAGAATATTTTTCATATTTCTCACTAAGTGATAATATTTTAGCTTGAACTGGCATTAGCCAAATAGGGAAGTTTCCACCAGTATGTTCCAATAATAATGCCACAAAACGTTCCATGCTACCAAAAGGTGCACGGTGTATCATTACTGGGCGGTGTAGCTCATTGTCACTGCCTTTATACGTTAATTCAAAACGCTCAGGTAAGTTGTAATCTACCTGTATTGTACCCAATTGCCAGCGCCTGCCTAAAGC
Organism: uncultured Flavobacteriaceae bacterium; assembly: GCA_937923515.1. Taxonomy (GTDB): domain Bacteria; phylum Bacteroidota; class Bacteroidia; order Flavobacteriales; family Flavobacteriaceae; genus Jejuia. The sequence goes on from CALDUF010000026.1 coordinate 73,993, forward strand.
ATCTTTTACCATAAAGTCTAGCTTAGGGCCATAAAACGCAGCTTCGCCAGTTTCTATAACATAATCTAAACCTTTGTCTTTAGCAGCATTAATGATGGCTTGTTCTGCTTTTTCCCAGTTTGCAACATCACCAATATATTTGTCAGGATTTTCAGGATCTCTAACTGATACTTGTGCTGTAAAATTTTCAAAACCTAAGGATCCAAAAACATAAAGTACAAGATCTATAACATTTTTGAACTCCTCATCTAACTGATTAGGCATACAAAACAAATGCGCATCATCTTGAGTAAACCCTCTAACACGGGTTAAACCGTGCAATTCTCCACTTTGTTCGTATCTATATACCGTACCAAACTCTGCATAACGTTTTGGCAAATCTTTATAACTCCATTGTGCACTTTTGTAAATTTCACAATGGTGCGGACAATTCATTGGTTTTAACAAAAACTCCTCGTCTGCTTTAGGTGTAGTTATGGGTTGAAAACTATCTTCTCCGTATTTCGCGTAGTGCCCAGATGTAACATATAATTCCTTTTGCCCAATGTGTGGAGAGATTACCATTTCGTAACCTGCTTTTTTCTGTGCCGCTTTTAAAAAGTTTTCTAAACGCTCACGTAAGGCAGCGCCTTTTGGTAACCATAACGGTAAACCTTGACCTACTTTTTGTGAAAAGGTAAAAAGTTCTAACTCTTTACCAAGTTTTCTATGATCTCGTTTTTTTGCTTCTTCAAGTAAATGTAAATACGCTGTAAGTTCTTTTTGTTTTGGGAATGATACGCCATAAATACGTGTTAATTGTGGTTTGTTTTCATCACCACGCCAATACGCACCAGCAGCACTCATTACTTTTACGGCTTTTATAATTCCTGTGTTTGGAATATGACCACCGCGACATAAATCTGTAAAAGTGCTATGGTCGCAAAACGTAATTGTACCATCCTCAAGATTTTCAATTAACTCTGTTTTAAACTCATTATTTTTATATAATTCTAGAGCTTCAGCCTTTGTTGCTGACCGCATCTTAAAATCATGCTTACCACGAGCAATATCTAACATTTTGTTTTCAATAGTCTTGAAATCTTTTTCAGAAACAACTTGTTCGCCAAAATCTACATCGTAGTAAAATCCGTTTTCAATAGCAGGACCAATAGTTAATTTAGCACCAGGGTATAATTCTTCAATAGCTTGTGCTAATACGTGTGCCGATGAATGCCAGAATGCTTGTTTGCCTTCGTCGTCTCTCCAGGTGAATAAAACCAATGCACCATCACTGGTTAAAGGTGTTACAGTTTCAACAGTTGAACCATTAAAACTAGCAGAAATAACATTTCTAGCTAAACCTTCGCTAATACTTTTAGCAACATCCATTGGTGTTGCGCCCTTTTCAAACGCTTTCACACTGCCATCTGGCAAAGTAATATTTATCATCAAACTAAATTAAAAAATAGGTACAAAGATAATAGTATAAACAAACCCACACAATATAAAGCGCAATATATCATCATAAGTTTAGGTATTATTAATTTGTGTTTGAAATTACTCTATAAATTATTTAATTGATTACTCTTTTTATCTTCACTAATGGTCCAAAAGAAGCCTACAAAAAAGAATTGATCTAAAGCAGGACGTAAGGCACGACGGTTAAAATTACCATTAGCATCAGGTGTATTGGCATATTGATAACCATTTATGTTTTTAAACCCTAATGCGTTGTTTACAGAGGCGTATAGTATTTTTTGCGGACTTATTAAATATGCCCAATTCAAACTTAAGCTATTAAATGCTTTAGTTTTTTCGTTTAAAAAACCTGGGTTGTTTGGGTTTGTGTATGTTCTTCCAGACGCATAAGTGTAGCTAAGGCCTACTTGACTTTTCCAATTGTCTATCCAGTATTTGGCAACTGCCGAAAAGTTATGCGTATTCGCAAAATTGGGTTGTGCTTGTACTGGAAAATTTCTGTCGTTTCGTTTGGTGTCTATAAGCGAGTAGCTTAACCAATAATCTACATTTTTAATGCTCTTACTATCTCTCCAAAAAAAGTCGATACCTTTAGCAAAACCTTTGCCATTGCTATTAAAATCGCTCTCAAAACTTGGAAATGCACCGCTAAACTTTGCTAGGTTATCATAATCCTTGTAATAGGCTTCTGCTCTAAATATGGTTTTATCACCATTGTATTGGTAGTTTAAAATGTAATGCTTTGTATTTGAAGCCTCAAAATCTTGATGAAATTTTAATACGTTACTATTCGGGTTTTGGTAAAAGTCTCCATAAGCTAATGATAACTGACTTTTGGTTGATATTTTGTATGCCATAGTTGCTCTAGGCGCTAGAGTGAACTCTTTGAGTAGTTCGCTATATTCAGCTCTTATTCCTGTTTTAAAGGCAAGGGTTTTGGAAATAAATATATCAGCCTCAGCAAAAGTGGCTGCAATGTTATTGTTAAACCCGTATGTAACATCGTTAATAAGGTTGCTATTAAAAGTTTCATCAAAATCAGTAGCAAAATACTCTGCTCCAAAATACAGCTTATAGCGATTGTTAAAACGTTTTTTAAATTTCACTTTCGCATGAACTGAATTTTCAGAATCCTTGATGTTTTGTTCACTTAAATCAACTTTGTTTTTTGCGTGGGTGTAACTAAAACCTGTTTGTATGCTCCATGTGTCATTTAAAATACCGCTATATGAGCTATTGAGGTAAAAATTATTGTTGTTTAATTTGATGTATTGTCCTTCTGGACGATTAATATCCTCTTGAGTTAATTCAAAACTACTAGTGTCAAAGGCGCCATATAATTTAAATAATCCAGTGTTTGTTTTTCTCCTAAAGACGGCTTCGCCGGAAGCTGATTGTGGTGATTTAATAAAATTATTTCTGTTCGAGAAAATAGCATTATAAGGTGCTAAGTTTATGTAAGACGCATTTATACTAATTGAACTTTTATTCCATTTTTGAGTATTGCCCAAAGTTGCTCCAACACTCATAATACCTATATCGGTTTTTTCTTGGTCTGGCTCGTCGACAGTATTCAATAATAGTATGCTAGATAAAGCTTGCCCGTATTCTGCAGAATAGCCACCCGTTGAAAAGGTAATACCGTCAAATAAAAATGGAGAATAGCGCCCGCGTGTAGGTGCATTATTAGTTGTGGGGGTGTAGGGTGTAAATACACGAATGCCATCAATAAAAATTTGAGTTTCGTTAGCGTCGCCACCACGCACAAATAATCGTCCATCTTCTGCAACTGTGTTTGTACCAGGTAGGGTTTGTAATGCGCCTACAAAATCACCTAAAGCACTAGCTGTGGTTACAACATCTAGGGGCTTTAAAACATTTACTTTGCTATTGTCGCCAGCTGAAAATGTGCCAGCAGATAAAACTACTGCATCTAAGGCATTTACATCATCTTTTAATTTAATAGTTATATCCTTCATGTAAGATATGTTTCCAACCATGGTAAATGTCTCGTAGGATAAGAATGAAACAACTAAAGTTTGCGTTCCAGTTGTGGATGTTGAAAATGAAAATTCGCCATTTTCGTTGGTAGTACCACCGTCATAAGTGCCTTCTAAATATACATTAGCGCCAATAATTGGTTCTTTTTTAGTGTTGGTTACATTGCCGCTAATTTTGGTTTGCGCCTGTACTTGAATAACGATACATGCAATTAGTATGGTGAGAAGAGTTTTCATGGTTTTTGATTTATGTGTTTTGCATACTGATATAAATTCAGCACAGTGCAAAATTGAAAAAGAAGACGGTGTTTTTAAATTTACAATTACCGAACTGTGTTTTTTTGAAGACGAACTGTATTTTGAAAAATAAGGCAGGAAATGAAACTATAGCACTTTAAAATTTATGATTTATAAAATGAAATATTTTAGTGCGAGTGTTTTTTTAAAAAGACACCTAATTTGAAGAATTTCAATATTCAAAATAAGTAAAAAATAAGACGCTCCAAAATTAATTTTTATAAAATAACAGCTATTATTTTTTTTGTTATATTAGCAAGAGACCTTTTGCTAAATGCAATTAAAACCACTTGAAAAGTAGCGATAGATTTTATCTATATAAAGTATTTAAAATATTGATAATCAAATAAATTTAGTGTTTTATGTAAATGATAAGTTTAATTTATTTAGGTTTAAGCTAAAACAATAAAAACTTCACTAAAGCTGCCTGAATAGTCATAAAAAATCATTTAAAAAATAATTTAATTTTGATGTAACAAATCATAATTAAAAGCTACTTATAGAGTAACCAAACCATCAAAATATTTGAACACAGAACTAGAACATAGCTTTGTAGAATTGTTAGAAAAACATCAAAATATCATACATAAAGTGTGTAGATTGTACACTAATAATTATGATGCGCATAATGATTTATTCCAAGAGATTACCATACAACTTTGGAAAGCTTATCCAAAATTTCGTGGTGATGCTAAGTTTAGTACTTGGATGTATCGCGTAGGATTAAATACTGCTATTACACTTTACAGGAAGTCTAAACGTAGTATAAAAACTCAGGATTTTGAAGGTGTATCTTTTAAAATTAAAGCAGAGGATTATGATGATACTGAAGAGGAACAATTAAAATTATTATACAAAGCAATACATAAACTGAACGATATAGAAAAAGCACTTGTTTTTTTATATCTAGAAGATAAAGATTATAGAGAAATAAGCGCAACACTAGGTATTAGCGAAGTAAATGCACGAGTGAAAATGAATAGAACGAAAACGAAACTAAGAAACATACTAAATGCTTAACCAATGGACGGATTAGATTTATTAAAGAAAGATTGGGAGAAAAGTGATAGCAAGTACCCTAAACTTACATACGACGAAATTTACAAGATGATACTTAAAAAATCGTCTTCTATTGTAAAATGGATATTTATTATAAGCCTCATAGAATTGGGGCTTGGATTATTTTTAATAGTTTTAAATCCTACTTTAGAAAACAGTATAGAATCTCCTAAGTGGCTTGATGTTTTTTATTATGCAACTTTTCCAGTAATAGTTTATTTTATTTTTCTTTTCTATAAGAACTATAAAAAAATTAACGCTACAGATAGTGCTAAAACACTTATGCAAAACATTTTGAAAACAAGAAGAACTGTACGGCATTATATTTTATTCAATCTAATTTTTGGAGGTATACTAGTTGTAGTATCTAGCTTTATAGCGTATATGCAAATGGAAAATAACCTTCAACTATTAAATGGCAGTTCTGAGGCCATGAAATATACTGTGGTAATTTTTGTTATTTTATTGATTACTCTTTTAATTCTAGGTGTAATTTATGGTATTTATTATTTGCTTTACGGTATACTTTTAAAACGCCTAAAGCAGAATTATAAAGAACTTAAAAAATTAGAGGCGTAATTATTTTTAGGTATTGTTGTGAGAACAGTTGAATTTATAAATTAAATGTTTCAACCTCGATAATATCACCAGGCTTCATAGTGTTCAATGTAATAGCTCCAACACGTACTCTTACCAAGCGTAGTGTTGGAAAACCGACAGATGATGTCATTTTACGTACCTGTCTAAACTTTCCTTCGTTTAAAGTGATAGATACCCAAGATGTTGGGCCATGTCGTGCATCTCTTATCTTTTTTGAACGTATTGGTAAGTCTGGTTCGTTATTTAGCTTAAAAACGTTACAAGGTTTAGTCGTATATTTTTTGCCATCAAAACCAATTTCTACACCATGTTTAAGTGTTCTTATTGCTTCATCTGTAAGCATTCCGTCAACTAAGGCATAATATTCTTTATCTACTTTTTGGCTATTTATGTAATCGCTCATTTTGCCATCAGTAGTTAATAATAGTAAACCTTCACTTTTTTCATCTAATCTACCAATAGACATGGTACCTTCTGGGAAATTATGAAGTTCGCCTAAAAAACGTTTGGATTGTTGTTTGGAGTCGTTACTTTTAAACTGACTTAAATACCCGTAGGGTTTGAAGATGATAAAGTTGGAGTGCTCTTTTTTAAACAAAGGCTTAGGTGTTTTGTTTATAAACTTTACAAGGATTACCATAAGCTATAGTATTACTTGGTATGTCTTTTACAACTACACTGCCAACACCTATAATACAATTTTCTCCAATTTTTATGTTGTTTTTCACTGAAACGCCAGAACCTATCATGGTTTTCTTTCCTATTTTAACATAGCTACTTATAGTTGCTCCTGGATTTATTGTTGCAAAATCGCCTATTTCACTGTGGTGACCAATACTAGAGTTGCGTTTTATATTTACACCAAAACCAATAGATGCACAAGCGGCTATGGTGCTTTGGGGTTCTACTTGTAAACCATAATTTAATTTAGCAGATTTAGATACAAAAGCTTTAGGATGAATTAAATTAATAAGTTGACTATTATCAATATTCATCTTTTCCTTAAACCAATGGTATACACTTACTTTAGATTTTACGCCAACGACAGAAATTGCAAATACATCATTTTTAGTAAAGGTTTCGTATTTTTCCATTGGTTCAAAAAGTGTGACGTTCCAGTTTTTTTGAGGTTCAAAGGCTTCTTGAATTTCGTCTACAGATACGTTCTTATATATGTTAAACGTATTAAAATCATTTGCTTCGTTAGCAATTTCAAGAAGTATATTTAGCGCCATGGGTAGGCAACCTAAAACTTGTAGTGTCTTGTTTTCTTTCGTCATTATTGTCTATTCGTATAAATATTAAGATTTACTATAATGCTGTATTTTTAGTTTACTAAGTCAATAAGTTTATTGCTTTTATTTAATTAGTAGAAGAGTGAAATTTTATTTGCATTACTACATGTAACGCCTTATTAATAGTGTTTTTTTATATCTCTTGAATAAAATAATACTTAAATATAATTTAATTTGTTTTGCTTTTAATTTCTGTTTAAATCGTTTGCTTGATGTATTAAAATATTCACTTATACTATAGTTTTTATTCAACCCTAAATCTTTGCAAATCTCATAACACTGGTATCGTAAATAAGGCGCTATTTTCCTGCCTCTGTAAGCCTCAAATGTGTACATACTGTGTAAATACCCTTCATTATTTTGTAAATAAAATGTTTTTCCCCTAAAAGGGTATACGTCTCGTTTTATAAACATAAAAGCTACAATAGCATCATCATCTTTAATGCCCACACAAACTTGTCCCTCTTTTATGTAGTTGCTCAAATCCTTATCATAAAAACCAGAAATTAAAGCTTGGGCTTTATTAATGTCTTCTTCAGTAAAATGCGATATGGTAAAACCAGATGCATCTCCCTTTACTTCAGGACAAGTAATGGTTTCGGCACCTTCTAACGTCCAATAATAAGGCATGATATCTATACCTAATAGTGCTAAACGATTACGAATACCTTGTAATAACATACCATGTTTTACGATATTCCAAAACCAATGCCACCTATAAAATTTTTTACCAACAGATACTTCCATTACATGGCATTTGAAAATTTTCGACCGTAACTTCCATTGCCTTGCTCCATGTTCATTTGTTTTCTAAACGCTTTAGGTGTCATTATTTCCTTTTCATTGGCCTTAGCTATAACGTGAACCCGCTCTAATAATTCAGAATTAGTAGTTAATTTTGTTCTTGCAGTATCATACCAAATATTGTCTTCTATACCAACACGAACACCACCGCCAATAGCGATAGATAGGGAATTCATTTTTAATTGATCGTTTCCTATGCCTGCTAAACTCCAAAGCGCGTCCTTTGGTAAATCATTAATCATTACGCCAGTATGTAATAAATTGGCTTGAGAACAGGCAATATTACCAAACAATAGATTAAAATAATAAGGCGGTTCAATTAATTTTTTTTTAGTTAAATATTTAGCGTAATTAATCATGCCAATATCAAAAGCTTCAAGTTCTGGTACAATACCTTTCTCCTTCATTATTTTAGCCAAACTTTGTATCATATCTGGAGCATTAACACTAGCAGTTTTATTAAAATTTAAAGAGCTTAATGTTAAACTACCCATATCTGGTTTTAAATTGCCAGTAAGCATTAAAGGCTCACTACGTTTTTCTAATTCGCCAAAGTTTCTTCCACTTAAGGAGAGGCATATTACCAATTCTGGGGCATACTTTCTGATGCCTTCAACGATATCGGCATAAATTTCTTTTTTATATGTTGGTATCCCTGTTATCTGGTCTCGGGCATGTAAATGCACCATGGTAATACCTATCTCGGTAGCTTTGTGCACGTCTTCTACTATTTCAGATACAGTTATAGGTACATGAGAGGTTATATCCTTTGTAGGAATCATACCTGTAGGCGTAAAATTTAAGATAATGGGTGAAGTCATGAGAGAGAGATTAATTAATTGTAAATAGCATGGTTAAATTATGAAAAAAGGAGACTAATCTTTTATATTTTCGATAAAAATACGCTGTAAGCGTTCTAAAGTTGGTTTTTGCCCATTTATTTTAATTCTTACAACTTCAAAATTGACTTTAAAATCACAACCAGATTTATAATTTGAACAGCCGTAAGCAGTTTTACCCTTAAGTATTTTTCCTGTACTGCATTTAGGACATAGTAGTGTATTTAACTTGGGTTGTTTTGAAGTGGTTTTAGGTTCTAATTTAAGTTGATAAGTATCATCAAAGCGTAATAACCCTTCAATAGTTTGTGAGCCTTCTTTAAAGCCTTTTAAATTTACAGTAGATCCTTTTTGAAGTAACCGCACAAACTGTTTTTCAGAAATTTTTTTGTCCATAAATTTAAAGGGTAGTACAAAGTTGCATCCCGATTTATAGGCACTACAACCATAAGCCGATTTTCCTTTTATAATTTTTCCGTTTTTGCATTTCGGACAGGTTTGTGAAGTTATACCAGTTTTTGACTTGTCTTTAACCTTAGCTGTCTTTTTTTCAACATTAGCCGCATGCGAAATATTGGCACGCTTAGTCTCGCTTCGTACTTCATATACTAAGGCGTCTACCATACGCTTCATGTTTTTTATAAACGCTCCAGCACTGTAATCTCCTTTTTCAATATCTTTTAGTTGCTTTTCCCATTTTCCAGTAAGTTCAGCAGATTTTAATAAATCATTTTGAATGGTGGCAATCAATTGAATTCCTGTTTCTGTTGGGAGTACTTGCTTCTTATTGCGCTTTATATATTTTCTTTTAAAAAGCGTCTCGATGATATTTGCGCGGGTTGATGGTCTGCCAATACCGTTTTCTTTCATTAAATCACGTAGCTCATCATTATCTACTTGTTTTCCTGCAGTCTCCATAGCTCGCAATAAAGAGGCTTCTGTAAACTGATTTGGCGGTTTGGTTTGTTTTTCTAAAAACGAAGGTTCGTGCGGCCCTTTTTCGCCTTTTTCAAACGCGGGTAAAATACCCGATTCTTTTTCTTTTTTATTAGGGTTTTCGAAAACCACACGCCAGCCTTTTTCTAATATTTCTTTACCAGTAGTTTTAAATGCTATTTTAGCGGCGCTTCCTATAACTGTGGTGTTTGCTACAATACAATCATCATAAAATACTGCAATAAATCGTTTTACAATAATATCATATACCTGTTGCTGATTGTATTGTAGGGTAGTTTGCATGCCTGTTGGGATAATAGCATGGTGATCGGTAACTTTTTTATCATTAAAAACTTTAGCTGATTTTTTTATTTTTTTTCCTAAAAGTGGCTGTGTTAAGTTAGAGAAATTGGTTAGTTTTTTAAGAATGGTTGGCACTTTTGGGTAAACATCATTTGGCAAAAATGTAGTGTCTACTCTTGGGTAGGTTACTACTTTACGTTCATAAAGTGTCTGTACAATTTTTAAAGTTTCATCAGCTGAAAATCCAAATTTAGTATTGCAATACACTTGCAAACCCGTTAAATCAAAAAGTTTGGGTGCGTATTCTTTACCTTTCTTTTTAGAAATAGATTGAATCTCAAAATCACTCTCTTTAACCTTATGTGCTAAAGCTTCACCATCTTCTTTTTTTAAAAACCTACCATCTTCATAATTAAATAAAGTATCACGATATAGTGTTTGTAATTCCCAATACGGTTGCGGCGTAAAGTTTTCTATATCTTTAAAACGATGCACCACCATAGCTAGAGTAGGTGTTTGTACACGGCCTACTGATAGCACTTGCTTGTAGCCACCATGTTTTACTGTGTAGAGTCGCGTGGCATTAATACCTAGCAGCCAATCGCCTATAGATCTAGAAAAACCAGCGTAGTATAAATTATCATAATCTTTTGAAGGTTTTAAATTTTGAAAGCCTTCTTTAATAGCTTCTGTAGTTAAGGATGAAATCCATAAACGCTTTACTTCGCCTTTGTATCCAGCCTCATTCATTACCCAGCGCTGTATAAGTTCTCCTTCTTGCCCCGCATCACCACAATTTATAATAACTTCGGCTTTATCAAATAGGCTTTTTACAATGTTAAACTGCTTTTTAATTCCAGAATTAGAAGACACCTTAACTTCAAACTTTTCTGGAAGCATAGGCAAATTATTTAAATCCCAACTCTTCCAATAGGGTTTGTAATCTACAGGTTCTTTAAGTGTGCATAAGTGCCCAAAGGTGTATGTTACGGCGTAACCATTACCTTCAAAATAGCCATCATGCTTTGTGTTTGCTCCTAAAACAGCAGCAATTTCACGAGCAACACTTGGTTTTTCTGCGATACAAACTTTCACTTTAATACTCTATTTTATGCTACAAATTGAGATGCAAAATAGAAATTTAGCAAAGGATTAAAAAGGGGAGTTATTAGGAGTTATTAACGAATTTTATAGCTTTTAATGTAAAGCAACAAATTACTATTTTTTTCTATTAGACCCCTTTTTTGTTTTTTCAATATTTTTAATATAAATATGTTTATACCTGGCGTTGTTGGGTGCAATACGCTCTTCAACTTCAAACTCGCCAATAGATTTTATTAAGGGTGTAAGTTTTTGAAAACCGTAGTTTCTTGAGTCAAAATTAGGACGTTTTTTTTGTATTAAACTACCAACATCACCAAGAAATGCCCACCCATCTTCATCTGATAAATCTTCAATAGAAGTTTTAATCAATTGTATTACATGCCTTGTAATATTATCAACTAAAGATTTTTTATTAGTTTTTGCATCATCTCCCTCATCATCTGCATTATCTTTTTGGGAGTCTCTGCTTTTCAAAATTTCAATATAAATAAACTTATCGCAAGCTACTATAAATGGGTTAGGGGTTTTCTTTTCACCTATGCCTATTACTTGCATTCGGGCTTCTCTTAAACGAGTAGCCAACCGTGTAAAATCACTATCACTAGATACTAAACAAAAGCCTTCTACCTTATTAGAGTATAAAATATCCATGGCATCAATTATCATTGCTGAGTCGGTAGCATTTTTACCAACGGTGTAACTGTATTGCTGTATGGGTGTAATGGCATTTTCTAATAATACCTTTTTCCATTTATTTAAATTAGGTTTTGTCCAATCGCCATAAATACGTTTTATTGTAGGGTTGCCATATTTTGCAATTTCCTCCATCATTTCTTTTACATTTCCAGCAGGTATGTTATCTCCGTCTATTAAAACAGCAAGGTTTGTATTCATATATAAAAATTTAGTAAGCCTCTAAGGTAATAGATACTTTAACCTTAACCAAGTTTAAAAACTCTTTGTTTTTGCTATATAAAAAAGATTAAAATTTAGTGGTAATCATCTATATGCTTTTTTAAACACTAATGGCTTTACTACAATTCGGTAACAATATTTTACAGTTCAGTCACAAGCATTTTAAAAAACTGCCCAATCCTATGATATTTGAAGTGTAATTAAAAAACAAACAGTTATGCAACATCTTATCAAAATTATCTGCCTTTTTATTTTAAGTACTTCATTGGGTATTGCCCAAAATACTACTGGAAATACAGTAACCGTTAAGGTTTCTAATTTAGAAAGTAACGCTGGTAAAGTTTTTATAGCACTTTATAATTCTCAAGAAAGCTTTTTAAATAAAGGCTATAAAGCCACATTTGCCAAAATTGAAAATAACACGTGTAAAGTAGTATTTAAAAATGTGCCAAATGGTACCTACGCAGTTTCATTATTTCATGATGAAAATGATAATAACAAAATGGATACTATGGTATTTGGAATTCCTAAGGAAGACTATGGGTGCTCAAACAATGCCAGAGGTTTTATGGGACCACCAAAATGGGAAGATGCAAAATTCACAGTACAAAACAAATCAATAACACAACACATTAAATTATAAAATCACAACATTATGAAACATTTCATCATTATTGCCGCACTTTTAATTTCAACACTAACAACGGCACAAGCAAATTACGAAAAGGGTATGCATAAAGCCTTTGAATTATGGGGACAAAATAACGCTACAGAAGCAGCAAATATGTTTGAGCGTATTGCATCGGCAGAACCAGATAATTGGTTGCCAGCATACTGGGCAGCTCAAATAAATATTATAACTAGCTTTGGTGAGCCAGATAAGGATAAACTAACTGCAAAGCTTAAAAAAGGACAAGATTTATTGAATGATGCTACTGCAATTTCAAAAAACAATCCAGAAATTATGGTGTTACAGGCTATGTTGCACACAGCGTGGATAGCTTCTGATGGTGCTACTTATGGTATGACATTATCGCCAAAAGTTATAGAATTGTACGCCAAAGCAGAAGCTATTGCACCAAATAACCCAAGAGTTATCGCATCAAAAGCAGAATGGAATATTGGTAGCGCTCAGTATTTTGGACAAGATACCGCACCATTTTGTAAAGATTTAGAACATGCCTTAGAACTTTTCGCTAAATTTAAGCCAGAATCACAATTTCATCCTAAATGGGGGAAAGAGCGCGTAGTACAATTATTAGAATCGTGTAAAAAGTAATTTTTTAAACTAGAATTAAAATGAGAAAATCGATTAGAAAAATCATAACAACTTTTATAATAGGCTGTTTGGTTTACGTTGTAGGCCAGTTGCTTACTAATAGATTTAGTTATGATAGTGTAGAAGCATTTTTAATCGATTTTGGTTTTTATCAATTATACGCATTTGTGTTGGGATATACCAACATGTACTTTTTTGATAAGATGAACAATTTCAACTGGAAAAGAAATACCATCTTAAAACGCATCATTATTGGCATATTTGGCTCTACAGCAATAACGTTACTTGGCTTATTTTGTTTAAGGTTATTTTCTTATTTTGTTTTTGGAGGCACTTCTGTAGAAGCGTTTTTAAATACAGAACGCTTTGAGTATTATTATTTTGGTTTGTGGATTACCCTAGTAATAGTTGCAGTATTTCATACCATATATTTCTATAATAAATATCAGCAAAATAAACTTAAAGAGCAAAAAGTAATTGCAGGTACAGCAAGCGCAAAGTTTGATGCCTTAAAAAACCAATTAGATCCACATTTTCTATTCAACAGTTTAAATGTATTAACCAGTTTAATAGAAGAAAACCCCAATCAAGCACAAAAATTCACCACATCCTTATCAAAAGTATATCGGTATGTGTTAGAGCAAAAAAGCAAAGAATTAATTACAGTAAACGAGGAGCTGCAATTTGCAAAAACCTACATGTCTTTATTAAAAATGCGTTTTGAAGATAGTATTGTATTTACAATGCCAGAGCGTTCTTCAAATCCAGAAAGTAAAGTAGTGCCACTATCATTACAATTGCTTTTAGAAAACGCAGTAAAGCATAATATGGTAACCTCAAGTAAACCTTTACACATTAAAATTTATGAGGACAAAGGGTATTTGGTGGTACAAAACAATTTGCAACCTAAACAAATCGTAAAAAAGAGTAGTGGCGTGGGGTTAAACAATATTATGCAGCGTTACAAACTACTCACAAAAAAACAAATAGACATCAACAAACAAGCACACAGTTTTGCAGTGGCAATACCAATGCTTACAAAACAAATATCAGTTATGAGACCACAAATTTCAAATCAAATAGACGATACATATCTACGTGCCAGAAACCATGTAGAAGAGCTTAAAAACTTTTATTACAGCTTAATTTCATATTGCTTAGTTATTCCTTTTCTAATATTCATTAATTACCGAACCTATTGGGGGTTTCAATGGTTTTGGTTTCCAATGTTAGGTTGGGGTATAGGTTTAGCAATACAGGCCTTTAAAGTTTTTGTAAGCGATAAAACCTTTGGTGGTAATTGGGAGCGCCGTAAAATAGAACAGTTTATGCGAGAAGAAGAAGATAACCGTTGGAACTAATACGATGCAAAATCTAATAACAAACAAGCAAAACGAACGCTATAAAAGAGCAAAACAACGCGTAAAAGCATTAAAAGTATTTTACTATAACGTTATTATGTATTGCCTTATCATCCCAGTGCTGGCTTACATTAATTACAAAACATCATGGGAAATAAAATGGGTTTTGTTTTCAGCCATCGGTTGGGGTATAGGTATAAGCATTCATGCTTACCGCGTGTACGCAAAACACCCCATATTTGGGCGCGCCTGGGAGCAGCGTAAAATTCAACAATTTATAAAACAACAACAATGGAATTAAACTATACAATTATGGAAAATAATATAGAACCTTATACCCCTAAAAGCTATAGAAACGAAGATGCTTACATAAGGGCAGAAAAACGACTTAAAGATCTAAAAGGCTTTTACTGGCACGCCTTCTGGTACGTTGCCGTAAACATTTTTATTGTAGTAATGATAGTGAGCAACGGCGGCAGTATCATGCACTTTGGCACATGGTCTACACCTTTGTTTTGGGGCATAGGTTTAGGGTTTCACGCTATAGGCGTTTTTGGTAAAACCCGCTTATTCGGTAAGTCGTGGGAAGAGCGAAAAATTAAAGAATTTATGGAAAAAGAGCAACGCCAGTGGGATTAAAATTTTTTGGGCGTTACCACAAGGGTCGGGCTTTCCACTATATCTTTTGTTTTTGTCATTCTTGTAAAAGTAGCAAGTAAAAATATAAATAAAACATAATTTAAAAACATAGCTACTTTATTAAAAAAAACAAAAGGATGCCGTTGCAATCCCTAACGCGGTAAACGTCTGTAAAACACAAGCTTTAACCTTAGTTTTTAATATTTAGAAAATACATATATCAATCATGAACGTAATCATCATAGAAGACGAAAAACCA
>CALDUF010000027.1 GCA_937923515.1 uncultured Flavobacteriaceae bacterium
TATTAAAAAAAACAAAAGGATGCCGTTGCAATCCCTAACGCGGTAAACGTCTGTAAAACACAAGCTTTAACCTTAGTTTTTAATATTTAGAAAATACATATATCAATCATGAACGTAATCATCATAGAAGACGAAAAACCATCAGCAAGACGTTTACAACGTATGCTACAAAGCTTAAATATTAATGCAGAAGTTATGCTACATTCCGTTGAAGAATCTGTGGCATGGTTTCAAACCAACGCGCACCCCGATTTAATTTTTTTAGACATACAGTTAAGTGATGGCTTATCCTTCGAAATTTTTGAAATCATCGAAATTAAGTCCGCCGTAATTTTCACAACAGCTTACGATGAGTACGCCTTACAAGCCTTTAAACTTAATAGTATCGACTATTTGTTAAAACCTATAGACGAAGACGATTTAGCAACAGCAGTAAAAAAATACCAAGAGCGCGCGCCACAACAACAAGCCGTTACACTCGATTTTAACGATATTAAAAAACTATTGGTAAACCCAATAGATCGCGAGTACAAAAAGCGTTTTTCAGTAAAAGTAGGGCAGCATTTAAAGCTTATAAATATTGATGAAATTGAATGTTTTTACAGCGAAAACAAAGGCACTTACTTGCATACAACAGACAATAGAAATTACCTTATAGACACCTCGTTAGAACAATTAGAAGACGTTTTAGAACCACAAACCTTTTTTCGTATCAATCGTAAGTTTTTTGTAAGCATCAATGCAATAAAAGATATGGTAAGCTATACCAATTCGCGTTTACAAATAAAACTAAATTCTTATAACGAGCAAGAAGTTATTGTTGCTAGAGAGCGCGTTAAAGATTTTAAAAATTGGTTAGCTTAAAATGAGGTTGTATTAAGGGCAATTTAATCTGCAACTAAAAGTGTTTTTAGCTGTTTTAGTCCAACTGTTGCAGTTTCAGGAATAACAGTTAAGTATTTGCTATTCTCAATATTTGGCTTTGGGTCTATAAAATATACAGGTGTTTTTTCGGGTGCATAGTGCATTAAACCAGCAGCAGGATACACTTGCATAGAAGTGCCAATAATTAGTAATATATCGGCAGTTTCACAAATATGTGCTGCCTTTTCAATTAAAGGTACATCTTCACCAAACCAAACAATATGTGGGCGTAGTTGGTGTCCTTTTTTACACGTATCACCCAACACTAAATCGGTAGTCCAATCTTGTATATCTGTAGCATCATAGGTACTTCTTACTTTTAAAAGTTCACCATGTAAATGCGTAACATTGTTACTGCCGGCGCGCTCGTGTAAATCATCTACATTTTGAGTGATAATTGATACTTTAAACGTTTTTTCTAAGGCTGCTAAATCTATGTGAGCACTGTTGGGTACAACTTCAAATAGCTGTTTTCTACGTTGGTTATAAAAATCTAAAACCAACCTTGGGTTTTTATTAAAACCTTCTGGTGTGGCAACTTCCATAACATCATGACCTTCCCATAATCCATTAGCATCTCTAAAAGTTTTTACGCCACTTTCTGCGCTTATTCCAGCACCTGTAAGTGCAACTATATGTTTCATGTATTATAACAAATTTAAGAATTAACGCAAATTACAAACTGCGCATTAAGTTTTAAATAAAATTAATGTAAATAGATTTGCAGTACGCTAAACCATAGGTAGCGATTTGTATCTTTATCACATAAATATAATGCAATTAGATGAGGCATCAAGAATTATTAGAGCATTTACAAACGTATTTAACCGAAAACCGAGTAGCTAAATTTAAAACCGTAATGTCGCAACGTACAAAGCACTTTACTGTGGCTACCGAAGATGTATATCAACTGCATAATACCAGTGCAGTGATACGTAGTTGTGATGTGTTTGGTATTCAGGAACTAAGTATTGTAGAAGAGCAAAATTCTAAACGTATAGATAGGGAAATTGCTATGGGTGCGCAAAAATGGGTAGATTTAAATCGGTTTCATTCCGTAAAATCGTGTATATCTAACTTAAAGGCTCAAGGCTATCAAATAGTAGCAACCACACCACATAAAAACGATTGTAATTTGCAGGATTTTGATATTACCAAAAAATCGTGCTTTTTCTTTGGAAGAGAAACCGAAGGATTATCAGACGAGGTTTTAAATAACGCCGATTGCTTTCTAAAAATCCCGATGGTTGGGTTTACTGAAAGCTTAAATATTTCGGTATCAGCGGCTATTATTTTACAGCATGTTACTTCAAAACTTAAACAAAGTAACATAAATTGGCAACTCTCTCCATCAGAAAAGCTTGAAAAACAGCTAGATTGGTGCAAAAAAACCATAAAAAGCTATGATGAAATTGTAGCACGATTTTATAACACTAATAATTAACAATCGTAAGCTTCACAATACAAAGCAGCTATTCAAATGGTAATAATTATAAAAATTTAAGCGTAATGGAAGTCTTGATTAAATACGACTTTTACGTCTGTTATTAAGTAGTTTATACTCTTCGTAACAGGCGCTAATGGCATCAAGTATTTGCAAATCGTTAGCAGTTTGTATAAACCCTTTCGAGTAGTTACACTGACTTACAATTTCATCTAAATCTACACGTTCCACTTTTAGAAGTGCCGTGAGTGTTTCGCGATCGTATCTTGAAGCTAAAAGATTTCTAATCTCATCATCCTTCTTCATTTGTTTTAGCTTCTTGAGTTCATTTGGCTTTTTGCCAAACATGCGATGTAAAAAATCGGCAGGATTAAAGATAGAACCTATTACTTTGGTAAGGCCAGACTTTTTTCCAGCTTCATAGCCTTTAGATAAACCAGCAATTTGGTAGCGGTAATTATCGTTAATTTGCGGTACTTGTTTAATATCAACCTCAAGATATCCAGTGAGTTTTAACTGATTTACCACTACTTCTTCTAGTGCTAAAGCCAATTCGGTCAATTCTATTTTAGAACTCCCAAACTTTAACCAATCGTTCGTTACTCTCACTTTAATAGATTTAAAACCAATGTATGAGAAGTGTAGAGTGTCGTTAACTTTTGCAGTAATTTGAAACTCGCCCTTAGTATTTGTAGAGGTACCTTTTACCTGATTAAGGTTTACAATATTTACGCTTTCTAAAGGGGTATCGTTAGAAGCATCAACAACAACACCTATAGCTTTTGTAACATCTTCTTGTGCTACTGCAAAAGTAGAAGATACAAGAATTAAAAAGAGACTTAAAAAGCGTTTCATAGGTGATTGTATCACAATATTAGTTTATAAAAGTACTAAACAAAACAGTAACTTATTGACGTTATTGTTTTAATTTGATTAAAAATTAACAAAAAGTATACCTAAAAGATAAAACAGTTGCAATTCTCTGTACGTTTTACAATCTATTTAAAATAAATTATTGAAACCAAAACCAGTAAATGTTGCAAAAAGCACTTAAATTTGGTGATATTAGCGTCTAGAACGTCTTGGTCTAGAACTTGCAAAATCACCAGATTTATTAGAGCGTCTTGGTTTAGAGCTACTATCGCTTCTGCGTCCGCTTTTGTTTCGAGAATTAGATTTGTTGTCTCTTCTGTCATCACGTCGTTTACCGCCTCTGTTTCTGTCACGTCTTCCGCCACCGCGTCTTTTGTTTTCTGAAACTTCAACGTTCACAAAACGACCGTTGTATTTGTAGTCGGTAAAAAAGCCAAGTACTTTCTCTTGTAGTTCTTTTTCAGTATTAAAAAACGAAAATGTATCTTTTGCTTCAACCTTAAATACATCGTCTTGTCCTAAACCTAAAACCTCTTTTAAGAAATCTTTTAAGCTCATCCAATCAAAACCATCTTTCTTACCAACGTTTATAAAATAGCGAACAGAGTTGCCAGAATCTTTATGGTCGTCGTTAGATGCAGAAATATTTAAATCCAACGCTTTTTGATAATAATTGTAAAAACGAGAAAACTCTACCGAAAAGAATTTTTTAATCAATTCATCCTTACTTGTATCTTCAAAAAGTGTATTTATTGCGCCTAAATAGGTGTCTATATCATGGTTAACTTCGGTATTGTGTACTTTTTTTGCTAAAGACATCAATTGCACTTCGCAAATTTCCATTCCGTTAGGAATTTCTTTCTTGTCAAACTGTCTTTTAATAATGCGCTCAATACTTTTAATTTTACGCACTTCACTTTTAGAAACAATTACCATAGATACCCCAGTTTTACCAGCGCGACCAGTACGACCAGAACGGTGTGTGTACGTTTCTATTTCATCAGGCAATTGGTAGTTTATAACGTGTGTAATATCATCTACATCAATACCACGCGCAGCAACATCGGTAGCAACAAGCATTTGTATTTGCTTATTTCTAAAAGATTTCATGACCAAATCACGTTGGTTTTGGCTTAAATCGCCATGCAATGCACCAGCACTATAGCCATCTTCAATTAAACGCTCAGCTACTTTTTGAGTATCGCGCTTTGTTCTACAGAAAATAACAGAGAAAATATCAGGATTAGCATCGGCCAAACGTTTTAAAGCTTGGTAACGGTCTCTTGCATTTACCAAATAATATTCGTGCGATACATTGGTAGTACTTTCATTTTTACGCCCCACGGTAATTTCTTGTGGTTGGTGCATAAAGTTTTTAGCAATAGACGCTACCTCTCTAGGCATTGTAGCAGAAAATAACCAGGTATTTTTATCTTCGGGTGTGTGCGATAAAATATCGGTAATATCTTCTTTAAAGCCCATATTTAACATCTCATCAGCCTCATCTAAAACCGAGTATTGAATTTTAGAAATATCAACCAATCTCCTGTTTATCATATCTTTCATACGTCCAGGAGTAGCTACTATAATTTGTGCGCCACGCTTTATGTCTCGTGCTTGGTCTGTAATACTAGAACCACCATAAACTGCCACTACATTTAGGCCTTTACAGTATTTACCGTAAAGTTTCATTTCGTTGGTAATCTGTAAACAAAGCTCGCGTGTTGGCGATAAAATTAAGCCTTGGGTAGTTCTACTATTTACGTCAATTTTCTGTAACATAGGGAAGCCAAATGCTGCAGTTTTTCCCGTTCCTGTTTGTGCCAAAGCCACCAAATCGGTTTCAGAATTTATTAAAATGGGAATAGCTTTGTTTTGAACCTCACTAGGTTTTTCAAATCCTAAATCTGTAATTGCTTGTAAAAGGTCGTTATTAAGACCTAAATCTTGGAATGTGCTCATTCGTGTTTATGTATGCGATTTGTTATGTAGTGTTACATAAAGAAGTGCATCGACATACTTAACCTAAACTTCTAGTAACACATCCTCACCCTGAGGAATAATTTAAAGGCGCAAAGATACACTATTTTATTTGTGATGAAACGTAAAGCGAATAATCTATTTTATTTAGGCGTTGCCCATCCTTCTTCTAGCTCAGGGCAAGCGGTGTGGGGTTTGTGTTTATCTTAAGTTTATTAAAGGGTTATGAGTCCTCGTTCGTAGCCTAGTATGGGTTTGTCTTTAGTTTACATTTATTATCATTGATTTTTAAAAATAGCGTGTATTGAAGATTAATTTTATAACGTGTTAACAAATGGCTTTTATTTTTCAGAAGACGACAGATAAATTTTGGGTTTAATTGATATGAGAATTAAATATCCAATTAGTAATCCAGCAATAGAAAATAGCACATCATTTTTGTCGCATACATTGTTGCCACCCAAATTATGAATTTTTAATTCTTGAGTTATTACGTAAATTCCGCTTATTGTAGTAGCAATAACATATAGCATGTTTGGTTTAACTTGTCTTTTTTTACTTAGTATTCTAGCATTTACATACAATCCAATTCCTGTTAGGATTAGAGGGCCAATAACTGCTTCAAAAAAATTAGGTAAAGAAAGTAAAGTGATTTTGATCCACTCTAAAGGATTGTTTTCCAAAATTGTAGGTCTGATGCGCTTTAATATTATAAATAAAGTAATTAGTACGATTTGAATTCGAGCTAGTTTTAATATATCAGTCATTTGGTTTGTTACTAACGCGTTTTAGAATATGCGCCACTATTAATACCCAATACAAGTTGAACGAATTTAGCTGAATTTTTGATAAAATTAAGTGTATTAAACTAAAAAACCACCTTAAAAAGGTGATTTTAATTATCTAAAGAGAATGTTTTTAGTTATCTATAGATCCCATAACGCGCCCCATAAAACTGTTTAGTGCTTCTTTTTTTGGTGTGCCGTTTTTTGTCATTTTATTAACCTCTAAGGCACCGTACATGTTAGAGATTAACTCTCCAATAACATCAAGTTCTTCGTCTTTAAGCGAAGGCACTTCAGTTAAAGCTTCTAAGGTTTCAATAGTTTCAACAACAAAATCTTCGTCGTTGGTTTCAATAAAATTAGTTAAATGTTTTATAACTGGTAACTTCATAAATAGTATTTTGTCTTATTTCCGCGCAAGCGAAAAAAATTAAACAACCTCTTCTACAAGTGTTTTTAAAACATCAAACTTGTTGGTTTGTACTTGGTTTACAAATGCACCTTTTTTAAATGTTGCAAAGGTTGGTAAATTATCTACAGTGGCTAATTTTCTAGACTCTGGAAATTTTTCAGCATCAGCAATAACAAACGTAATATCCTCTAATTCAGAAGCTAATTTTTTTACCTTAGGCTTCATAATACGACAGTTGCCACACCATGTTGCAGAATATTGCACAACTACCGTATCATGCTCTGAAACTAAGTCTTGTAAATTATCTTTATTTAATTCTTGTACCATAACGCTTTAAGTTTTTAATATCTAAATCCCAAATTCCAAAACGTATCAATTTTGGAATTTGGCATTTTAATTTTTAGATTTTAATTAACGTGTGCTGCTAAATAATCGGCTACACCATCTCTATTCGCATCCATCGCTGCTTTACCTTCTTCCCAGTTTGCAGGACAAACTTCACCCTTTTCTTGTACGTGTGTTAAGGCATCAATTATGCGTAGATATTCGCCAACATTTCTACCTAAAGGCATGTTGTTAATGCTTTCGTGTTGTACAATACCATCTTCATCAATAATGTAGGTTGCTCTGTAAGTTACATTGTCGCCTTCTACAGTTACAATGCCAGTGTCTTCGTTGTAGGTTTCGTTAGTAATATCTAAAATACCTAAAGTAGATGCTAAATTTCTGTTAGAATCTGCTAAAATAGGGTAGGTAACGCCCTCAATACCACCATTGTCTTTATCTGTGCTTAACCAAGCGAAGTGAACTTCAGGCGTATCACAAGACGCGCCAATAACTATAGTGTTGCGTTTTTCAAATTCAGCTACTGCGGCTTGAAATGCATGAAGCTCAGTAGGACACACAAAAGTAAAATCTTTTGGATACCAAAATAACACCACTTTTTTCTTATTGTTTACCGCTTCTTCTAAAACGTTTAATTTAAAAGTGTCGCCCATATCATTCATTGCGTCTACGTTTAAATCTGGAAATTTTTTCCCTACAAATGCCATAATTTTATATATTAAATTTGATTATTAATTTTTATTTTGAGACAAAACTACCACATCAAAACACCTCTAGAAATAGAATGTAATTATTAAAGTTTATTGATGAATAGTATTTGCGTATCGTCTCAAAAACCGACACTATATTTTAAGAAATATGCAGAAAATTAGGAGCAAAATTATCAAGTTGGTAAATCCTATTTAAAAGCTATACGGTATCCTTTATTTAGAATTTGAAAGTTGCTTAATTTTTAAGTTGAAAGCAGCAAAAAGTAAAGTGGTGAATGGGCTTAACCAGTTAAAAATAGCATAGACTAAATAATCTAAAACGTCTACACCCAAAACAGTAGACTGGTACGCACCACAAGTGTTCCAAGGGATTAGTACCGAAGTAACAGTACCAGAATCCTCAAGAGTTCTACTCAAGTTTTCTGGTGCAAGCCCTTTATCCTTAAAGGCTTGTTTAAACATTTTTCCAGGAATTACAATCGCTAAATATTGATCGGAAGCTGCAATATTTAAACCTAAACAACTTATAACTGTACTGGCAAATAAACCAAAAATAGAAGTTGCTACAGATAGTAATACTTTAGTTATTCTAGCTAAAGCACCAATACCATCCATAATGCCTCCAAAAATCATGGCACTTATAATCAGTAGGATAGTCCATAGCATACCAAGCATGCCTCCAGCCGAAAATAAATCGTTTAATTTCTCATTATCAGTAGTAACTTGGGTTTCTGTTACAATAGCTGTAAGTATAACACCAAATTTAGTATCGCCTAAGCTATTTACTACTTCAGTTTGAAAAATAACAGCAAAAATAGCAGCTGAAATAACCCCAGCTGTAAGTGCTACAATAGGTTTAGCTTTTAAAAGCACCAAGGCAATAACTATGCCCGGTACAATAAATAGCCAAGGTGAAATATTAAAAGTTGACGCTATTGCGTTTAATTGGTTTGTTAAATCTGTAGCGCCAGTTGTATCAGAGGTGAAGCTTAAAATTATAAATATTATTAATGTAACTATTACAGTTGGTACTGTGGTTAAGCTCATATACTTTATGTGCGTAAACAAATCAGTTCCTGCAAGGGCAGGTGCTAAATTTGTAGTATCACTCATAGGCGACATTTTATCACCAAAATAAGCGCCAGATATTACTGCTCCGGCTATCATGCCTGTATTAATTCCTAGTGCAGAACCTATACCAACTAGTGCGATACCCACAGTAGCCGAAGTAGTCCATGAGCTGCCAGTTGCTATTGAAATTATAGCGCATATAACAACACATGCAGGTAAAAATATACTGGGATTTAACACCTGTAAGCCGTAGTAGACCATAGCAGGAATTACACCGCTTATAAGCCATGTGCCTGCTAATGCACCAACAAGTAGTAGTATAAGTATGGGTACAAATACACTTTTTAGGTTTTCCCATATCTCAGCACCAATATGGTGTATTGAAACTTTATTAAAAAAGCCTACAATAGCAGCAATAACTCCTCCAATAAGTAGAATAATATGGTTAGAATAATCACCAAGCATAACCCCATCAGCAAATTGAATATTATAGGCTAGTAGGCTAATTAGTATAACAACAGGTATTAATGCTTCCCAAATATTCAATTCGGTATTTTCAACAATATTTTGGTCGTTGGCTTTAAATTTAGAAATAGTCTTGTCGTCATCTTTCATAGAAATTTTATTGGTTGGGTAATGTTACGATTTTATTGCTTTTTCTCAAAATTAAGTGACTATTTTGATCTTTTAGTGTCTAACTTGTAATAGATCCCAAAAAACTAAAACTATGTTTATCATATTATATTTTACTATTATTTTTGTTGTGTTATACGCTTTTATTCACGAAGGAGTTACCTCAAATTTAAGTACTAATAACTTTAGAGATATAGAAGCCAATACTAAAATGGCTAAAACTAAAAACGTTACACCACCATTAGATTTTGACTTTGAAACCTTAGTAACGCCTAATGAATTAAGTATATTGGTGTCTAAAAAATAGAATTTTTAGATGTATCGTAATTGATGTTATCATATATTTATCATGTAGAACTTCATAAAAAAAATTAAAGTTTAGATTACTTTTCTGTTAGTATATTACGTATATTTAAGAATTGCTATTTAAACACATGAAAAGAACGCTCTCACAATTTCTTTTTTTATTATGTATAAATTTATTTGCTCAAGTTGGTATTGGTACAACTAATCCTTTATCTACATTAGATGTTAATGGCTCCGTGTCTGCAAATATCAATACAACAACAGCAAACCTCACTTTAAACGAAACCAATCACACCATTATATTAGGGGGTAATCATAACATTACTTTGCCAGCAGCAAACACTTGCGATGGTAGAATGTATGTTATAAAAAACCCAACTTCCAACACACCTACAATAACTAGCTTTAATAATTTAATAGGTGTAGCAACAACCACCATTGCCAGTGAAACTACAATGTGGTTACAAAGCGATGGCGTAAATTGGCAACAATTAAGTGCCAATAAAATCAATTACGAGAAAATTGTAGTTTGGGCAGAAGAGTCTTCCGATTTAGCCAATAATCAAATGGAATGGTCTTATGGAAATGGAGATACGGGCTTTATAGGTTTGCCCTTACCTGAAGCTTGGGAGGCTTATGCAGTAAGTTTTCATGCAGATAATACCTCTAATGCTACAAACTCTATGCTAATGGCTGTGGTAAATATATCTGGAAACGGCGCTTTTACGGAGTTTTTTAGATTCACAGCTTCAGGTGCAAACGATAATTTAGCATATACCGAAATTTTAGCAACACCTGTAGCTATTCCAGAGGGTACTACACTTGGTTTTAGATCCATTACTGAAACGGGCAGTATTAACAGTGCTAGGGTTGCTGTTTGGTTAAGACGCATACCTTAAATGATACAAAAGTTGGTTAACTTTACCAACTTGATATGGATTCACTTACTCAAATTGTTTTAGGAGCTGCTTGCGGAGAAGCAGTGCTTGGTAAAAAAATAGGCAATAAAGCCTTGTTGTTTGGTGCTATTGGTGGCACTATTCCAGATTTAGACGTGCTAGTAGGCAACTGGTTGCATGGTAACGAGATTGATGCGATGCTATTTCATCGCGGTATTATGCACTCTATTTTATTTTGTGTTTTAGCTGCATTTATAATGGGGTGGCTTGTGCACAAGTTGTATAATTTTGGAAAGCGAAAACATACTACAACCCAACGCAACTGGGTGTCATTATTTTTTTGGTCGCTATTTACGCATCCTATTTTAGACTGTTTTACGCCTTATGGTACACAGCTTTTTGCACCTTTTAGTAACTATCGCGTAGCTTTTAACAATATAGCGGTTGCAGATCCTGCTTATACCTTACCATTTTTAATATGTATCATCGTACTTATGTGTTTTAAAAGAACATCGCACAAGCGTCACTTATGGTTAAAATGGGGTATAGGTATCAGTTCTATGTACCTTTTATTTACTTTAGGAAACAAGCTTTATATCGACTCAATATTTAGAAAATCTATAAAAGATGCTGAAATCGAAGCCACAAGATTCAGTACGCAACCCTCAATTTTTAATAACATATTGTGGTATGGTATAGCCGAAACAGAAACCGCATATTACGTCTCAGATTATTCGTTATGCGATACTGAAAATCGATTTATAAACTTTAGGAAAATACAAAAACAACACGATTTAAAATTATCAGAATATCAAGATATAAAAGACCTAGCGTGGTTTAGTAACTATTATTACAGTATATATAAATTGAGTGACAACACATATCAATACAACGATTTGCGTTACCCACTTTTAGATTTAGATAACCCAAACTCATCAGTGTTTAGCTTAACACTCTACAAAGATAACAACAGATTGAACATGAAACCCTTCGAGCCAAAATTTGATAGTTTAGATGCTGTATTCAAGTCACTCTGGCAACGCATTAAGGGTATTTAGTTTTAGTATACGCCCCAAGGGGTAAGCTTCACTTATTGATATATTATGTTAATGAATTCATGAATATAAATATTTCACTATGCATTCTTTCCTTGGTTTGGTATTTCAAATCTCGTGTTTGTGGGACTCCATATCTAGTGCGCCCATCCACTAATAAAGCGGCTTGTTTTTTAGTTCTATAGTATCTGTAAACAGGTATCACATTAATGTTTTATTTTAAAATACCTAACGCTACCATGCAATCTCGCATCATTTGGTAAGTACGTGCAATATCAGCATCTAAACCTATTGAAAACCGAATTAAACCATCGCTCAAACCCATCTCCAATTGCTCATCTTCTGGAATTTCAGACGATGTTGAGGTTCCAGGAGCTGAAAACAATGTTTTATAAAACCCTAAACTCACCGCTAAATATCCTAAATTTTTGTGCTGCATCAATTCCATCAGTTGGTTGGCTTTATCAAGCGACCCTACATCAATAGTAAGCATACCACCAAAGCCATACTCGGCGTTCATCATGCGTTTAAACAACTTGTGAGAAGGATGAGATGCTAATCCAGGATACACTGTTTTTAATCCGTCATTCTCAAAACGTTTGGCTAAATACAAACCGTTTTTACTGTGCTGTTGCATGCGTATGTGTAACGTTCTTAGGTTTTTTAGAATGGAAGAAGCTCTTAAACTATCCATTGTAGCACCCAATAGCATACCAGCCCCATCATTTACATTTCGTAAATCGTTAATAAATGCTTGAGTACCACAAACCACGCCACCAACAGTATCGCTAGAGCCGTTAATAAATTTTGTTAAACTGTGTATTACAACATCGGCACCCAAAGCTCCTGGTGAGATAGATAATGGTGAAAATGTATTGTCAACTACCAAAGTTAACCCATGTTGTTTTGCTATTGCAGCTAAACCAGCAATATCTGCAACCTCTAAAAGTGGATTACTAACAGATTCACAAAACAACACCTTAGTTTGTTTAGTTATGGCCGCTTTTACTGTATCTAATTTTGTGATGTCAACAAAAGCTGTTTTTATATCAAATTTTGGTGTAAAATTTTTAAAAAACGCATAAGTACCACCGTAAATGGTTCTACTAGAAGTAATATGGTCTCCAGCATTGCATAATTGCATAATTACTGATGTTATGGCACCCATTCCAGATCCTGTAACATTAGCAGTTTCTGTGTTTTCCATTGCAGCTAAAGCTTCACCCAAATACAGGTTGGAAGGCGAGGAGTGGCGTGAATATAAATAGCAACCATCAGCATTTCCTTCAAAAGTATCAAACATGGTTTTAGCTGAAAGAAATGTATAGGTTGATGAATCAGATATTGAAGGGTTTACACCTCCAAATTCTCCAAAATACTGTAAATCTTGGATATTATTAGCAGGTTTAAATGTCATAATGTAATATTTTTATATTACTAATTTCAGTATAATTAGAAAATTAACCAACTATTAGTTTAATTTGTAGAAAATAAATCTAAATAATTTAATATATTTAGATGTATTGTTTGTATTTTGTGTAATAAAGGGAGTTGTAACGAAAAATTTTCAATTATGATTTTTGATAAAACCGATAAAGCACTACTAGAATACCTTCAAAAGGATAGTAAGCAAACCAATAAAGAACTTTCAAATAAATTAGGACTATCTGTTACCGCAGTTTACGAACGTATTAAAAAACTAGAAAAGGAGGGCTTTATTAATGGCTATACAGCCATAATAAATAAGCAAAAAGTTAACAGAAACTTTGTGGCTTTTTGTCACGTTAAACTCGTACAGCACAGTCAAGAGTTTGTAGTACGTTTTGAAAAAGAAGTAAATAGTTTAGAAGAGGTTTTGGAATGTTACCACGTAAGTGGCGATTACGATTACCTTTTGAAAGTAATTGTTAAGGACATGGTAGCATTTAGAGCATTTATGGTTAAAAAATTGACAAATATTAACCATATTGGGAGCACACACAGTATGTTTGTAATTAACGAAGTAAAACACACCCATATTATCCGTTTCTAATGCAAACATTAACTTATAAAGCTACAGAGTTCTTTCTCATTTTTATACTGATACCAGTTAGTTTTGCTTTAAATTATTCGCCTTTTATTAAATTAGGAATTGGATTATTAGGATTCTTCTATGTTATTTATGTATTACTTAAAGTAGAACACCAAAAATTTAAAATAGCTAAAACTATAAATTGGAAGGTGTTTTGGAAAACAACAGCTATTAAGTTTTTAATAATTGCACTAATTACATTTGTATTTGTTTGGCAAACCAGTAGTAAAGCTTTGTTTTATGTAGTGCTGCACAAACCAAAATTATGGGTGTTTATATTGTTTGTTTATACGTTCTTATCAGTTTACCCTCAAGAATTGGTGTATCGTACTTTTTATTTTAAACGTTATAATAGTTTGTTTAAAAACAATACATTTTTAATATTAAGTAATGCTATTGTTTTTGCTTTGGCGCACTTATTTTTTAAAAATACCTTAGTTATAATATTAACATTTTTAGGCGGAATTTTATTTGCTTTAACTTATAATAAAACACCATCTACGTTATTAGTTTCTATAGAACACGCCATATATGGTTGCTGGTTATTTACCGTTGGAATGGGGGAGATGCTCGGGTTTCCGTCGTAATAATTTAAATAAAATCGCACATAATTAAAACTTTTTGCTATTTTAGACAAGCTATTATTAACCAACCAATTACAAATGAAAAAATTAGGACCCATTATTCTAGGCTTTATTATTGGCGCAGTATTAACATATTATTTGTGCCCACGGCCAACAGGCGAAATGCATACTCTAGATGCTAAAGTTAAAATACCAAAAGACACGATTTCTGTAGCAGAAGCAACAACACTTTTTAAAAATTGGCAAAAAAACAATGCAACAGAAATAGATTCAACACTTGAAGTAGAAGGCTCAAGGAAAAAAACAACTAATGTATCTTGGACTTTAAGTGACGTTAGAGACTATCTTGATTATGCCGAAGCTAAATCTGATACCTTAGGATTTAAAATGACAGGTATAAGAGTATATATGGCCAATTACGGAAAGAATGCAAATCCAAAACTTAAAAACAGAAATACGCTATTTATAGCACCAATCGGTACTAAAAAAATATCTAAAGGCAGTGTTGTAAACTTGAATATACAAGGTCCAGGCGATACAGGAGCGCCACCATTGAACAGAGGTGGAACAGGACACGAAGATTTTCCTTAATTTTTTGTGATAGACTTTTTATTAAAACATTATAGCTTATTAACATATTCTGTAGAGCTTCTTGCTGCATTAACAGGTGTTTGTGTATTCAAAAAGTATAGAAGTGTAAGTGTTAGATATTTCATATATTTTCTAATATTAGTATTTATTTGTGATTCATTAAATAGTTACACTTCTTTTGTTAAACCTAATCTAGCTTTAGAATTTTTAATTGGTACCAAGTTCGAAAAAAATTTTTGGTGGTCTAATATATATTGGAGCATTGGGGCTATAATGTTTTTTAGTTTTTACTATAGATTAGTACTCAAAAATCAAAAGTATAAGTCTTATATTAAAATTCTTAGCTATAGTTATCTAATATTCTCAATTACTTACATCATACTAAATTGGACAGCCTTTTTTATTAGTAACTTTATAGTATTAGAATTGTTAGGGGCATTTATAATTTTGGTGTGTGTAGCTTTATATTTTGTTGAAATATTGAATAGCGATCGTATTTTAAATTTTTACAAATCCATTAGTTTTTACATAAGTGCTACAATATTTGTTTGGTGGCTTATTATTACACCTCTTACATTCTACGATGTGTATTTTGTATACGAAGTTGGTATTGGGCATTTTGATAAGGATTTTTTAGTATTAAGAAATTTCGTTTATTTATCAGCTAATATATTTATGTATCTAACTTATACCTTTGCTTTTATATGGTGCAAACCGGAGAACGAATAGTAAGTAGTGCCTCAGAGCGTTACATGTTGGTTTATATGATACTAGTTTTAGTTATCATTACATCGCTTGTAATTGTGTTTTTTGTAGTGTTTCAAAAACGAAAAAATAAGTTGTTGTTAGATAAAATTAAACGGCAGCGTGAATTTGAAGAGGAAATGGTAAAAGCCCAAACTGAAACCCAAGAACAAACCTTAAAAAATATTGGTTGGGAATTGCATGATAATGTAGGGCAGTTATTGTCTTTTGCCAGCATGCAATTAAGTATTTTGAAAATGCAGGTTTCAGATGATGTTAGAGATAAATTTAAAGACACTACAGAAGCTTTAAGTAATGGCTTAAAAGAAGTGCGTGCGTTATCTAAAACACTTAATAATGATGTGGTTTTAAATCTAGGTTTTGAAAAATCAATAACAAACGAATTAGATCGTCTTAAACGTATGAAGTTTACTTCGGCGGAGTTAAAGATTACTGGCGATAGGGTTTCGTTTAAAGATAAAAATCATGAAATAATCGTTTTTAGAATACTTCAAGAGTTTTTATCAAATTCTGTAAAATATTCTGAAGCTAAACATTTATATTTCACAATACATTACACACCTTCTAACATTCGCATAATAGCTAAAGATGATGGTAAAGGTTTTAATACCGATACGGTTGAAAAGGGTTCAGGGTTAATTAATATGAGCAGTAGAGCAGCACTTATTGGAGCTACTTTAAATTTGCACTCAAAACCTAATGAAGGTGTAGAATTAATGTTGGACTATCCTTTGGATTGATATAGAATTGATCATATGATACTTCTTTTAGCGTTCCCATGATTATAAGGAGGAATCTCATTATTTTTTTAATGTTTCTTTTTGGTACACCTTGTCTTTAAACGCTAAAACACCTTTACTATGGCGTACTTATATCATCCTAAAAATTTAAATACCTTTCTTAGCAAACTTATTTTCCCATCATACGGTGCGTACCTAAACGAAGGGTCAAACCAGGTGCCACGTTTCATTATAGCTTGTTCGTGCGAAAATGTATCAAAACCATGTTTGCCATGATATTTACCTATGCCGCTGTTACCAATACCGCCAAATGGTAATTTAGCGTTACCAAAATGAACCAATACGTCGTTTATAACACCACCACCAAATCTGAATTTCTCAATAGTGTTTTTAATAAATGTTTCATTTTTAGAAAAGATATAAAACGACAATGGTGTATCATTATGTAAAATAATAGCTTCTATATCTTCTTCTGTATCATACGTAATAATAGGTAAAATAGGTCCGAAAATTTCTTCTTGCATTATGGGGTTTTCTATATTTGGAGCATCAATAAGCGTTGGAGAAATATAATTTTGAGATACATCTATGGTACCTCCAAACAGGATGGTTTCGTCATGCAACAAACGTTTTAATCTATCTATATTTTTTGAGTTGATAATCCTTGGAAAGTCCTGTGATAATTTAGGGTCATCTCCGTACCGTTTTACAATTTCATGTATTAAAGCCTCAACAATAGCGGTTTTAATAGACGACTTTACCAACATATAATCTGGCGCAATACACGTTTGCCCACCATTAAATAATTTGCCCCAAACCACTCTGCGCGCTACTAGTTTTAAATTACTAGTGTCGTCAACAATACATGGCGATTTTCCACCTAATTCTAATGTTGTCGGTGTAAGATGTTCTGCAGCTGCTTTTGCTACTATTTTACCAACCTTAGTACTGCCAGTAAAAAAGATGTAATCCCAGTTTTGGGCTAATAATTCGGTTGATGTTTCAACACCACCTTCAATAGATATCGCTGTGTTTTCAGCAAATACGGCTTCTATAATTTGCGTAATGAGTTGAGATGTGTTTTGGGTAAGTTCACTGGGTTTTAATACCACAGTATTTCCAGCTGCAATTGCCATAATTAGAGGTTCCATGGCTAATAAAAACGGATAATTCCAAGGTGCAATTATAAGCACGGTGCCATAAGGCGTCTTATAGATATAGTCTTTAGAAGGAAAAGTGAGTAAAGATGATGTAATGCGTTTGGGTTTAGCCCATTTTTTTAGATGTTTTATCGCAAGATTTAATTCTGAGATTACCAAACCAAATTCACTAATATAAGTCTCAAAGGCAGATTTTTTAAAATCGCTGTGTAGTGCGTCTAATATAGCTTGCTCTTTACTTATAATTTCAGCTTTTAAAGCTTTAAGTAATTGTAATCGTTGCGATACGTCTTTTGTACTCTGGGTTAAAAAGTGTGCTTTTTGGGACGCTATTATTTCAGGGATTGATTTCATCCTTTAAAGATAAAACATTAAAGGCATGCATTCCAAATAGGATCACCTGGTGGTGGGGCACTTACCGATAGTGTTTCTTTTTTTACAGGATGTACAAAAGCAATGTGTTTTGCGTGTAAATGTATGCTAGCATCTTTATTACTTCTGTCAAAACCATATTTTAAATCACCTTTTATAGGGCTACCAATTTTAGAGAGTTGGGTTCTAATTTGGTGATGCCGCCCTGTTTCCAGCTGTACTTCTAATAATGTGTAATTATCTAAGGTTTTTAAGGTTTTGTAATGCAGTATTGCTTTTTTACTGTCTTTTACCTCTTTACTATGTGCGTAAGATTTGTTGTTTTTAGGATTCTTTTTTAACCAATGCGTAAGTGTGTCTTCTTGTTGTGCAGGCGCCTGCTTTACAACAGCCCAATACGTTTTTTTTATGTCTTTTGATACAAAGAGTTTATTTAATCTTGGAAGCACTTTACTGGTTTTTGCAAAAATAACAATGCCAGACGTTGGTCTATCCAAACGATGTACAGTGCCTAAATACACATTTCCAGGTTTGTTATATTTCTCCTTAATATAGGCTTTTACCACATCACTAAGCGGTGTATCGCCAGTTTTATCGCCTTGAACAATGTCACCTGCGCGTTTGTTTACAATAATAATGTGATTATCTTCATAAAGCACAAGAAGATTGTTTTGATTTGAAAGTATTTTTTTTGACACGAACCTTTAGTATTGATATTACTGTCTCAAAAGCGCTAAGGCGCTATGATTAAAAACAATGACATGTACTGCTTATTGAGATTGAAAACTTAATATTGTTCATTCTCATTAGGAAAATCTTGCGATTTTACATCATCAACATATTGAGAGATCGCGCCACTCATTTCTTCATATAAGTTTAAATAACGACGTAAAAACCTTGGGTTAAATTCATGCGTCATCCCAATCATATCGTGTAATACTAATACTTGTCCGTCTACACCAGCACCAGCTCCAATTCCTATAATAGGAATACTCACGCTTTTTGCCACTTGTTCTGCTAACTTCGCAGGAATTTTTTCTAATACAATACCAAAACATCCTAATTTTTCTAGCATTTTGGCATCTTCTATAAGTTGTTCAGCTTCTTGTTCTTCTTTAGCACGCACCGTATACGTTCCAAATTTATATATAGATTGAGGTGTTAAACCTAAGTGGCCCATTACTGGAATACCAGCATTTAAAATTCGCTTAATAGATTCTTTTATTTCTTTGCCACCTTCTAGCTTTACAGAATGTGCGCCGCTTTCTTTCATAATTCTAATGGCAGAACGCAATGCTTCTTTAGGATCACTTTGGTAACTTCCAAAAGGTAAATCTACCACAATAAGAGCTCTGTCGATGGCTCTAACTACCGATGATGCATGATAAATCATTTGATCTAAAGTTATAGGCAACGTAGTTTCATGGCCTGCCATAACGTTACTTGCAGAATCACCTACCAATATCACATCAACACCAGCACTATCTACAATTTTGGCCATGGTGTAATCATAAGCGGTAAGCATAGATATTTTTTCGCCAGTAGATTTCATATCAACAAGTGATTTTACGGTAACGCGCTTATATTCTTTTTTAGCAGTAGACATGTGTTATCAATTTTTGATTGCTGGTAAAAATAGTAAATAAAGCTATTGTAGGTAAAATTATTCTATGAAGATTGTAGTCAATTTTATTTTTAAAAAAATAGTACAACGTATATTCAATTTTATACCATTTAAATATTGACTGTTTTACCTCAAAACGTCATTTTGCTTTTTAACATTGTAACCTTTTAATGTTAGCCAGCTAACATTAAGCGGTCTGCCTAAGTTTTGATATCAAAAGCATAAAACATAAAATTTTGTTAAAATTAAGTTTTTTTGAAATTATTGAAAATCATAAATACTTGATTATTAGGTTTTTGTTTAATTTTTTTGTTGGTCTTTTGTTTTGATTTTAAAATTGTGTTGTAAGTAAAGTATAAGCTTTCTACTAACTCTGTGTTGAGAATTCAGAAAAAAATGATACTAATTTTCTTGACATTTTATTACTCCGTTTTGGCCAAAACATAGTGATTTTTAATCGATAGAATTATATAAAAAAGCAAACCAGCTACATTGTAATTCATCCAAAATAATTTAAACAAAAAAATATATAAAAATGAAAAATTTTAGAAATACCACCGCAGCCATATTATTGGCAGTTTTAGGCCTAACGTCTTGCGATATTAATGATGATGGCGATACTATACTTATTGAAGAAACTCCTACAGCAGCAGAACTTTTGTTAAATAGTATACGAGCAGACGGCGGAACACCTTTTGATGTATCAAACCCTGCATTAACATTTACTAGTGCTCAAAATGTGTTTTTACCTAGTGTTTTAGGTATTGATTTTAGAGTAGATAGAAGCGTTGTACCACAAGGGCCAACTGCTAGATTCCCTATGTTTAGAGGATGGGAAACCTTACCAGATGGCAGTCAAAGAGAGGCGTATTATGTAATAACTGAAGCATCAGACGCTAATTTAGCAAGAGACTTAGGTGTTATTTTCGCACCAAGAATGGCAGCAGCTATAGGTTCTGGAGGTGAACAAGACTCACAATGGACTGAGGACGGTAGGCTAGTTTTTGAAGGGTCTGTAGATTTTTCACCTAAACGCTCATTAATTGCAGGCGGACCTTCTGAGGATGGTATGTTAGTAGGATTTCCTCCAGCTGAAGTTAACCCTGGCGCCATAGCAGATGATAATTGGTCTTCGTTTGTTGTATTACCAGATACTAATATTGTAATTAATGCGCAATTAGTGGCTAACAGCACAGGAATTCATGACAGAATACCTCATCCTGATGGTAACAGTCAAGCACAGGAAGACGATTTAAATAACCCTAATTTTGCACCAGATCAAGCATCAGTAGTAATGCAGCTTTTAGACGGATGGCATGATGATAGACCTTATTATTTTCATATTGTAACTGATACTTCCGATCCTGCACCTGCAGCTATAGAACTTGGGGTATTTGCTCCTAAACTAAATAACTTACCTGCTTTTGGTTTGTTTCCAGGCGGCTCAATGCTACCATTTAGCCCAACTGCAAATGGAAGAACTGTTGATACTGGAGACGGGCAAGGCGTACAAGGTTTAAATACTGCGTCTTTAAGCGATCGCCAAGTGCAAGATCCTACAAATACATTTCCAATAGACCCTAGTGATTCTAGATATTCGCCAATGTGGGATGCTCACATTACAGAGTTTACTGTACCTGCTGATGAACGTCCAATTTTAACAAGTTTTGATCAAATTAACACGTTATTAGAGCAAGGTATTTTAATTCCTTTTAGAGGAAACCTTAACCAAGAGCCTTTAGCAAATTCGTTATCTAATTTGTTAACAGCTACAGGCGCAATCATCAACTGTCCGGTAATTACGCAACCAGATGGTAGCGTGATAGGCACACAAATAGGGTTACCTAGAAATCAATAAATAAAAAGTTTAAATATTTAAACGTAACACCTTAGTTATAAATAATTTAAAAAGTCAAGAACACCAGTGTTCTTGACTTTTTTATTAACTAAAAATTATTCTCTTTTAATAATTTTAAAAGACTTTTCGTTGCCGTTTTGATTGGTTGTTAAAATATAAATACCTACTGATAAATTGTAACCATTAATAGGGAGTTTGTAATTTTGATTATCTTCTGAAATGGTAATATTACCAGAAGTTATAGCGCGCCCCATGATATCATAAAGCACAAAATCTACAGGTTCAGATTGTGATAAACTTACCACTCTAAGATTAACGTCGTTTACAAACGGATTAGGATATACTGATGCATTATAACCATCTTCTTCTTCAACCACGATGAATGGGTCGGTAATAGAAATTTTTAATTCACTTAAACCAAAACAATCTCCACCAAAATTTGAATTTGCTGTAATTAATACAAATCTTGCTTTTGAAGCATTAAAGTTAGGGCCTTCCATACCTTGGTATGTTGAAGCACCAGTAGCTTGTTCTATATTAAAAGTGCCTAAATTATCCCATGTTACGCCATCTAAAGAATAATCGATGTTAAACTCATTAATACCGTAATCTAAATGTTTAGGAGCGTTGCTATTCCAAAATTGTGTTTCGTTAAGTACGTAATCATATCCTAAATCGTACATAATCCAATGCGTTTCACCATAAGATGAAATGGGGTTTTGTGATGGTTCACAAGATACCCAACCGTCAAACCAATTGGTGCTGTGTCTGTCTGGATAACACTGCGCACCTAGTGTTTGCAATCCAAAAGCAAAAAATAATATTATGTATAGATAAACGTTTTTCATCATGTTATATTCATAAAACCTAATGGTGAAGCACCACTGTTTGTGTCATAAAAATTAGATAAATTGGGTAAAATAGTATTTAAATCTGATGCCGAAACACCAAACCAAAGTGCCAATTCTGCCATGTATAAATCTGCAGCAGTGGTAGGTACCAATACACCACTCCTTAAATCTAAATCACTATCTAAGGCAAGTGTAGGATAGTCTCCGTATATTTCTCTACCGTTTACAGCACCTCCCATCATAAAAGCGTTTCCGCCCCAAGCATGGTCTGTACCGTTACCGTTTGATGTTAATGTTCTAGAAAAATCCGAAACACTAAATGTAGTGACACAATCGTTCATATTTAATTCGAACATCAAACTATTAAAATAGCTTAAGGCATCATTTACTTCTTTTAAATTTTCACCATGATTGATAAGCAATTCATCATGATTATCAAAACCGCCAATTTCTACAAAGAAAATTTGCCTAGAAAAACCAAGTGTATCTCTAGCACCAATGGTTTTAGCAACCATTCTTAATTGCTCTGCTAGATTGTTATCTTCTGGTAGCGGTGTTACAAACTCCTGTATACCATCTACAGCAGATTGAAATGCTAAATTGGCATCATTAGAGGTTTTAATTGTGTTTTTATAAGTGTTTTTATAAATATCTTGATAGTCTTTTTCCAGCATTGAGTTTAGCGCTTGGGTTTTCAATTCGTTAAAAAAACCGTTGCGACCATAACCATTTATACCTACACTACCTGATCGTTTTATGGCATAAGGTGTGATTTGATCGCCTCGCTGAAAAATATTTGCACCACGAAGCGAAATATTCATAGATATTTCATCACTAGAATTCATAGATTGTACCAAATCTGCAATTTTGCCACCCCAACCAATATTTGAGCGTTCTGCTGGATTACCAGTTTGCCATTGCTGTGATTGATCAGAATGTGAAAACAACCCAAGTGGTGTTTTAACTAAGTTATTTCTAATATCACTTTTAGTAGAAGGCTCAATTAAAGTACCAACATTAGCTAAGAATGCTAAATTACCACCCTCAAACATTTGTTGCATATCAGCAAGTTGTGGATGTAAACCAAAAACTCTACCATCACTTGTATTTGGGTTTATTTGTAAAATATCGTTTTGCGGAATCGCTAAGTTAGAGCGCGATGTCGCATACTCGTTGTATTCTATGTTCCCTTTAGGAATTAGCATATTAAAGGAATCGTTTCCGCCACTTAACATCAAACAAACTAAAGCTTTATAATCTCCGCCATATGTAGTAATAATAGACGAATTATCAGTTGCCGCAGCTGCCATTGCCTTTAAGTTGATTAAAGAAGAAAATAAAGTAGTATAACCCAGTGCAGCACACGAGTTTCCTAAAAACTTTCTTCTAGACATTGTGTTTTTTTTCTTCGT
Organism: uncultured Flavobacteriaceae bacterium; assembly: GCA_937923515.1. GTDB lineage: Bacteria > Bacteroidota > Bacteroidia > Flavobacteriales > Flavobacteriaceae > Jejuia. Next base: position 23,466 of record CALDUF010000027.1, read on the forward strand.
CATAGGTTTTATTTAAGTATCACATAATCTGGACTAATCATTAAAAGATATAGCGCCATTTTTACTCTTAAGTCGGCTTGCGTAGTATCATCATTCCATCCTCTAGTTATACCATCAACAGCAGTTACAATAGTTTGTTTTGTGTCTTCTGAAAGTTGGCCACGGGTAAACAGTTTGTCTAATTGATTAATTAAAACTTCGCTATCTTTTGCATAGTATTTTAAGCCTTCAAAATCTAAAGGTGTGCCTTCTAGCTCTAAACCCCAAGTGCGTAATACTTCATACCAACGCAAATTGGTCCATGCATCCACCTGATTTAAATAATTAATACTAGTTGCCGTATCGTGAATTTGAAATTCTGGAGCTACGATATTTGCAGACGCAAACGCACTATTTGGAACGTAATCTGGTAGAAAAAAGTTAAATACGCTTGGTGCAGATAACGGTGCTTGTCCTGTATTCCTATAAAAATCAAATCCGTTGTTCCAAAAACGATTGTCGTCATTATCCAAATCTATTTGTCGCACTACATTGAAATAGCGCATCATGGGTTCAATCATTTTTCCACTTGTTGGGTTTTCAATCCAGCTACAACTTCTAGCTTCTTCATCTAAAAGAATGGCTTTAACTACAGCTTTCATATTACCTCTAACACCTTTTGTATTATTAAATGCAGCACTTACGCGCGATATATAACCAGGTGAAGGGTTTGATTTTACCAATTGCTGAATTAAACGTTTTGAAATAAACGGTGCTGTGTTTTTATGATTGAAGAGATGATCTATAGCAGCATCTATATCTTGCATGCCCGATTGGCCACCAGGTATGGTATAGCCATTTAATAATTGTTTAGATCCAGGTTCGTGCCATTCATCATACATTAGCATTGGTATATCTTTTCTGGCTTGATAGTGTCCTAAGCCAAATCGAGGTGTTCTATCTGAAAAATCTTCTACATCGGCAGGTCCTAGTCCTGTGAATACTTTGGCAAATTCTTTTATATCGTCATTATCATAAGTTGGAATGCGATTACCATCTCCATCTAAAATATAGGTGCCGTTTTGGTTTAACTCGTAAAGCCCAATGGTAAATAATTGCATAATTTCTCGTGCATAATTTTCATCAGGATGAATGTTTCTCTCTGGAATACTTTTTGGGTTGTTATAATGACTTAAATACACACCCATCATAGGATGCATTGTAACATCTTTAAGTAAATTTTTAAAATTCCCAAAAGCGTTATCTTTTAAAACATCGTAGTAATCTGCTAAACCAACACCATAACCCGATAAATTGGATTCTCTAGAAATAACCAAAATTTCGCTCAATGCTAGGGCGATTCTTTGGCGTAGTAGGTCTTGGTTGTTAATATTACTTTGCCACCAAGCATACATAAAATACTGCCAGTTGAGATTATCAAAATCATCAGCATTTCCACCGTTGGATATATGAATTTGTTTAGCCTCAGCATAAATATCTTGAGATAATTGTTGTAGGGGTTGCGAGTCTATACTAAATTGATTGTCTATCCAATCTTCAAAATTTATTTCTGATACTGTTTTAATATACTCTAAATCGGTGCCAAAAGTAGCTTGGGCTAAAAAACGTGACGTTTCTAATAATCGTCCATCTAATCCTTCACCATTTATAGTGTTAATGGCATTTGCACTTTCTCTCCAGTCTGTTTTTTGTTGTTGACTACTAGAGGTTACAGTAATACCTTTGCTGTGGCCTGCACCTAAATAGTCTCTGTAATTTTGAGCATGACCACTAATTGTTAAGCATGAAAGTATAAAGAGTAGATATGTTTTCATGATTTTATAGTTGAATAAGCTTTTTTGTAAGTTTTTTACGTCTTAATACACTCAAATATAAACAAATAACCGATAATTAGATAGTTTTTTCGATAAGTTACATATTCATTTATCGTTTTATCGAGGTTTTTTGTGTTTTGATGAAAATTTAACGCTGTATGTGTGTAATTTATTGTGAATCAGTCAATTTGGACTAGCAATCTGATAAATGTACACCAACGGCTAAACCACCTGTTGAGGTTTCTTTGTATTTGGTATTCATATCTTTTGCAGTTTCCCACATGGTACTCACTACTTTGTCTAGGGGCACTTTTACATGTTCTGGAGAGGTATCTAACGCCAATTCTGATGCGTTAATTGCTTTTATGGCTCCCATAGCATTACGCTCAATGCACGGTATTTGCACCAAACCACCAATAGGGTCGCAGGTTAGGCCCAAGTGGTGTTCCATGGCTATTTCGGCAGCAACCAACACTTGTTCTGGTGTGCCACCTAAAAGTTCACAAAGTGCCCCTGCAGCCATAGCTGAAGACACTCCAATTTCTGCTTGACAACCACCCATTGCAGCACTAATTGTGGCACCTTTTTTAAAAATACTACCAATTTCTCCAGCCACTAAAAGAAAACGTTTAATATCCTCGAAATTACCATCATGGTTTTCAATAACTAAGTAATACATTAAAACCGCAGGAATTACACCCGCACTCCCATTAGTTGGTGCAGTAACAACACGCCCTAATGAGGCATTTACCTCGTTTACTGCTAAAGCAAAACAGCTTACCCATTTTAGTATTTGGCGAAATTTAACTTCGGTATCGCGTATGGCGTAAACCCATTCTACAGGATTACTGTAGGCTTTTTTTCCTTTTATATTTTGATAGATATCGTATGCGCGACGCCTTACATCTAAACCACCGGGTAACGTGCCTTCTGTATGGCAACCTATATACATACATTCTAGCATGGTGTCCCAAATGCGTTGCAGTTCTGTATCTATTTCTTTTGAAGACCGAATTGATGTTTCGTTACACAGTACCACTTCTGAAACGGATTTGTTAAGTTGCTTACAAAATTGCAACAAATCTGCGCCTTTATCAATTGGGTAGGGGAATGTGCATTTTATTTCGAAATTCCGTTTTGCATTTTTAAGAGCTTCTTTTACTACAAACCCGCCACCTATTGAGTAAAATTTTGAAGTAGTTTCTTTACCTTTTATTACTGCTGTAAAACTCATACCATTGGCATGAAATGGTAAAAATTTTTTATTGAATATGATATCTGTTTTCGGGTTGAAGGTTAGTTGAATTTCTCCTCCAAAATTCAAAATATGATTTTCCTTTATGAGTGTTACGGTGCTTTCAATGCCATCTGTAGGGATGGTTTCAGGGTCTTTTCCGCTTAGTCCTAACATAACGGCGTAGTCTGTGGCGTGTCCTTTTCCTGTTAAGGATAATGAACCGTAGAGATTAACCGTAATTTTTTCAACATTTTGGAATTTATCCGCCGCTTTAAGTTCGTCTATCCAACGTTCTGCAGCGCGCCATGGTCCGAGGGTATGCGAACTTGAAGGGCCAATACCTATTTTTAGCATATCGAAAACAGAAATACATTCCATAATTACGCAAACGTTGTAGTTTACAAATATATCAAATAGAACTTTTAACTTTTAAGTTTTTGTAAAATAAAAAAGCATTTTCAAATTGATGAAAATGCTTTAATTATCTGTATTAGTGTTTCTGCCTATTCGGTATATATTTTATCTTATAACAAACGACTTAATGGCATTGGTATCCATCATTAAATCAAAGTTTGATGTGTCAAGTCCATCAATATTGTCAGCAGGAACAACTACTACTCTAAATACTTGATTTTGGGTAAAAGTAGCATCTAAAGTATTAAAATCTATTGTTCCATCTAGGAAGAATCTAACATCTTGTTGCGTAAAATCGTAATTATAAACCAAAACGCCATTGTCAAAATATTCGGTTTGTGATAATAATCTCCAAATAGGTTCACCATCATCGTTTTCCCATTCAATATAAACTAAAGTTACATCAGATGGTAGCACTTCAAAACCATAAGATTCTGTAAACTCATAATTATTATCAGCATTAAAATCAACTTCAATTTCAAAAGCAGAAGCCACAATAAGACCTCCATCTTGCCCATTACTACCATTAATACCATCAAAACCGTCAAACCCAGGAGGACCTTGTGGGCCAGTACAAGATGTAAATAATAAGGCGAATACTGCAATAAAAGATAAAATACGTTTCATAATTATTAGGATTTATAATTATGTAATCAAATGATATACCAAAGTGATTATTATTTTATTAATGTTTAATATAAATTTATGACATCATGTCATATTTCTTGTCATGGCATAATGATTGACTATCACTAATCGAATTTAAAATGAACATTCAACACAATAAAAAATATATTATGAGTAAAATTATTGGAATCGATTTAGGAACAACTAACTCTTGCGTTTCGGTAATGGAGGGTAACGATCCTGTTGTAATACCAAATGCGGAAGGTAAACGTACCACGCCGTCTGTGATTGCATTTGTAGAAGGTGGAGAGATTAAAGTTGGTGATCCTGCAAAACGACAAGCGGTAACAAACCCTACTAAAACAGTTTATTCTATTAAACGTTTTATGGGTAACAAATATTCTGAATCTAAAAACGAGGCAGAACGTGTACCTTACAAAGTAGTAAAAGGTGATAATGATACGCCAAGAGTAGATATTGATGGTAGATTATACACACCACAAGAATTAAGTGCAATGATTCTTCAAAAAATGAAGAAAACTGCCGAGGACTATTTGGGAACAGATGTAAGTAGAGCGGTAATTACTGTGCCTGCTTATTTTAATGATTCGCAAAGACAGGCTACTAAAGAAGCTGGTGAAATTGCTGGCTTAAAAGTAGAGCGTATTATTAATGAGCCTACTGCTGCGGCATTGGCTTATGGTATGGACAAAAAAGGAACGGACCAAAAGATAGTGGTTTTTGACTTTGGTGGTGGTACGCACGATGTATCTATACTTGAGTTAGGTGATGGTGTGTTTGAGGTATTATCTACAGATGGTGATACGCACTTAGGTGGTGATGATGTAGATGAAAAAATCATCAATTGGTTAGCTGATGAGTTTAATGCTGAAGAGTCTATGGACTTGAGACAAGACCCAATGTCTTTACAACGTTTAAAGGAAGCTGCTGAAAAGGCTAAGATTGAATTATCATCTTCTGCACAAACTGAAATTAACTTGCCTTACATTACGGCTACTGCTAGCGGACCAAAACACTTAGTACGAACATTAACACGTTCTAAATTTGAGCAGTTAATTGACGATTTGGTAAAACGTACTATAGAGCCATGTGAGTCTGCTTTAAAAGCAGCTGGTTTAAGTAAGAGTGACATTGATGAAGTTATATTAGTAGGTGGTTCTACACGTATTCCTGCTGTACAAGAAGCTGTTGAAAAATTCTTTGGGAAAGCACCAAGTAAAGGTGTAAACCCTGATGAAGTAGTATCTTTAGGTGCTGGTATACAAGGAGGTGTTTTAACTGGTGATGTTAAGGACGTATTACTTTTAGATGTAACGCCATTATCTCTTGGTATTGAAACTATGGGTAATGTATTTACTAAGTTAATTGAAGCAAATACAACGATTCCTACCAAGAAATCGCAAGTATTCTCTACAGCGGCAGACAATCAACCATCGGTAGAAATTCACGTATTACAAGGTGAGCGTGCTATGGCTGCAGATAATAAAACTATCGGTCGTTTTCATTTAGATGGTATCCCACCAGCAAGACGCGGCACACCACAAATTGAGGTAACGTTTGATATTGATGCGAATGGTATTATTAAGGTATCTGCAGAAGATAAAGCTACTGGTAAGAAACAAGATATAAGAATTGAAGCATCTTCTGGATTGACTGAAGAAGAAATCCAAAAAATGAAAGCTGATGCCGAGGCAAATGCAGAAGCAGACAAAACAGCCGCAGAAAATGCTCAAAAATTAAATGAGGCAGATTCTATGATTTTTCAAACAGAAAAATTATTAGAAGAGTCTGGAGATAAATTATCAGCAGATAATAAATCTAAGATAGAAGAAGCTTTAGCAGAATTGAAAAAGCAATTTGAAACTAAAGATTTAGCATTAATTCAACCTGCTTTAGATAACCTTAATGAGATTTGGAAAACGGCTAGTGAAGAAATTTACAAAGCACAGGCTGCAGATGCACAACAAGCAGGCGGGGCGCAACCAGGACCAGATGCTAGCGCAGGAGCAGATACAGCAGAAGGTAATGATGTTGAAGATGTAGATTTTGAGGAAGTGAAGTAATAGACCATTCCTGCTTGGTTAGTAATTATATAAAGCAAAAGCGCAATCATGTATTTGATTGCGCTTTTTTCATGTTTATAAGTAAAGTAAGCTAAAATTTGGTTAGATTTATCTCACGCTATAATCATCAAGAATGAATTTAAATATCAGAGCTAGAATATTTTGGGGTTTAGATGTTTTACGAAAATCACCAATAAAGAAACGATTATACAAGATATCTAAAATTAATGATGGCGATACCTACAATACATATCATAAAGCAGAATTGCATCTACTTTTAAAGCATGCAAAAACTACCACCGCATATTATGAAAATATTGAGACCTTAAACGTATTAGATTATCCTGTAGTGAATAAAAATATAATTAGAGATAATTTAGCCTTATTCTTATCCAAATCATTCACTACAAAAACACGTAAAAAGATTTTTACTAGTGGTTCAACAGGTACACCATTTTACGTATATCAAGATCATAATAAAGTACTACATAACATTGCAGATAATATCTATTTTTATTCTAAATGTGGTTACTCTATTGGCGAAAAATTAATATACATTAAAATATGGCCAGACGTTTTAAAGTTTAAACTTAAACTTAATCTTTTTGTAAAAAACATACGCCCTATTAATGTTTATAGTTTTGAATTTGAGGATATTATGTACCACATAAAAAAACTAAATGCTAGTAAAACTAATTTAAGTATTGTTAGTTATGTATCTGTATTCAAAAAAATGTTTAGGTATTTAGATAAATTACCCCACAACCCTATAACTTTTAAGCCAAAAGCGATAATAACAATTTCTGAGGCACTCACTGATGATATTAGAAAACAGATTGAAGCCTACTTTAAAGTTAAACCGTTGTCTAGATATTCAAATAATGAGAACGGAATTATAGCACAGCAAACAGTACTCAGTGGTACTAAATTCAAAATAAACCATTCTAGCTATTTTATTGAGATATTGGATTTAAAAACAGATGTTCGTTTGGAACATGGTAATTTGGGAAGAATTATTTTAACCGATTTAAAAAATTACGCTACACCTTTAATACGCTATGACACTGGGGATATTGGTGTTATGGAACTAGATGCTCATGGCGTGCCTTACCTAAGTAAAGTTTTAGGAAGAAAAATAGACGCGCTCTACGACACCAATGGGCAAATAGTAAGCTCACATATTGCATATAAATTGTTTAAATACGGAGATTTTAAACAAGTACAGTTCGTACAAAAAACTAAAAAAGAGTATCATGTAAATCTTAATACTTCAGAAAAAGTAGATGAAAATGCCATAGCTATTGAATTTAAGAACTATTTAGGCGACGATGCTGTTATAAAAGTGAACTATGTTAATGAAATACCATTACTATCGTCTGGAAAACGCAGACAAATTGTTAATGAGTATTATAAAGATTGAATTACCCTAAGTATTTACCATTTGATGGGCGTTCTCTAATAACTTTGGCAGGATTTCCATAGGCTATAAGATTATCTCCTACAGACTTTAATACGATAGCACCTGTACCAATAACTGTATTTTTACCAATAACAACTCCTGGAATAATTGAAGCTGATAGGCATATTGCTGAACTATGGCCTATTTTTACATTACCTCCAATAGTAACACCAGAGGCTAAACTCGCAAAATCTTCTAACACGCTATCATGACCTAGAGATGACTTTGTGTTTAAAATACAAAATTTGCCAACTTTAGCATCAGCATTTACAATAGCTCCAGACATTATTACGGTACCTTCAGGTATAATTACGTCACTAGCAATTATTGCGTTAGGATGAATAACCGATAAGAATTTGAGCTCTGGGACTAAGCTTTCAATTTGTTTTTTTACTTTAAGTCTTGCGCTATTATCTCCAATACCAATTATTATTCCTGTAATATTATGCTTTTCTACAATGGTACTTAAGTGAGATTCATTTCCTAAAACTTCAAATCCATAAACCGATTCTCCTATAGCTTTAAAACTATCAATAAACCCAAGTAGGTTTAGCGTATTGTTTTTTTGAATGATATCTATAATCATTTTTGAATGACCAGATGCTCCAAAAAGCAATATATTTTCCATAATCGTAGGTTAAATTATAATTACAAAGGTAGTAATTGTAATTAAAAATGAAAGTTTTATTAAATATCTAATCAAAAATTCAGTGATTTTAGTGTTTAATACCACTAACTCATTTAATTAAATTATTATAAAATACATTGTATTTTAGTTTAAAACTTTCAAGTCAAATGAATTCTAAATAACAAACTACAAATACATGTTCTTTACATTGTATGGCTAATATTTATATAACGTCTTGATTTGGTAGGATTTATACTTCAAAAAGAATTGTTTTAGTCAACTTTCTACTAATAAGACGTTATAATTACACTAAATGCTTTATTTGTTATAAAACACAACGTAATATGATGATATATTAGCTATAGCCAATTTTGTTAACTAACATGTATTGGAATTAATTCATTATAAAACCTTATTAATATGAAAAAAATTACAATTATTTTATTACTATTATTTACTGGTGCTACATTTGCCCAGAGCTTATTGCTTGATTTTGAGAACCAATCTTTCGATCCAGATACAGGTGAAGTATCTAACGATTTTAGTTTTGGTAGAGTAACTAATGGAAACAATAGATTTTCGAATCCTCCTTATGAAGCAAACCCTTCAGTTGATGCCACAAATGGTTCTGCTAGAGTTAGAGAGGTAAACGTTAATGTTACTAATGATGGATTTGGTTCTTACAGAATTATCTTTAGAAATAATTTTGATCTTAATGCTGAACCATTTTTCTCTTTTTTAATGCGCTCTGCTCAAAATAATACTAGCGTAAACATTCAAGCAGCAAACAGCGATCCTAATGCTGAACCTTTTCATGGTGGCGATGTTACTTATACAGGAAATGGTGATTGGCAGTTAGTTGAAGCTAACTTAACAACATCTAATGGTGGATCTGGAGTTTATCCTACCTTACAGTTTAATCCTGCTGAGCCTACTAGTGGCGCTTATTCTTTTTTTATTGATGATTTAACTTTAAATGCTAATGCTACATTGTCAAGTAGTGATTTTAATAAAGCTAATGCTTCAGTATATCCAAACCCAGCACGTTTAGCTATCAATATTAGAGCTAATATCACTGATAAGGAAGCACATATATACGATGTTCATGGTAAACTTTTAGATACAAGAGCAATAACGGGGGATTTTAATTCTGTTGATGTATCTAGGTTATCTGCAGGTATGTATTTTCTTGTTTTAGAAAGTGGTTCTTCATTTAAATTTATTAAAGAGTAAGAATACTTTATAATACAGTCTCTCAAAAAAGGTTAGTGATTCACTAACCTTTTTTTGTTTAAATACTTCAATTAAAATTAATACAACTAATTTTACGCCACATTACACAACTAAACATTGTGGTAATAGATGTCTATAAATTTTAGTATTGATTTTTTCTAATAAAATAAAAGCAAATTATAAACCTAAGCGTCTGGCAATTAAACTAAATGCTAAAGGCGAGCAATTTGTAGCTCAAAATCACCCATGGGTTTTTTCAAACAATATCACTAAAGTAAACCAGGATGCACGTTCTGGTGATTTAGCTATTATATTCAGTAAGAATAAAAATAGGGTTATTGGTTTAGGTCTGTATGATGCCAATTCACCAATTCGAATCAAAATGTTGTATTCTGGTATCGAAAAAGTAGAAATCAATTCGAATTTTTTTGGCAATAAAATTGAAAACGCTTTTAATAAGCGAACCCCCTTATTAGATACAAATACTAACAGTTATCGCTTATTATTTGGTGAAAACGATGGTTTTCCAGGGTTGATAGCTGATGTGTATGCATCGGTTTTGGTAGTAAAAATTTATTCTGAAATTTGGTTGCCCTATTTACAGGCTATTTTAGAACATCTACAAAAAATATGCAAAGCAAAAACCATAGTATTGCGTTTAAGTAGAAATTTAGAGCAATCTAAAGTACATCAATTAAAAAATGGTGATGTTGTTTACGGAACTTTAGAAAATGAAGTTGTAACCTTTATTGAACATGGTGTTAATTTTTCAGCCAACGTTATTAAGGGACATAAAACTGGTTATTTCTTAGACCATCGCGCCAATAGAAAAAAAGTAGGCGAGTGGAGTAAAGGCAAAACAGTTTTAGATGTGTTTTCGTATGCTGGTGGGTTTTCGGTACATGCGCTTGCTAATAATGCAACAGAAGTTACAAGTTTAGATATTAGTAAGCAAGCTTTAGAAATAGCTGTAAATAATGGTAAATTAAATTCATACACAGGCATTCATAAAACCATAGCGGGTGATGCCTTTAAAGAATTGAAAAAACTAATAGCATCTCATATAACTTTTGATGTAGTAGTTATAGACCCACCAAGTTTTGCAAAACAAGCTTCTGAAGTAGAATTAGCCAAACGAAAGTACGCGCAGTTGGCTGAATTAGGAGCACAACTTACTGCTAAAAACGGATTATTGGTTTTGGCATCGTGTTCCTCTAGAGTTATAGCGCAAACATTCTATGATATTAATGCCCAAGTGTTATCTTCAAAACAAAGGCCATTTACCCTAAAGCTTAAAACCCAACACGATATAGATCATCCTATTGGCTTTACTGAAGGAGCTTATTTAAAAACAGGATACTATCAGTTTAACGATGTGTAGGTTGTAATTTATTATGCATGCATAATATTTGTTATATTTGTTTTAAAATACTATTTTTAAATATGGATACAGCACTCACGCAACTTTTACATATAAAATATCCCATTATACAAGCACCAATGTTTTTAGTGTCTAATGTTGCTATGGTTAAAGAGGCCATGTATGGCGGTATAGCAGGTTGTATTCCAGCATTAAACTATAGAACTTTAGATGAACTAAGATTTGCGTTGCGAGAATTAAAAGCTGCAAAACCTAAAGGTGGTTCTTTTGGGTTTAATTTAATAGTAAACAAATCAAATGTAAAATATAAAGGGCAGTTAGAAGTTATTTGCGAAGAAGGTTGCGATTTTATCATAACTTCTTTAGGAAGCCCTGAAGAAACTATTAATCAGGCACATAAAGCAGGTATTAAGGTGTTTTGTGATGTTACTGACTTGAGATTTGCCAAGAAAGTTGAAGCTTTGGGTGCAGATGCAATTATAGCGGTTAATAATAAAGCAGGCGGACATCGAGGTAATATAGCCCCAGAACAACTGATAGGTGATTTGAGTAAAAACTGTAAAATTCCTGTAATTTCTGCTGGCGGTGTAGGCTGTAAGGCAGATATTGACACCATGCTAGGTTATGGCGCACAGGGTGTTTCCGTTGGTAGTCCGTTTATCGCATCATTAGAAGCCGAGGTTACTAACGATTATAAACAAGCCTGTGTAGACTATGGGGCAGAAGATATTGTAATGACCGAGCGTATTTCAGGTACACCATGTACTGTAATAAATACCCCTTACGTACAGAAAATAGGAACAAAATCTACATGGATAGAAAACCTGCTTAATAAAAATAGAACCTTAAAAAAATGGGTTAAAATGATTCGGTTTTCTATAGGCATGAATGCTACTAAAAACGCAGCCACAAAAGCAACGTACAAAACAGTTTGGGTTGCAGGTCCAAGTATAGAGCATACCAAGGCTATTTTGCCAACACGTCTAATAATTAAGAAGTTAATTAGCTAAATAGAGGCATTTTATTAAGCCCCAAATTCTCAACAAAACTAATCGATTTTAATCATTTTAAAAACCATATCGTTTGCTTGTATATGATTTTGCTTCATAATACAAGTGTAATTGCCCTTAGAAGTTTGTGATATTATAATTTCAAAAACAGCACCAATTGCTTGTGTGTAAGCATCTTGAGATACCTTAGTGCAAGTAAGCGTAAACTCGCAGGCAGATTGCCAATGTACCGCGTTGTGAATCACTAATCCAGTAGCATTATTAATTTCAATTTGCTCAGTAGCAGTTCGTGTAATTATCCAATCAGAATAGGCTACATTATCATATTTAAACGTACCAGTAACAAAATCGGTACAGGATGTTTCTTGACTAAACATACTTAATGAATACAGCAAGAACATCATGAAAACAGTGGTTTTCATAGCTTTAAGGGTGTTGGTTGGTGTTATAAATATAAGAATATTATTATAAAGTAAGAAAGTTATTTCATAAAAGATGAATTTAATTACATTTTTAGTGTAATTTTTTTAATATTTATTGGGCGTTCCCCCGCTTATACACTTTAGGCGTTTAGTTTTTAAAATAGTTTGTAAGCGGGGTCGTGCTATCCGCTATATCTTTTGTTATTTCATCCTTGCGAAGGTAGTTTTCTATTACCATAATAGGTGCTTGAGCTAAAATCCTATTTACTTTGTATACAAAACAAAAGGATGCCGCTACTATCACTAACGCGGTCTAATGTGCTAAAAATTGTTTTTAAAATGTAGTGTAGTGTTTTCTTTGGAAAGGTAATTTATGAGCATTAATAGACCAAAATAATCTTAGTATCTAGCTTTAAAGTGAAGTTATTATTTACTTTAAACTTAAAAAGCGCTCTAATTCAAAGCACTTTTATACGTTTCTAAACAACGTTCGCGTGCCATTTTATGGTCTACAATAGGTTGCGGATACGTTAATTCTTGAAAATCAGGAACCCAAGTTTTTATATAAGTTAAGTCCTTATCAAATTTTTGAATTTGGGTAGTAGGATTAAAAATTCTAAAATATGGCGCAGCATCAACGCCGCTACCAGCTACCCATTGCCAATTACCAATGTTACTAGCCATGTCGTAGTCGTGTAATTTTTCAGCAAAATAGGCTTCGCCCCAACGCCAATCAATAAGTAAATGTTTACATAAAAAACTCCCCACAAGCATACGCACTCTATTATGCATAAAACCAGTTTCGTTTAGTTGTCTCATGCCAGCATCTACAAAAGGATACCCTGTTTTACCTTCGCACCAAGCCTTAAATTCCGTTTCGTTATTACGCCACTTAATCCTGTCGTATTTAGATTTAAAACTGTCTTTAGCCGTATGCGGAAAATGCCATAGTATTTGCATAAAAAATTCGCGCCAAATAAGTTCTTGCCAAAATATTTCGTTTTTTTCTGCAATAGCTTTTTTTACCATTTTGCGAACGCTTGCCGTACCAAATCGTAAATGTGGCCCTAATCTAGATGTAGCATCTTTAGCAGGAAAGTTACGTGTATCTTCATAATCTTGTATAAGTTTTGGCGTAACTGTGTAGGGTGTAATATTTTGGTGTGATGTTTTAAAACCTATATCAGATAAACTTAAATTCGGTAATCGTGTATGTTCTACCAAATTGTCCATATAAGCGTTGGTGTAAAAAATTTCTAAATTATAAGATTTAAATTTTTCTTTCCAAGTTTTCATGTATGGCGTGTATACTACATAAGGGGTGCCATCTGCTTTTACAACCTCGTCTTTTTCAAATATAACTTGGTCTTTATATGTTTTAAAATCAATATTATGCGTCTCTAAAAATGAAGCAATAGCTTCGTCGCGTTCTTTAGCATAAGGCTCATAATCGTGATTGGTGTATACCGTTTCAATATCATACGCTTCTACCAAAGTTTTATAAATATCTATAGGTTTACCGTGATAAATGGCAATACTACTGTTATGTTCCTTTTGTAAAACCTCGCGCATATCTTGGAGTGTTTTATGTATAAATGCAACTCTTGCATCATCTTTAGGCAGTTTATCCAGTATATCAGTATCAAAAATAAATATAGGCAATACAGTATTTTTTCCTTTTAAGGCTTCGTAAAAACCTAGATTGTCATCTAGTCTTAAATCACGACGAAACCAAAATATATTCAGGGGTTGTTTCATGGGTATTCCTGCGTTTTAGTGGTGCTTAAATTTACAAACTGTTTAAAAATCTAGTAAGTTCCAAAAAGTTCTTCTAACTTTTTAGTTCTGTAACTAAATATTTCTTCAAGTTTTGGTTTTACTAAAATAGGATGCGCAAGTTGCCCAAGTATACCTAGAGGAATTTTGTAATCTATAATATCTTCCATTTCTACACCACCATCAATTTCTTTGATAAAATGTTTATGATGCCATAATGCGTAAGGCCCAAAGCGTTGTTCATCTACAAAATAGTGCTTGTCAGTTACATGTGTAATTTCAGTGACCCATTTGGTTTTAATACCCAAAACGGGCGTTACAATATATTGAATAATTTGTCCAGCAAACATCGGTCTGTCTGCACCAGATAAAATATTAAAACCCATATAATCAGGCGTTATGGTTTTTAAATTTTTTGGATCAGATAAGAAATCCCAAGCTTTATCAACAGTTATGGGTAAATTCTGTTTTTTGTGCAGTCTATAAATTTTCATATTTAGTTATTCAATAAAATATAACCATTAAGTGAAGTTGCTATACACAACCAAATTAAATAGGGTAAAATTAGTATAGTTTTTAATTTTAGATTGTTATTATACTTAAATGTAAAAACACCTACCACAAATGTTAGTAGCGTAATTATAGTAAAACCTAAACCAATGTAATGCAAATTAAAAAAGCAGTAATTCCAGATAACGTTTAGTATAAATTGGATACTAAAGAGTAGTATAACATCTAGTTTTGGTAATAACCTGTACAAATAAGCCATGTACACAGAAAAACAAAGCATTATAGTAAACCATGCAGCACCAAATACCCATCCAGGAGGCGTCCACGGTGCTTTATTCAAATTTAAATACCAATCTGTTCTTGGGCCATCGGCCATTAATAAATTTCCAATTGCTAGCGCACCAAAATTTACTACAAGAAAAAAAATGACAAGTTTAAATAATTTCATGCGTCATGCTATTGAGTTGTTTTGCAATTTCTTGGGCTTCATCATACTTTTTATCGCTCGCTAATTTATTTTTAGATGAGAGTTCGTGCCACTCCTGCATTAACTTTTTAAATTTTTCCTCTAATTTTGTTTTTTTGTTTTTCTGATAAATAAATTAAACATAAGTTTACTTATTTAAGATGTTTCGTGATTTTTGAACTGAGCGGACTGGTTGAAGAAAAATAATAATCAATCAAATAACCGTTGGTATCCACTAAGTATTTTTGAAAATTCCATTTTACAGAAGAGTCCTTTTTACCATTATTTATCTTTTGGGTCAACCAACTATATAAAGGATGTTGTTGTTTCCCTTTAACATCAATCTTTTCAGTAATTAAAAAACTTACACCGTAGTTAACTTCACAAAAGGTTTCAATAGTATTAGAATCTCCGGGCTCTTGTCCTCCAAATTGATTACAAGGCACTCCTATAATTTTAATCTTATCTCCAAACTGTTCATATAATTCTTGTAATGATTTGTATTGTGGTGTAAATCCGCATTTGGAAGCAACATTTACAAACAGTATATGTTTTCCTTTGAATTCTGATAAATTTATGGGCTTGCCTTGTAAAGAATTAATTTGAATGTCATAAATTGAATTTATATCCAATTTCTTTTTAGAACTACCCGAATTTATGGTGGCTATAAATGCCTTTAAAGGATTCATAAATCTAAATTTTAAAACTTACAATACCACAATCCATTTCATATACTTGTCCTGATAGTGACGCCGCATTATCAGACAGTAAAAACTCTGCCATTGCTGCTACCTCTTCAGGTGATAAGAATTTTTTTAGAGGATGACGTTCCGTAATGTTTTCAATCATTTTGTCATTACGCAGTAGTTTAGATGCTAACTCAGTATTGGTAACTGTTGGTGCAATAGCGTTTATACGTAATGTAGGCGCTAATTCCGCTCCTAAAGACTTCACTAAGCCTTCAACACCAGATTTAGCAACGGCTACACTGGCATGAAACGGCATACCTAATTTTGCAGCCACAGTACTAAACAATACTATGGAAGGTTTATCTCCTTGCTTTAAAATTGATAAGTATTTTTGGATAACCTTTACCGCACCAAGTACGTTAATTTCAAAATCATTTTTAAAATCGTCTATACTTAATCTCGATATAGGTTTTAAATTGATGCTTCCAGGACAATATACAAGCCCATCAGCCTGTTCAATTTCAGGAAGTTCATCTTTAGTTACATCGCAATCGTAGTGAGTTAAATTTTCGTGCGATATATCGGGTGTGCTTCTGCTTATATTAATTACTTTGCAGTATTCCAGTAATTTAGTAACAATGGCTTTACCAATGCCCTTACTACCTCCAACTATTAGTATTGTTTTCATAGGTTTCAGGGCATTTTGTTAACTTACGGCCTGCCCTTTAGCCGTTTTTCTATTTTTTGTTTTATTACAGTTAAACGCTTCATCAAATCCATAATTTCAGGATCTTTTTCTACTTTGTAGATGTCGTTTAAACTTAATATTAAACTCTTTACTTCTCTAGACGATTCAATACGCTCACTCGTTGTCTTAAACGTGTGTCTTCTTTGTTCGAATTCCAGAGCTTTGTCAATAATCTCCATAATTTTTTAACCTTACTATAATTTTTTTGTAAAATGCCGACTTATCGGACATTTTCGCAATATAGTAAAATATAGAAGATTACTTGATTTTCTAGAGATTTATTAGATAAAATTTAATATTTAGGCGTTTTAGCCTTTTATTTTTTTAGTTATGCTGTTAAAGGTGCGCCTTTTAATCGCTTTTCTACTTTGCGTTTAATAACAGTTAAACGTTTCATGATGTCCATAATTTTTTCATCTTTTTTCTCTTTGTAGATCTGATTTAAATCTAATATCAAAGATTTAGCTTCTCTAGATATCTTTACACGATCACTCGTTGATAATGATCTCATTTTTCTTTGTTCAAATTCTAATGCTCTGTTAATTAATTCTAATTCCATAATATTAGTTATTTAAATAATTTTGTAATTCCGTGATTTTTTCTGATGTGTTAAACTGTCCGCCATAATAAGCAGTAACAGTAGAAGATGTATCATCTTTGATGCCTCTAGAGGATACACACAAATGTTTTGCATCTATAATAACAGCCACGTCCTCAGTATCTAAGATTGTTTTTAATTCGTTTGCGATTTGATTTGTTAAACGCTCCTGAACTTGCGGACGTTTTGCATAATACTGCACTATTCTGTTTAGCTTAGAAAGTCCAATAACTTTACCAGAAGAAATATATGCAACATGCGCTTTCCCTATAATTGGCACAAAGTGATGTTCGCAATTAGAGTAAAATGTGATGTTTTTTTCTACAAGCATTTGGTTGTATTGGTACTTGTTGTCAAACAATGCTACTTTAGGTTTATTTGCAGGATTTAATCCAGAAAATATTTCATCTATATACATTTTCGCAACACGTTTAGGTGTACCTTGTAGAGAATCATCTGTGAGGTCTAAACCCATTACGTCCATAATTTCTTCAAACAGAATGGCAATACGCTCTTTTTTCTCGGCATCAGTAAGTTTAAACGCATCGGCTTTCATTGGTGTTTCTAGACCCGTGTATAAATGGTCGTCACCAATATCTTCGGTTGAAAATCCATTAAGTTTGTGCCCGTTAGTTTTTGTTTTTAATTTTTCTAATTGCATGTCATCTTTTTTGTGTGCTGTCTCAAATTTAGAACTCTAATTTTCAAATAATTGTAAATTTCACATTCAACTTTAACTCAAAAATTTAAATTCGTCTATTTAATCAAAGCACGTTAACGTTTCGATATTTTATTGTGCGTAATTTGTTTTTGTCTGCTACATTTAAAGCGACCTTTATCAAATACTCTTAATTTTTCATGTTTAGTGGAGCGCCCTTGTACGCGTTTGCGCCACATTTTGAAACTACTTGGTTTCATTTCCTTTCGCATCAACTCTATAACATCTTGCTCTTTTAAACCAAATTGAAAGTGTATAGCCTCAAATGTTGTGCGGTCTTCCCAGGCCATTTCTATAATTCTATCTATGTCTTCGGTAGATAATGTCATAAACCTTGAAAGTTGTATTGTTCGTCGTATTTTATCTTTTCATCTAACATCTTCGTGAAAAACCGCTTATTCTCTTTAAATGTTTTGGTGTTTTTAAATTGAATAAATTTTCCTTGTGCATGTATGCTCGCGCCGTTAGTTTTATACATTACTAGTTGATAATAGGGGATTGCCCAAGTAAAATTTTGCAAGCCCTTATTAATAAATACTAAAATACCTTTAGTACGTAGTTCTATATTGGCATAGTTGATGTCTGCAACGGTATTCATGTAAGTGCTTAAATTAGGACTTACATTTCCAATAATCATTCGTTTAGAACCAACACCTTTCATTTTTAATGATTCTAAAAGTGTGAAAGATCTACCAACCAAATCTGTTAGCATTTGTTTGTGGTCTCTATCAAAATGTGTTGTATTTAATACCATTTTATCAACTTATACTTCAAATATACAAAATGTTTAACCTTTTTTAAAATAAGTTGAACAAAAAATATAATATCACTATAAGTGAAGCCTATTGAAATGTGTAATTAATTGAATTTCAATATTTAAGATTTTAAAAAGCGTGTTTTAAGAGTGTGCTTTTTAAGTATTCTTTGGCTTTCTTTCAAAACGGTTTTGTCTTTTCGTAGTTCCCAAAGTGTATCACCAGCTTTTTTTCTTGTAGTTTCCAAGTCTACAATAGGGCTTGGATAGTCTTTATCTAACTGAAAGTTATAAAACTGTTGTTCCATTTCAGTCATTAAATAAGGTTGATGCGCAAACGGTGTATCAAGTGCTTTAAGTTCTGGCACCCATTTTTTAATAAAAGTAGCATCAGGGTCGTGTTCTAAACTGTTTTTAACAGGATTGTAAATACGCAACATATTTATACCAGTTTCTCCAGCCTGCATTTGTAATTGCGGAAAGTGTATCCCGGGTTCAAAATCCAAAAACATTTGTGATAAATGAGTTGTTGCTTCTTGCCAAGGTTGCCATAAATTATGAGTAAAAAATGACACCACTAAGGCTCTCATTCTAAAATTTAAATACCCCGTTTCATTTAAACATCTTATACATGCATCTACTAAAGGATAGCCAGTTTGCCCTTTTTTCCAAGCGTCTTGGTAGTGTTGTGATATGCTTTTTTTTAATTTATGAAACCCTCTATTAACGCTAGCTTCTTCCATAGTGTGTTCCATTTCAAACTTTTGAATAAAATGGGTTTGCCAACGTAGGCGAGACATAAATGCTTCTAAAGCTTTTTTGTGTTTAGATGTTTGCTTTAAATGATACGCTTGGTGATATACTTCTCTTACCGATAGATTTCCCCAAGCTATGTATGGCGATATTCTGCTGCAACTTGTTCTTGCTAAACTTGGTTTAGAAATATTAAACATGTAATTAGGATAGCGCTCCTCAAAAAAAGATTTTAAATATCTGAGACCAGTGGAACGTCCACCTTTTTGAAACACAGTATCTTTTGGAGTATTTAAATCTGGAACGGTAAAGTTTGCTTCTAAACCTTCAATAGCTTCTTTTGAAATTAACTGATTGTGTTTTGGTAAAAACTTTAGAGGTTCTATGGCATAGTAATTATCAACCAGCTCCGTCCAATTATCTCTGTTTTGCAAACCACGTTGTACGCCGTTATTAATATTTTCGTGCCAATTTATAAGGTTGTTTTTGCAGTATCTTTTAAAATTTTTATCACGCTCAAAAGTGACTAGTATTCCGGTTTCTTGATGAGAATAAATATCTGAAATATAATAGTGTGCCTGTAATTGGTTTATAGCAGCGATAATATCAGATTGTACAGCGAGTATTTTAGAATTATAAGGTTCTAAATCTTTATTTAAATCTATGATAGATTGTTTAATAAAGTTCCAATGCCGTTCACTATAATGCGCATCATTTAGTAACAGTGGCTCAAAACTATATAGAAGCAATGTAGGTTTACCTGTATTTAAGGCATTGTATATGGCTTCATTATCGTGTAAACGTAAATCGCGTTTTAACCAAACTACAGCTATATGGGGTTTAGTATTCATCTTGGTGTGCAATTATATGTTGCGCCTTTTTTTTAATGTTTTGTAATTGCGCTTTATCCATTTTATCCAACAAACTGTACATCATACCCATTCTAAAATTGTTGCCTAAATACTCGCGTTTTTCGTCAAGAAAATTCCAGTACAAACTGTTAAAAGGACACGCATCATCTTCTGTTTTTTTACTTTTATTGTAATGGCAACTACTGCAATAATTACTCATTTTATTAACGTATGATCCTGAGGACACATAAGGTTTTGTTGCAATTTTACCACCATCGGCAAATTGGCTCATGCCTCTTGTGTTGGTAAGTTGTACCCATTCTACAGCATCTACATAAATACCCAAATACCAATCATCAACTTCATCAGGATTCGTTTGTGTTAAAAGCGCATAGTTTCCTGTAATCATTAGGCGCTGTATGTGGTGCGCATACCCGTTATCTAACGAGTTTGTAATGGCATGCTTTAAACAATTCATTTTAGTATTGCCTGTCCAGAAAAATTCAGGCAAGCTATTGGTGTTATTCAGCTGGTTTAAATTTTTATATTCTGGCATAAAGGCCCAATACATTCCGCGCATATATTCGCGCCAGCCAATAATTTGGCGCACAAAACCTTCTACCTGCGAAATATTAATATTGTCGCCATGTTTTCGGTAGTAGTTCATCACCGTTTTTACTACATCTTTTGGCGAAATCAGTTTTAAATTTATGGCAAAGGATAATCTAGAGTGAAACAAATACACTTCATTTGTATGCATCGCATCTTGATAATCTCCAAAATGAATTAGCAAATGCTCGCAAAAATATTTTAATTGTTCTAACGCTTGAGACCGCGAAATAGGGTAGGCAAAAGTTTTTGTTTTAAATGTGCCTATGGTTTTTATTTTTGCATGTTCAATAGCTGTAACTATATCAGAAACATTGTTTTTAAATATTTTATAGTTGGGTATTGCCACATCACCTTTCCATTTGTTTCTATTGCTTTTATCGTAATTCCATTTACCACCTTCTGGTTGGTCTGCAACCATAAGTATATCGTGTTTTTTGCGCATATCTCTGTAAAAATTCTCCATGAGATATTGTTTCTTACCTTTAAAAAACAATTTTAAATCGTTTCTTTCGGTATAAAAATGTTCTGCAGAAACTGCATTTGTTTCAATACTTAAATTATCACAATAGTTTTTAAGTTGTGTGTCTAAGCGGTGTTCATCTGGAAAGATGTATTCAAAACTTTCAATATGATGTTCTTTTATTAAAAGTGAAATATTATCAACTAAACTTTGGGTATTATTTGTGTCGTTAATTTTGAAGTAAATTACCTCATGTCCAGCAGCTGTTACATCTTCGCTAAACTGACGCATTGCGGCAAAAAAACCAATCACTTTTTGGATGTGATGTGTTACATAATCGGTTTCCTGACGCATTTCGAACATGCAATACGTAATATTGTCGTTAGTTTCTTTAAACCACGAATGCTTGCTATTGAGTTGGTCGCCCAGTATGAGTCTTAGCGTTTTCATTTAAAATAATGTTTTTTGTAACCACAAATTTTGAAATTTACCAGACGCATCATAGCGCGATGCTTGCAAATCCACGTTAAACTTTCGGTCTCTAGGATCGTTGCCAACGCCAGCAACGTACATCCAATTGCCATAATTGCTATGCACATCATAGTCAATAAGTATAGACTCAAAGTAAGCAGCACCTATTCTCCAATCTAGCAACAACTCTTTAGCAAAAAATGAAGCCACATTTTGCCGTCCTCTATTGCTCATCCAGCCTGTATGCTTAAGTTCTAGCATATTTGCATTCACAAATGCAGAACGTGTTTCGCCATCAATCCACTTTTTAATTAGTTTTTTATCGTGCTTCCATTCGTAATCCTTTTCAAGAATACCGCCAATTTTAAAAATGGAGTTACCGTGTTTTAATGATGTGTATTTAAAATAATCTCTCCAAATCAGTTCAAAAATCAACCAATATGTAGATTGGTTTTTATAATGCGCTTTTTCGAATTCCTTTACCTGATGATAAATTGTTCTAGCAGAAATACTACCGTTTGCTAGCCATGGCGAAAATTTAGAGCTATAGTCTTTACCTACTAAGCCATTTCTAGTTTTCTTGTAGAATCCTAATTTTTTAGTTTTAAAAAAATAATCGTCTAAGCGATCTAGTGCAGCGTTTTCTCCACCTGAAAATGGGAAGGCAGTATTTGGATGTACATCAAAATCTTCAAAGCCTAAAGCGTTAAGCGATGGAATTTTGGTGGTGTTTGTAATATCTTTTAATGGTAAAGCTTTGTTTGGGCGATTAGTATATTGTACCTCGCTATATTTTTCAACTTTTTTTCTAAAGTTTGTGAATACGGGTGGTATATCGCTAAACGATATATTTATGTCCTTCGGATGAAATAAAAACTGATCGTAATACTCATGGAATGTTACCGATGTTTGGATATTTGCTTTTACTATGTCTATAATTTTAACTTCTTCGCTAGTCCACTCTTTTTGTAGATAAATTGAATCTATTTTAAATTGTTCTACAAGTTTAGGTACCGCATGCTCAGGTTTATCTTGGTAAACAAAAAGATCAATGTGTAACTCTTTAAGATTTTCTCTTAAATTCTGAACTGTTTCAACTAAGAATTTCGCTCTAAACTGTTCCGTTTTTTTAAATCCGAATCTATCAATTTCAAATAATTTAGGGTTAAAACAATACACTGCTATAACGTGTTTATGATGTTTTAGCGCACGGTTTAAAACCTCATTGTCGTTTACTCTTAAATTGTTATTATACCAAACTAGTGCTGTGGTGTTTTGTTTCTCCTGCATTTTTCACTACAATATTTTACGTTGTCCCAATTTTTCTCCCATTTCTTTCTCCAAGTAAAAGGTAGTTTACAGGTATTACACGTTTTCTGTGGTAAGTGTTGTTTTTTGTGGCTCAACTTTTACGAGTTTATTAATCATACCTGAAAATATAAAACCATGAAATGGTAATACTGCATACCAGTATAACCTGCCCCAAAGCCCACGAGGCCTAAACGTTGCAGTTTGTTTTAGTTTATTATCCTCAATTTTAAATTCTAACCAAGCTTCTCCTGGTAAGCGCATTTCGGCATAAAGTAGTAGTTTTTGTTTGTCTTTATCTGCAAAAATTACACGCCAAAAATCTAGAGCATCTCCAGCGTCTAAATCGGTTGGACTTGTTCTACCACGCCTTAAACCAATACCTCCAAAAAGTTTATCGATATACCCTCTAATACGCCAAAGGATTGTACCGTAATACCATCCATTTTTACCGCCAATACTCCATATTTTGTCAATGGTTTTGTCAGCGTCAACTATGTCACGTTCCTTATAATCTTTAAAACAACCAAATTTTGGCACATTAACGTATTTATGCAATTGTTGGCCTAAACGCCCACTGCTCACCATAGAATCTTTCCAGCTAGAAACAATACCGTTCTGCTCAATTTTTTCGAATGCTAAGGCAACCGCTTCTTTGTAGGTTATAGGATTTACATTTAATATTTTGTTGATGTCGCTATCTTTTCCAATAATTTGAACGCCCATACTATCAACCAACGAGGTGGCTAACTTATACGATGTTGATGTTACAAAATACAACCAATATGATGATAATTTTGGCGTCATCACAGGCACTGTTACAATAGTGCGTTTTAGTTCACGTACCTCGGCAAACTGCAACAACATTTCTTTGTAGGTGATAATTTCTGGACCAAAAACATCGTAACTTTTATTATAAAGTGTTTCATTACCAACAGCTCTTGATAAAAAGAACAGTACATCTCTAACCGCCAATGGTTGTGTTTTGGTGTTTAACCATTTTGGCGCAATCATAAAAGGTAGTTTTTCAACTAGATCTCTAATAATTTCAAAAGAAGAACTGCCAGAGCCCACAATAATGCCTGCCTTAAAAATAGTTAGTGCATAGGCTTTTGAAGCTAATATGTTTTCTACATTTTTTCTAGAACGCAAGTGTTTAGAGAGTTTATCTTCATTGGTAATACCACTTAAATAAATAACCTGCTTGGTATCTGTTTTTTCGATATACGATTTGAAGTTTACAGCACATTTTTCTTCTAACGATTCAAAATCTTTAGAAGAATTAGACATAGAGTGTATTAAATAATACGCTGCATCAATATTGGCAGGAATATTACTTAGTGTTTCAGGCTTTAAAAAATCGGCCTCAATAACATAAAGGTTTTCTTCTTCACTGTAACTTTTATCGGCTCTCAATCTATCTCTTACAACACAAACAACAGTATGTCCCTCATTTAATAAAAAGGGGATAAGGCGTTTGCCTATATAACCTGTTGCTCCTGTTACAAGTATTGTCATACGGTTTGTGTTACTGGTTTAGGTCTTTGGTATCCAAATCTCACTCTGCTTTCTGGTACTACGTAACCATCTAGACCGTTAATAGCAGCAACCTTTGCTTTTGAAAGGTTGATAAAGCCGTCTTCTTCAATAAGTTCATCGTTTACATATAAACCAGTTACTTTCCCAATTACTAAAATGGTGTTGTTGGCTTTAATAGGATATTCTTCTAAAAATTCCATTTGCAGCTGTACAGGCGATCCTTTAACAAAAGGAGCTTTACAGCCTTCTTTATATTCAGCTTCAAGATGCGTCATATCAAATTCTGAAATCGTATCATCATACTTAGCTGATGTATGATGCGCATCTTCTTTAATAGCCTCGTGTATATGATTTATGGTATACACGCCCGTTGTCTTTAAATTTTCGTAAGTGTTACGAATTACAGTTGTTGGCCTAAGAAAAAAACCAAGAATAGCAGGACTAGACCCTATATGCGTAATAGAACTAAACACTGCTACGTTTTCTACACCATCTTCAGATATAGATCCAACAAGGTTAGCAGATTTGTACCCCGAACAACTATTCATCAAATTTATTTTGTAAATATGTTCTAAACCTTGTATGTCTTGTTCACTAAAGTATGTCATATTAAGATAGTCTTAAATAATTGTTGATTTTAATGTGTTGTGCTTTTAAATCAAACATCAAATTATAAAGCCCAAAAAAGGTTCTGTTAATGTATATAAAGTGCTTAGAACCTCTGTTACCATTCATCTTCTTTAAATCTGTGCTTTTAGAATAGCGTTCGCCTAATTCGGCAATTTTTCCGAAGAATTCAGCATCAGAAAAATCGAAAGTGTCTTGGTGAAACGGTTGTGTAAACAAGCTTAGCATGTCGTAAAACATTTCAGTAAAAAATGCTAATTCAGCTTTTGAGTCGTCTTCTCTTAAAATTTCTAATTCGTAAAGTTTCGCAACAAAATAATCTCTATTACTGATATTTTCTGGTTTCGCTAACTCAAAATAAGGTGTATAAAATTCCTGAGGGATAGATTTCATACACCCAAAATCAAGCGCTATTAATTCTCCTTTTTTAGAAATTAGGAAATTCCCAGGATGTGGGTCTGCATGTACTTTCTTTAAGTTATGAATTTGATACATGTAAAAATCCCAAAGGGCTTGTCCTAATTTATTAGCTTTATCTTGGTCTGTATTATGCCCCGTAAATTCCGAAAGGTGTTCTCCTTCCATATAATCCATAGTAATAATACGTTCAGAAGATAAATCTTCGTAGTATTTTGGAAATTGTAAGTTAGAAATATGAGCACAAGCTTTAGATATTTCCTTGCTTTGTTCTACTTCTAAAATATAGTTGGTTTCCTCAACTAACTTGTGTTCTACTTCTTTAAAATATTTATCAGAATCTTTTCCTTTGATGTTAAACATGCTCATGGCTATAGGTTTTACCATAGCCAAATCTGATGCGATACTTTCTGCAACTCCTGGATATTGGATTTTCACAGCAAGTTTTTTCCCATTCTTAGTTGCAATATGCACCTGACCGATGCTAGCAGCGTTTACAGAAGTTGCGTTAAAAGTATCAAATAGATCATCGGGATGTTTCCCAAAATATTTTTTAAATGTTTTTATAACTAGAGGCGGCGATAGTGGCGGCACCGAAAATTGTGCTAAAGAAAATTTTTCCACGTACGCTTGTGGTAAAATACTCTTTTCCATACTTAGCATTTGTGCTACTTTAAGGGCGCTGCCTTTTAGTTGTTTTAAACCGTCATAAATATCAGAAGCATTGTTTTTGTTTAAACGTTCTTTAGCTTCTTCTTCGGTTTTTACAATTTTATCACCATAATACTTTAAATAGTTTACGCCTACTTTAGCACCTGTAGATACTAATTTTGTAGCACGTTGTATTTTTGATGTAGGTATGTTGTCTATGGTTTTCATTTACTAATTGCTATGAAATTTTTCTTTAAATAAAAATTTGCCTAAGTCTATTACACTTTTAAGTGGTGCTACGTCTAAAACATCAAAAGTTGTGTTTACTGATTTTTCGATAAAAATATCAGTCTTCTCAAATGATGCAGAGGTATCATCTAACCAAAATTTCATGGTTAGTAATAGCTGAAACCATGCAGATTCTTTTAAGGCATTATCTTGTATTTTTTCTAATTGTTCCTGCTTTAGGTCTAGCATTTGTATACCCAATTCGCTAATGTAGTGTGTAAAGTGTTTTTTTAGTCCAGATAATATTTTTAAACCCTTAAGGTCTTTTTTATACTTGTCTAAAACATGCTTTACATAACTTCTGTTTGCTGTTAAGTTTTCAAAAAAGGTGTAGTAAAAACTTAAGAGTTTATTTCTAGCATCAAAAATTTTGTAATCCTCACTTTTGTTCAATGCTATAATTGAGTTTGAGAAAAACGCTTCGAAAATGCCTTTTTCAATAGCCTCGAATGATGTAAAATACTCGTAGAATTTAGCTTCTTCAAAATTGTTCATTTTGGCAAAAGCAAATACTGTTTTAGGATTAGCATCGTGCTCCAACACATAATCCATATACCATGTTATAATATCGTTTTTAGAAACTGATTTTTTCTTCGCCATAATTATAATATTTATGGTAAAGATACAAAATGTTTAAAAATAATTAAAATAAGTTAAACAAAATAAATTACAAGTATTTGGGTGCTGCGTTTAGCAACACTGTTCCTCTTTTACTAGTTTACAGCTAGACACTGCAGTAATTGCGCCTAAAATTGGTGCGGTAATATATAACCACAGGTATTGGAAATTTCCAGTAAATAAAGCAGGAGCAATAGAGCGTATGGGGTTCATAGAGGCTTTCGTCATTGGGCCAGCAAACATAGCTTCTAGTAAAATTACACCACCAACGGCTACAGCGGCCATAGTGCCAATTTCTTTACTTCCAGTGGATACGTTAATAATCACTACCATTAAAAAGAAGGTGAGTAAAAACTCTAAAATAGCGGCTTTATAAGACGGAAACCCTTCTGCAGGTGTGGTTTCTCCAAGAAACTGACTCTCAGGAAACAAAAACCATAATAAAAAGGCAGCTAAAATTGCGCCTATGGTTTGTGCTAATATGTACTTGGGTACTTTATGCCAAGGAAATTTTTTAGCAAATGCAAAACCTATAGTAACTGCAGGATTAAAATGTGCGCCAGATATTTCACCAAAAGCGTAAATCATGGCCATTACTATAAGTCCCCAAGTAATAGCAACACCCACGTGCGAGATGCTTCCGTTTGTAATCTCATTAATGGTCATGGCACCACAGCCACAAAAAATCATGGCGAATGTGCCTATTACTTCAGATATGTATTGTTTCATAACTTCTTATCTAGAATTTAGACGACTTTATTTTACGTATTGCGTCCAGCACCTGCTAGAGCGACTCCCAAAATGCCAATTCACAAATTCACTAATTAAAATTTACACCAATGCGTAAAGCTCAACCCTTTGTGGGGAACCTGTCTAACTAAGCGTAGGTATTCATATTCATGTGGAACAAAGATACAACGTCTTATTTTAAGCTTTTGTTAACAATAACCGATTTTTTAATAGTTAATTTTAACCCGTTATACCTTAATATTTAATAACAAAAAAATATGAAAAAAGTACTATTATTATTAATGACTTGCGTTACCATTTACAGTGTACAAGCGCAAATTGAAACACCACAACCAAGCCCTAGTGCAAAATTGGAGCAAAAAGTGGGATTAACCGATGTAACCATAGAATACTCTAGACCAGGTGTAAAAGGACGTAAAGTTTTTGGTGGTTTAGTGCCTTACGGTGAAATGTGGCGCACTGGTGCTAACAAAAATACAATTGTAACCTTTAGTACAGATGCTACTGTTGATGGGCAAACGCTTAAAGCAGGATCTTACGCTATTTTTACGAAACCAGGAAAAGAAACTTGGGATGTATATTTTTATACAGATACTGAAAATTGGGGAACACCACAAAACTGGGATGATAGCAAAGTGGCTGCAAAAACCAATGTAAAATCATATTCTGTACCTTTTGATGTTGAAACGTACGCTATGGATATTAATAATATTACTAATGGTGGCGGACATTTAGAGATAATTTGGGAAAAAACCTATGTAGCTGTGCCATTTACAGTACCTACCGATGATGCCGTGTTAAAAAGTATTAGTAACGTAATGGGTGGCCCTGGTGTAAACGATTATTACTCGGCTGCTGTATATTATTTACAAGAAAATAAAGATATAGAAAAGGCCAGAATGTGGATTGATAAGGCTATAGATATGACTAAAAGTAAGCCACGTTTTTGGATGTTGAGACAACAATCTTTAATTCATGCTAAGGCGGGTAACACTAAAAGCGCAATTGCTGCAGCAAAACAATCCTTAGAGTTAGCTGAAAAAGCTGGAAACAAAGGTTATATAAAAATGAATCAAGATTCTTTGAAAGAGTGGGGTGCGTTGTAAGCTTCACTCATCATAAAATTTTATGATTAATTAGTTTAAAAGGGCGCAGCTACTGGTAGTTGTGTTCTTTTTTTTTGGGCGTTACCCCGCTTGGTCGCTCAGGCTCCACAAGCGGCGTCGCGCTTTACACTAAAAGTTTTGGTTCGATGCGCGCCTCACCAAAAGCTACCGTTACAATCGCTAACGCGGGCGTATTTGCTAAAGGTATTTTATAAATTAATAACTCAGGTTTATTTGCTTTCTTATAGCATCTAATGTTTTAATAAGCTGCTCACTAAAGGCAAAAGTCATCACATCACTTTCCTTTTTTTCTTGTCTTAAAAGTTCATTAAAATGGATAGCTTCATAATTATATCCTATGGTATTGTAACCAAAATCTAAAGTTTCGGGTGTACCGTTTTCTGGAATTAAAGTGACTGTTGTAGGCATGTGAAACATACCGTTAATTTTAATAATACCCGTTTCACAATAAAAAATAGCTTCGGTTGGTGTGTCTTCAATAAGTGAGCTTATTAAATATGCCTTTACATCGTTGTCATACTCAAAAACCATATTGCATGTAGCGTCTACTCCGTTATCAAAATATGTAGCCGTAGCTTTACGCTGTTTTGGAAGGCCTAAAGTAGATAAAGCCACAAAAATAGGGTAGATGCCAATATCTAATAAGCTGCCACCACCAAGCGCTTTATTAAACAACCGATGTGAATCATCAAAAGCGCGATAAAAGCCAAAATCGGCTTCTAGTTTTACAACCTCACCATACATTTTATTTTTTAAAGCATCTAACACGTACTGATAATGCGGTAAAAAATACGTCCACAGGGCTTCCATAAGCAGCACATTTTTAGTTTTCGCTTTTGCTATCATTATTGCTACTTCGTTGTAGTTCATAGCAAACGGCTTTTCACACAATACCGCAATACCATGTTCTAAACACAATAATGTGTTTTCCTTATGCAGCGCATGTGGTGTGGCAATATACACCGCATCTATATTCGTGTCTTTTACTAAAGCGTCATAACTATCAAAAGCAGTTACAGCATTATGTTTTGCAGCAAAAGCATCTGCTTTTTCTTGGTTTCTAGAGGCTACAGCATATAGTTTTGCGCCTTTAATAGTCAACACATCGCTTGCAAATTTATGGGCGATATTACCAAGACCAATAATGCCCCAGTTTATGGTTTTAGGTAGTTGTTGGTTGCTCATGTTTAGATAGTGTTTGAAGTAAACAGGCTATAAAAATAACAATAATACAGCCAATAAAATTTAACCATAAATACGGCAAATTTATATACTCGTATTTATCTAATAAAAACAGTGCAATTACAGCTATTTGTGTTATTAAAGCGCCAATAAAAACGGCATTACCTTTAACAAACTTAAAGAAAAAAGCTAGCAAGAAAATACCCAAAACATTTCCGTAAAAAATAGAGCCAATAATATTTACCAACTGTATAAGGTTTTCCATTAGGTTTGCAATACAAGCAACACCTATAGCTATAATACCCCAACCAAATGTAAACCATCTAGAGGCTTTTACCATTTGTTCATCGGTTTTTTCAGAGACATTTCGCTTGTATAAGTCCATGGTGGTGGTAGATCCTAATGCATTTAATTCGCTTGCTGTACTAGACATGGCTGCACTTAAAATTACAGCCAATAACAAACCAATAAGGCCGCGTGGAAGATTATTCAAAATAAAATGAATAAATACATAATCTTTATCATTGCTCTCTACCTTCATTTCGTAGTTTTCTCCAGCTTTATCAATCAAATTTCTAGCGTCTTGCCGTAACTCATCATTAGCAGCATTGGCAGCCGAAATGTAGTTTATAGCGTTAGGATCATCAGATGTGGTATACGCTTCTATAATTTTTTGTTTGTCTCTAAATATTTGCTGTTGTTCTGCTTGTAGTTTTTTGTAGGCATCCGCATATTCAGAATTTAAAACCACCTCAGTTGCTGTAGGATTAAAATTTACAGGTGCTTCGTTAAACTGATAAAAGACAAATACCATAACGCCAACCAATAAAATAAAGAATTGCATGGGTATTTTTAAAAGGCCATTAAAAATTAAACCCAATTGCATCTCTCTAACAGATTTTCCAGAAAGGTAGCGTTGTACCTGACTTTGATCGGTTCCAAAATAAGAAAGCATTAAAAACGTACCGCCAATAATACCACTCCAAAAGGTATACCTATTATCTAAACTAAACGAGAAATCTAAAACCTCCATTTTACCGCTAGCGCCAGCAATTTCTAAGGCTTTAGTAAAGGTGATATCGTGTGGTAGTTTGTCAACTATTAAAAAGAAAGCCACCAGCATACCAATAAAAATAACCACCATTTGATGTTTTTGCGTTACGTTAACAGCCCTGGTGCCGCCAGATACCGTGTAAATAATAACCAAAAACCCAATGGCGATGTTTAGCGTAAGTAAATCCCAACCTAAAACAACCGATAAGATAATGGCGGGCGCAAAAATGGTGATTCCTGCTGCTAAACCACGCTGAATTAAAAATAAAATGGCCGCTAATGTTCTAGTTTTTAAATCGAATCGGTTTTCTAAAAACTCATAAGCGGTATATACTTTTAAACGGTGGTATAAAGGAATAAATACCAAGCATATTACAATCATAGCAATTGGCAAACCAAAGTAAAACTGCACGAATCCCATGCCATCATTAAAAGCTTGCCCTGGCGTAGATAAGAACGTTATAGCGCTAGCTTGTGTTGCCATAACTGATAAACCAATGGTCCACCATTTAGAGGTATTGCCACCACGTAAATAGTCCTTTACATTTTTACTGCCACGTGTTTGTAATGTACCATAGGTAACTATAGTAATTAATGTAATGGCGAGTACTGTCCAATCTACCCAATTTAGTTGCATACGTTAAAAGGCTTGTGTAATGATGTAAAAGATGATAAAGTATACTGCATTGGCCACTAATACAGCGGTGTATAGCTTGCTCCATTTTTGTTTAGGTGCGTCTTCCATAGTTAATCGTCTAAATTAAGCGAATTCTTGATGTCGTCTTTTCCTAAAGATAACATGTTTGCAAATAAGCGATACGCTCCAGAAACCCCCGCAGGAAACTCCCTGAAAAAGCTTAAACCCGTGTAGATGTAATGCCCTTTGCCATGTTTAGCGATAAGCAAACTACCATCTTTTGCAGTTTCGCCCTTATCGTTCATTGATAAAATAGGCGTAAACGCTTTAGCCCATTTATTTGGAAAGTACAAACCGCGCTCTTGCGTCCATCCTTTAAAATCGTTCTGTGTGATTTTGTTAGGGAAGTTTAAAACATCGTGCTCTGGCTTTAAAAAGCGAACTTCAGCATGTTCATCAGTAACCCGATCTCTGGATAAGGTTAAATCATAAGGTGCTAATTTTTCGGTTTTTAAGCGATACGATGTATTGTACTGCACAATCATATTGCCGCCATTTGCTACAAAATCAAAAAGTTGTTGCTGTTTAAATTGTAAATCTTCTAATGTGTTATAAGCTCTAATACCCACAACAATAGCATCAAACGTACTTAAGGTTTCAGGGTTTATATCATCTGGAGTAATAACACTAACATTGTAACCAATTTGTCGTAGACTTTCTGGAACTACATCGCCTGCACCTTGTATATAACCTATGTTTTCACCTCGTTTTTTTATGTCTAAACGCACTACCTTACTTTCGCTAGGTAATAAAACCGTTTGAAAGGGAATGTGATTGTAATCTATTGCTATGAGTTCTTTAGCGTAATCTTTATCTCCAATATGAACAATGGGCCCTATGAATCCTTCGCTTTGATTCGTCGGCGGAACAACAGTAAACACCAAGGTTTGTGCTTCGCCTTTGTGGGTAATAGCTACTTTTTGTTTTTTCGGATAAACACTCCAGTCTTTTGGATGCTGTATTTCAACATCGCCCTCTAAATTATCGCGACCTGCTTTAACCACTACCGTAATGTCTTGTTGCTGGCTATTTTCAAAAATAATAACCTTTTCCTTGATTTTTGCAGATGCTTCTGGAATTACTTCAAACGGACGATACAGTTCGCCCTTATCAGGTTTTGAAAAGCGCTGTATCACAGGTTTTGTAAACGTTATGGGTGTATTATCTATTAAAAGATTAAAATTAATATAGTGAACGCGTGGCGTCTCAGGTTTTCCAATTAAAGTTTTATCATCAACCTGATACATACCTAGTGTACCTTTTTTATCTAACCAATATGGTGTTGTAGGAGTAGCTGTTGCATCAATTTTTAGAACTTCTTTAAAGGTAAATCGTGTATTATTTTCAAGGTTTATATTTTTTGAAATGGATAAATTGTTACTATTATCAATACTCACCAAGGTAATTGGGAGTTTGCTTCTGTTTAAAACTTCAAGTCCTACATTTACCACATCGCCAGCAGTAGCCCAATTAGAGCTTGCAGAAGCTTCTAAATACAAACCAGCACACATTTGGATGATGTCTTTTAACGCTTTTGTTTTTTGCGTTTTCCAATGTTTGTCTTCAATATTTTGTAATAATTTATAGGCTTTTAGCAAATCTGCTATATGCACAGACGGGTTTTGAAAATTAAAGTTATTCTCAATGGAGTATAAAATGTCGCCAATAGCGCTACCACCTTTTATGCGACTCCATGAGGTATCGATACCTGCAAATACATCTGGCTGGCCGTTTAAAGGTGTTCCTTTTAAAAACTCAATATATTCGGTTTGCGAGCCGCGGGTAGCAACACGTCCAAAACCTTGGCACAAATGTTGGCTACTAGCTAAAGACGCCAACTCGTTATTACTCATTCCTTTTAACGGGTAATACGTACCAATGTCAAAGCTAATCATGTTGCTTTTATCAACTTTATCAAATGCTTCTCTGCTACCATAACGCCACCAACTGGTGTTGTAGAATAAACGCTTAGGTTGCCATAACTCAGTTTGTTTTAGCTGTTTTGGGTATGCTGTTTTATCGTTGGCAAGCTCAAAAGCTTCCATACTTAACATGGCAGAGGTGGTATGGTGCCCGTGTGTAGTGCCTGGTGTTCTATGGTCAAACCTGTTAATAATAACATCTGGTTTAAACTGCCTGATGGCCAAAACCACATCGCTTAACACCTGATTTTTATTCCAAATTTCTAAGGTTTCGTCTGGGTGTTTTGAGTATCCAAAATCGTTGGCTCTAGTAAATAACTGTTCGCCACCATCAATACCTCTTGCCGCTAAGAGTTCTTGTGTTCTAATAACACCTAAAAGTTCTCTTAGTTCTGGCCCAATCAAATTCTGGCCACCATCGCCACGTGTAAGCGATAAATAAGCAGTACGTGCTTTTACGTGGTTAGACATATACGCGATTAATCGTGTATTTTCATCATCAGGATGTGCAGCGACATATAATACGGAACCTAAAAAATTTAATTTTTGAATAGATTCATAAATTCCTGAAGATGAAGGTGTTTTAGGTTTTTGAGCTTGAGTAGTAAATAGCGAAAAAATAGCCATCACTACATAAAGTATGTGTTTTTGCATAACTAGCAGTTAGATAAGTGCCAAATATAAATAAAGAAACCAGCGGGTGTGCTGGTTTTAGTTTTTATTTAACGCTTAGATATTTTGTTTAAATGCTATTAAAGTGGCGTCAATTCATGGATAGAAAACGCTTCTACTGCGCCATCTGTAGCTTTTGCATATTCAGCTAAATGTGTGTTTTTCATGTGTGCTTGCCATAACGCTCTGTTTTCCCAGTTTTCATAAAACAAAAACAGGTTTTCATTGTCGTTATCTTGGTGCAAATCATAATTAATACATCCTTTTTCTAGTTTTGTGGGTGCTATGAGTTTTATTAATTCATTTTTAACTAAGTCTCTATAATCAGGTTTCGCTAAAATTTTAGCTACAATTGTTAATTTTTGGTTATTCATAATCTGTTGACGAGTGTTTTGGGTCTTCAAAACACAAATGTATTATATCTGTTTTAAATTGCTTTTTTTTGAGTTGGCATTTTATTTTCTGTTTCAGAAGGAATCATCATGCCTTAATTTTTATTTACAAGATCTGCCAAAATAATAAATAGAATTATATTATTCTTGTTTAGTTTAGTGGTATTTTCTTCCTTTTTTAAACCATGTCCTGAACTAAGTTATAGAAAAATCAAAGATAAAGTTATACCATAATTGAAAATATTTTAATTTTTAAATTAATATTTAAAAGGGTAAAAAAATAAATATTTATCAATAAATGAGGTGATTAATTAACATATTTACTTATTCAGCTATAAATATTGGCATTTGCTAACCAGTATTGTGCAGGATAGTGTAGCTGATTTTTATCTTGATATTTGATAATAGCTAAACTATTTTTTACCTATAAAAAACTAAAAATGACAAAAAAATTAAATTTAAAACAACTCAAAATTTTTATGGCAGTTGCAACTTTAGCAACTGTAATGTCTTGTTCCAACGATCAAGATGATATTTTAGAAACGGACTCAAGCGTGACCCAAGAAGATGATCTTCTGGTTGCAAGTAACAGTTCTGAAGCGTGTAGTACCGTGATGACAACTTATAGAGGTCCTGAGACAGACGTTAATAAAAATGTTAACAAAACTATTGATGACAGATCTTGTGTTTACGATTATGTACAAACAAAGTATGGAACAAGAAGTACTTGGGGTATGTATAGGCTTAGAGCCAATACGAGCTCTGACGGTAGAGATACTAGAATAGAAAGAGCTAGTAAGGTTGTGCGAAAAGTAAAAAGTGGTAATTATGTTGAAATAACAGGCACTGTTAGAATTGTTAGAGCTGGAGAGTTTCCAAACGAAACAAGACCACTTGGTAGTATGACTAATAGAGATGGTACTTACTTTATACAAGCAAAAGGTAAGGATAGAAGTGGAAATGGATCTCCAGATCCTGCAATTTGTCTATTTATTGCAAAACCAGTTAAGGTAAACGGCAAAGACTATTTTAATATTTACCGAGAAGAAATAAAAAGACGCGGTGGCGAAGGTGAAGGCGGAAGAAGGTTAACTTATATAACAAGAGTTAAAGCAAACAGAGACTTTTATGTGAAAGTTAAGACTGGTTTCGAGACGCGCAATGGTAAGTTGAGACATTATGTAAACTCTTCAATAAACGGTGTATTCAAAAGTTTTACAGTACCTAGACCAGACCAAGCTACGCAGGCTAAATTACGTATGGGTGCTTACCGTTGTAAAGCTGGTGAGGCAGTAATTTTATGGAGAAATGTTAACTCTAAAATTGTAAATAAGTAGCTTAAATAATAACTATTAAAAAAAATAGTTTAGCAAAAGAAGGGTGTTTAATGAATTTAAACACCCTTTTTAGTTTGTTGTACCAACACCTGCAAGCACCTTGTTCCAAATTCAAATAGTTTATTCTCTTTTGAGAATAGAAAACTTTTCCATAGTTTGAATCTTAAAGTTAAATACATAATCGGAATGTTTTAAGCAGTTAAAAACCCGTTAATAAAACCCTAGTCATATTTTAATTAAAGCCACTTCATATTTAAATTATTCCTTTTCTTTGCATCACAATACATAATTATGAGTCAAGAAGTTTCAAAACGTTATGCCCAACGCGGAGTTTCCGCTTCAAAAGAGGATGTGCACAACGCTATAAAAAATATAGATAAAGGACTGTTTCCAAAGGCATTTTGTAAGATAGTGCCAGATTATTTAACAAATGATGATGCGTATTGTTTGATTATGCATGCCGATGGTGCAGGAACAAAATCATCGTTAGCTTACATGTATTGGAAGGAAACCGGTGATCTTTCAGTATGGAAAGGCATAGCTCAAGATGCACTTATCATGAATATAGACGATTTATTATGTGTTGGCGCAACCGATAATATTATGCTATCGTCAACTATCGGAAGGAATAAAAATCTAATACCTGGCGATGTTATTGCTGCTATTATAAACGGCACAGAATCGCTTATTGAAGACTTAAAATCGTTTGGCGTAACCATTCATTCCACTGGAGGTGAAACTGCTGATGTTGGTGATTTGGTGCGTACCATCATTGTAGATTCTACTGTTACTGCAAGAATAAAACGTAGCGATGTTATTGATAATGCCAATATTAAAGCTGGCGATGTTATTGTTGGTTTAGAGAGTTTTGGGCAAGCGTCTTACGAAACCGAATATAACGGTGGTATGGGTAGTAATGGTTTAACATCAGCACGTCATGATGTGTTTCATAACTATCTAGCAGAAAAATATCCTGAAAGTTTTGACGCTGCTGTACCCGAAGATTTGGTGTATTCTGGTAATGTGAAATTAACTGATAAAGTAGATAATGCACCAATTGATGCTGGTAAATTAGTATTGTCGCCAACCCGAACCTATGCGCCTATTATTAAAGCAATGCTTGCTAAATATAAAAGCGATACCATTCATGGTATGGTACACTGCTCTGGTGGTGCACAAACTAAAATACTGCATTTTATAGATAATTTGCATATTGTGAAAGACAATATGTTTTCAATTCCGCCCTTGTTCAAGTTAATACAAGAACAATCACAAACAGATTGGAAAGAGATGTACCAAGTCTTTAATTGCGGGCATCGTATGGAGCTTTATGTATCTCCAGATATCGCTGAAGATTTAATTAAAATCTCTAAGTCTTTTAATGTAGATGCTAAAATTATTGGCAGGGTAGCGGCATCAACAAAAAAGCAACTCACAATAAAAAGTGAGTTTGGTGAGTTTAATTATTAAAATTTTTATAATAATCTTGAACGGAATAGTTTTTGATACATAACAAAATTTTGAAATTAACCACACAATCAGTAAAAGATGAACATAAAAAAACGTTCGTTAATCAAAAAGAGTATAAATTATCTTCTACTTACAAAATTGGAAAATAAAACGCCAGATAGGATTAAAAATATACTTTTGGTAATTGTTTTCTTGTTTATATGTATTTCAGCGTTTGCACAACCAGATTCGTTGTATCTTAAAGAAAAACGGGTATATGATGGTCCGCAATGGAAGCAAAATCAAAACGCAAGTATTGATATCAGTCAAGTAAGCTTTACAAATTGGAATGCTGGAGGAACCAACTCGATATCTGCACTTTTAGGGTATCAATTTACTGCTAACTACAAGGATAAATTTTTCTTTTGGAATAACAGGTTGCGTTCAAGCTACGGCGTAAATAAGCAAGAAAGCAGGGAACTGCGAAAAACAGATGATATTTTTGAAATCACTTCTAATCTTGGTTACCAACCTTCTAACGATTCTAAATGGTTTTATTCAGCACGTTTTAATTTTAAAACACAACTAACAGATGGTTTTAGATATCCAGATACAGAACGTGCAATATCAGGTTTTTTAGCGCCAGGGTATTTGTTTTTTGGAGGCGGTATGGAGTATGGTAAAAATATAGAAGAACTGTCATTTTATGTATCTCCTTTAACACTTAAAGCCACGGTTGTTTTAGACCAAGATTTAGCCAACGAGGGCGCATTTGGTGTAGATCCTGCTGTGTTTGATGCTAACGGTAACCTAATTAGAGAAGGCGAAAATTTAAGAAACGAAGTTGGTATTTTAATAACAAATACTTATGCTATGGATTTGGCAAAAAACATTAAAGCGACAAACCTATTAAGTGTTTATACCGACTATATAAATAACTTCGGAAATATAGACGTAGATTGGAGAGTTAATTTTGATTTTAAAGTGAACAACTTTGTTAGAGCAACTTTAGAATCGCATTTACGTTATGATGATGATGTAAAAACGCTAGAACCGTCTCCTACTGTTGCTGGTGAATTTGATGAAGCTGGTGCTAAAATACAATGGAAACAATTTTTAGGTATAGGCTTCGCAGTAGATTTTTAAACTTCACTTAAAACATATTAATATTTGTTAACTTCTTAGTGTTGATAAATAATTAAACACCTGATAAATAGATATTTGGTTGTTTTTTTATGTAAACTTTAAATGTTGCGCTGTCTTTAAAATGAAATATTTTTTGTTGTTTTACAGTGTCTAAAATAGCCGTAATTTTTTAATATCTAATTTACTATAATGCACATAAAAACACCATCTAACCATAAAGCATTTACACAAGAAGAAGCTTTTGAAGCTTCATTAAAATATTTTAATAACGATGACTTAGCGGCTCGTGTATGGATCAATAAATATGCGCTAAAAGATTCAGATGGTAACTTATTTGAAAGCTCGCCAAACGATATGCACAAGCGTATTGCTAAAGAAATTGCAAGAATTGAGAAACGCTATCCTAACCCGCTTAGTGAAACTGAAATTTTCGATTTAATTAAAGATTTTAAATATATTGTACCGCAAGGTAGCCCTATGGCGGGTATTGGTAATCCGTATCAAATTGCATCCTTATCAAACTGTTTTGTTATTGGTAATGATG
This sequence comes from uncultured Flavobacteriaceae bacterium, assembly GCA_937923515.1. Taxonomy (GTDB): domain Bacteria; phylum Bacteroidota; class Bacteroidia; order Flavobacteriales; family Flavobacteriaceae; genus Jejuia. Next base: position 62,900 of record CALDUF010000027.1, read on the forward strand.
GCGATTCTGATTCTTACGGTGGTATCCTAAAAATAGACCAAGAGCAGGTGCAATTAATGAAGCGTAGAGGTGGTGTTGGGCACGATTTATCCCATATACGCCCTAAAGGGTCGCAAGTTAAAAATTCAGCATTAACATCAACAGGTATTGTGCCTTTTATGGAGCGGTACTCCAACTCAACTAGAGAGGTGGCACAAGATGGTAGAAGAGGTGCATTAATGTTATCTGTTTCTATAAATCACCCTGATGCGGAAGATTTTATTGATGCCAAATTAGTGGCAGGCAAGGTTACTGGTGCCAATGTATCGGTTAGAATAGATGATGAATTTATGAAAGCAGTTACATCTGGTTCAGAGTACATTCAAAAATATCCTGTGTTTAGCGAAAATCCTAAATTTTCAAAAGCTATCGAAGCTAATACTGTTTGGAAAAAAATTGTACACAACGCATGGAAATCTGCCGAACCTGGTATTTTATTTTGGGATACCATTACCAAGGAATCTGTTCCTGATTGTTATGCCGATTTAGGGTATAAAACTGTATCTACAAACCCCTGTGGAGAAATACCATTATGTCCATATGATTCTTGCAGATTACTGGCCATTAACCTATTTTCTTATGTTGAGGCACCTTTTACTAAGCAAGCAAATTTTAATTTCGATTTATTTAAGAAGCACGTGGCCTACGCACAACGTATTATGGATGATATTATCGATTTAGAATTAGAAAAAATCGACGCTATTTTAAATAAAATTGATGCAGATCCTGAGCAAGACGACGTAAAACGTGTAGAGCGTAATTTGTGGCTAAATATTAAGAAAAAAGCCGAAGAAGGTCGCAGAACAGGTATTGGTATTACTGCCGAAGGCGACATGCTTGCTGCTTTAGGTTTGCGATATGGTAGTGATGCTGGAAATGCATTTTCAGTAGCGTTACACAAAACTATTGCACTTGAAGCTTACAGAGGTTCTGTAACTTTAGCCAAAGAGCGCGGTGCTTTTGCCATTTTTAATTCCGATAGGGAAAAAGATAATCCGTTTATTTTACGTTTAAAAGCGGCTGATGAACAGTTGTATTATGAAATGCTGGAACATGGTAGACGTAATATCGCGTTATTAACCATTGCGCCAACGGGCACCACTAGTTTAATGACGCAAACAACCTCTGGAATAGAACCTGTGTTTTTGCCTGTGTATAAAAGACGCCGTAAAGTAAACCCGAATGACAAAGATGTGCGCGTAGATTTTGTTGATGAGGTTGGAGATTCTTGGGAAGAATATGTGGTGTTTCACCATAAATTTAAACAATGGATGGAGGTAAAAGGTATTGATACCTCTAAAAACTTCTCGCAAGCAGAGATAGATGCTTTAATTAAACAATCGCCGTATTATGGTGCAACGTCAAACGATGTAGATTGGTTAAGTAAGGTAAGTATGCAAGGCGCTATACAAAAATGGGTAGACCATTCTATTAGTGTTACCATTAACTTACCAAACGATGTAAGTGAAGCGTTGGTTGGCGATTTATATATAAAAGCCTGGGAAGTAGGTTGTAAAGGTGTTACGGTGTATCGTGATGGTTCTCGTTCTGGTGTACTAATTTCAAACGAAGAGAAGAAAGAGGAAGGTGCTGAAAATCTACTTACAAATTTCCCAAATAAGCGTCCGCAAACTTTGGAAGCAGACGTAGTTCGTTTTCAAAATAATAAAGAAAAATGGATTGCTTTTATTGGTTTAGTTGATGGGAAACCTTACGAGATTTTTACGGGTTTAGCCGATGATGAGGATGGTATTTTAATACCGCGCTGGGTAAACAGTGGTTTAATTATTAAAAATAGAAACGACGATGGGTCTTCCAGATACGATTTTCAATATAAAAACACTAGAGGCTATAAAACTACAATTGAAGGGTTGTCGCATAAGTTTAAGCCAGAATTTTGGAATTACGCAAAATTAATTTCTAGTACTTTAAGACACGGCATGCCAATTGATAAAATTGTAGATTTAATTAATAGTTTACAATTAGATAGTGCTTCTATAAATTCTTGGAAAAATGGTGTTGGGCGTGCTTTAAAGCGTTATGTTGAAGATGGTACAGAAGCAAAAGGGCAAACCTGTACCAATTGCGAATCAAAACATCTAATTTATCAAGAAGGCTGTTTAACCTGTAAGGATTGTGGGTCTTCTAAGTGTGGATAACAACTAATATTATATATTGAGGTGTTTAAAATTTTAATTTTAAACACTTTTTTTATGTGATACTTCCAACACTCAAATAGTTGTAATCTTCGAGTTCGGTTAGCTTGTTAATGTTTTTAGTACAGCCGTTTTTTAAAAGATAAATATGGTCTGAAATATCAACTATATGGCGGTACATATGGTCGGTAATAATTATTATTTTTTTCTGTTTTACTTCTGAAATTATGCGTTTTATAGCTTCGATATGAAGTGGCGCTAGATGCGAGAAAGGTTCATCTAAAAAAACAATAGTCTTGTCGCTTTTTAAAACAATATAGGTTTCAATAAGCCTACGTTCTCCACCAGAAAGGTGGTTAAATTTCATATGTTTTGTAACGTGTATACCTTTAAAGGTATTTTTAAACTCTGCCCAACTTACCCTAAAAGCTTTAAAGGCAGATTTTATTTTCATGTGGTTGGGTGTAAAGTTGGTTTGCGGTAAAATGATAGCGTTTTTACTGTGATATAACGGTTTTAAAATAGGTTTCGCATCTATCCGAATTAGCTTGTATTTCGGTTTTAAGTTTCCAAAGGCAATATTTAGTAAACAGCTTTTACCACAGCCATTGCTACCTAAAAGCCCAGTTACTTGTCCGCTTTCACCTTTTAAATACACACCGTTTAAAATTCGTTTTTCTTTAAAGTTAAGTTCAACATTATCTATTTCTAAAATCATATAAATTCTTTAAGAATTAAAATAAATGGTAAGCTTAAAACAACGTCTATTAAAAAGAATAAGGCAAACAACTTAAGCGTAGACACACCAAGATTTTTATAGAATATTAATTTGCGTTTTGCATGTGTTTCGGTAATAAAATACCATAAAACTATAATTAAGAATAGTTTTAATAAAAATAAAGCTACCACATGACATCCTAAAAGTAATAATAAAAAATTAATACCGTAAGACCATACAAAGAAAGGCCTATAAAACAGAAAGATTGATGAAAGTTGCTGCATAGTAAATGTAGTAACGCTAAAACTTTTAGATTATTTTTATTTAGAATGATAAGACGCGGCTTCAATCGCTTAAAATTCATAAATTATCGTATTTTTGGAGACCAATTGAAATAGGAGTGCTTCAATGTGTAGCATTAAAATTTTAGGTTCAATTGGGAAAGTCTAAATGAAATAATAGAACTTTATTTTTTTGATTTGAAGTCAAAAAAGGTTCCGACTCAAAAAAAAATTTATAAAAAGGTAGATGTTAGATAAATTACAAATAGTAAAGCAACGTTTTGATGAGGTAAGTGATTTAATCATTCAACCAGATATTATTACAGATCAAAAGCGTTATGTGGAGCTAACGCGAGAATATAAAGATTTAAAACTTTTAATGGATAAGCGAGAAGCTTACATTGAATTTACTAATAATTTAGCTGAAGCAGAAGAGATTATAGCTGATGGTAGCGATCCAGAAATGGTAGAAATGGCTAAAATGCAATATGATGAAGCTAAAGATGGTATTCCAAAACTAGAAGAAGAGATAAAAGTGTTGCTTATACCTAAAGATCCAGAAGATGCTAAAAATGCTGTTGTAGAATTACGTGCAGGAACAGGAGGTGACGAGGCTAGTATTTTTGCAGGAGATTTATTTAGAATGTACACCAAGTATTGTGAGAGCAAAGGGTGGAGTGTAAGTACAGTAGATTTTAGTGAAGGCACAAATGGTGGTTTTAAAGAAATACAGTTTGAAGTTTCGGGTAGTGATGTGTATGGCACATTAAAGTTTGAAGCAGGAGTACATCGCGTGCAACGTGTACCTCAAACTGAAACTCAAGGGCGTGTTCACACTAGTGCCGCAACCGTAATGGTATTTCCAGAAGCTGAGGAATTTGATGTAGAGATAGATCCAAAAGATGTGAGAATCGATTATTTCTGTTCGTCTGGTCCTGGAGGGCAATCTGTAAATACCACTTATTCTGCAGTACGTTTAACGCACGAACCAACAGGTTTGGTGGCGCAATGTCAGGATCAAAAATCACAACACAAAAACAAAGAAAAGGCATTTAAAGTATTACGCTCGCGTTTGTATGATTTAGAATTAGCTAAGAAACAAGAAGAGGATGCTGCAAAACGTGGAAGCATGGTATCATCGGGTGATAGAAGTGCAAAAATTAGAAC
>CALDUF010000028.1 GCA_937923515.1 uncultured Flavobacteriaceae bacterium
AACACCAGTTACAATAACCTGATCTAATGATTGCGCATCTTCTTTCATAACAATGTTTACTGTAACATCATCACCTTGTACCGTTGCACCTTGAGAAAATTTTGCATATCCTATAAAAGTAGCTAATACTGTATATGTACCGTTTTCTACAGCACTAATAGTATAATTACCATCAAAATCTGTAACAGCACCTTTAGTAGTACCTTCTAAAATAACATTTACACCAGGCAAGGGTACGCCTGCTTGGTCTTTTACATTTCCTGATATTGATTGCGCAAGTAATGCACTTGTTGAAAACAACATTAATACCAATAAAAACGCATTTTGTTTAATTGAGTTCATTTTTGTCTTTTTTAGTTATTTGATAAAATATTCAGTTAAATTTTATCAAATCTATATTTAAAAGTAAAACATTTTAATATTTAATAAATCGAAAACGTTTTCGAAACTACCGAAAACGTTTTCGAAGTTATTTTTTTTATATATTTAGAGTTAGAAATTAATACTTTAATTTATGAAAATAGTTACGCTAAGAGATATTGCTGAACAACTTAATATTTCTGTAACAACAGTTTCAAAAGCATTGAAGGATTATCCTGATGTTAGCAAAAAAACCAAAATGCAAGTAAGAGAGCTTGCTAAAACTCTAAATTATAGACCCAACGCTTTTGCTGTTAATTTAAGAACCAAAGAGTCTAAAACTATTGGTTTAATTATCCCGGTAATTGTGCATCATTTCTTTTCAAATGTTATTAAAGGTATTATTTCGCAAGCCGAAAAAAAAGGGTATTTGGTTATTATACTACAATCTGACGAATCGTATACTCTAGAAAAAAAACAGGTAGAGCTACTATTAAGCCAGCGTGTTGATGGTATCATTATCTCTTTAGCTAATGAAACCGCAAAGTATAATCATTTAAACGATATTATAGCTCAAGACAAACCTTTGGTAATGTTTGATAAAATTGCAAAAATTGTAAAATGCTCTAAAATTATAATAGATGATAGAAAAGCAGCATACTTAGCAACGCAACATTTAATAGATATTGGTTGTAAACGTATAGCTCATTTTAGAGGTGCGCTATTACCACAAAATTCTATTGATCGTTTTTTAGGTTACAAAAAGGCTTTATTAGACAACAACTTGCCCTACGATCCTGCTTTAGTATATATCTGCGAATGTGGAGATATGAGTTTTGAAGAAGGCAAAAAAAATGCAATACAGTTAATGGAAGATCATGATGATATTGACGGTATTTTTATTAACACAGATTTAGTTGCCATAGGTGCCATGACAGCATTGCAAAATTTAGGTGTGAAAATTCCAGAAGATATTTGTATTGTAGGTTTTAGTAATTGGTTTATGTCTTCTGTTATATCTCCAAGCTTAACTACTATAAACCAACCTGGTTTTGAAATGGGAAAAGCGGCATTTAAACAACTGTTTAGAGAGATTAAAGCTCGTAAAAAAGGAAAACACTTTGAGCCTAAAACTGTTGTTTTAGAAACTGAACTGATTACAAGAGCCTCGACAAAAATTACTGTTTAGGATTTTAAAAAATTGATATTTCTTTTTAAACCAAAAAATTTAGTGCGTTTTACCGCAGAGGTTTTAAATACTTTCCTAAACGTATCTTCGGTTATCTCTTCCCAATCTTTTTTACTCATAGACAATACTTCGGGATGCGGATTAAATAAAGGCTCGTTATGTGATTTTGAAAACCGATTCCAAGGGCAAACATCTTGACACACATCGCAACCAAACATCCAATCGTTAAACTTCCCTTTAAATTCTGAAGGGATATTTTCTTTAAGTTCTATGGTGAAATATGAGATACACTTGCTACCATCTACCACATAAGGCTCGGTTATAGCTTCTGTAGGGCAAGCATCAATACACGCCGTACAAGTACCACAGTGGTCTGTTACTGGTGCATCATACTCCAATTCTAAATCAATTATTAATTCTGCAATAAAATAGAATGAGCCTACTTGTTGGGTTAACAAATTACTATGCTTCCCTATCCAGCCTAAGCCAGATTTTGCTGCCCAAGCTTTGTCTAAAACTGGAGCTGAATCTACAAAAGCACGACCGTGCACTTCGCCTATTTCATCTTGAATAAAATGTAATAATGATTTTAATTTGTCTTTAATCACAAAGTGGTAATCGGTGCCATAAGCATACTTAGAAATTTTATAACTCTCATTATTTTGAACTTCCGAAGGAAAATAATTAAGCAATAAGGATACGACACTTTTAGAATCTTCCACCAATTTTGTAGGATCTAAACGTTTATCAAAATGGTTCTCCATATAACGCATTTCGCCATGCATGTTTTGGTTTAACCATTTTTCTAATCGTGGCGCTTCTTCTTCTAAAAATTGTGCTTTACTGATACCGCAAGACAAAAACCCGAGGCGTTTAGCTTCTTCTTTAATTTTTGAAGTGTATGTAGCAGTATTGTTTATCACCTTTCTTCAAATCTTAAATTAGCATTTTTAGGTTTTAAAGTGATTAAAGGCGTTATCTCAATTGTTCTAAAATTTGGATAGAGTTTAAATTTTGAAACTAATTTATTAATTGCAATAATCATTTCAAACATCGCAAAATTATTACCTATGCACTTTCTAGGGCCTGCGCCAAAAGGAAAATATTGCGATGAAAATTGTTGACTTCCCTCTTTAAAACGTTGTGGTAAAAACGCATTTGGTTGTTCCCATAAATTGGGATGTCTGTGTATTTCGTACACCGAAAATAGTAAGTTACTATTAGGCTCAAAATGCATGCCTTCAAAAGTATCAGCGGCTATATTAACACGGTCTATAAAATAGGCTGGTGGATATAAGCGCATAGCTTCTTCAATGACGGCCTTACATATTTTTGACGTTTTTAGGGTTGTCATTACATCATGTTCTTGGGCTTCATTACGCGTAACTTCTTCAAAAATTTGGTCCTGCCACTCTGGGTGTTGTGCTAATAATTGACAGGTAAACGTAAGGGCATTTGCTGTGGTTTCATGACCCGCTGTAAATAATATTAAAATTTCATCTAAAAGCTGAGCTTCTTGCATTGCACTGCCATCATCATATTTTGAATCCAGTAACATATCCAATAAATCGTCTGCTCTTTTCCCAGAAATTTTTCTTTCATCAACAATTGTTTTTAATATAGCTCGCGCTTCAATTGTTAAATCTACATGCTCTTTTATTTTACCACTAGCAGTAAACCACCAACCTAAATAGGGTTGCCGCAATTCTTTAACCATCATACGTTGCGCAGCTTCAGTAATATATTGTAATCTATTTATAGATTTTTGATTTACAGCAGTACTGAATAACGATTTTACTACGGTTTGAAATGCCAAATCGTTAAATATTGGAAAAACATCAATATCAGTATTTGGAATTATGCGTAGATACTCTTCTGAAATAGCATTAATAATTGTTTCCGTTAAATTATCTAATTGCTTTTTATGGAATGCAGGTTGGATAAGTCGCCTTTGGGTTCGCCAATGTTCACCTTCTGCAGTTAGTAAGCCTTTACCAACATATTTTGCTAAATCTTCAGTTTGAATTTTAGACTTTTTATAGTTTTTTTGATTTTTCTGAAGTACATATTCGGCTAATGCTGCATTTCTAGAAAAAAAAACACTGTTTTTAAATCCTATTTTTAATCGAAAAATATCACCTAGTTTTTCAAAATTTTGAAGGTGAAATGGTAATGGATTTTGAAGTATTTCTAAAGAATGTTTTAAAAATGCTTTTAAAGGAACTGTAGGTATGGCGTTTTGTTTTGTCATATTTATTTTCCTTCTGAATTTAAATGGATAAAATTCAAAACATCAATCTATTAGAATAAACCACCTTGAGTTGGTCCTTTAACTTTTCCTAAATGTTTATACGCTTGTTCTGTAACTTCGCGACCACGAGGTGTTCGCATAATAAAGCCTTGTTGTATTAAAAAGGGTTCGTACACTTCTTCTATAGTTTCAGGACTTTCGCTTACTGCCGTAGCTATCGTGGTTATTCCCACAGGACCGCCTTTAAATTTATCGATAATAGTAGACAGGATTTTATTATCCATTTCATCCAACCCATGCGCGTCAACATTTAAGGCTTCTAAGGCAAATTTTGCGATTTTTATGTCGATGCTTCCGTTGCCTTTTATTTGTGCAAAATCGCGAACACGACGTAACAGTGCATTAGCAATTCTTGGCGTACCTCTACTACGCCCAGCAATTTCAACTGCAGCTTCCATAGAAATGGGCACATCTAAAATCATAGCACTACGTTGAACAATAGTGGTGAGTAAATCGGTTTTATAATATTGTAATCTGCTTTGAATACCAAAACGCGCGCGCATTGGCGAGGTTAACAAACCTGAACGTGTTGTAGCGCCTATTAATGTAAACGGACTTAAATTGATTTGAACAGTACGGGCATTTGGACCCGTTTCAATCATAATATCAATCTTGTAATCTTCCATTGCAGAATACAAATACTCCTCTACAATAGGGCTTAAACGATGAATTTCGTCAATAAATAACACATCGCGCTCATCAAGATTGGTAAGTAAACCAGCTAAATCTCCTGGTTTATCTAAAACAGGGCCAGATGTTACTTTAATACCAACCTCTAATTCGTTGGCTAAAATATGTGCTAATGTGGTTTTACCTAATCCTGGTGGCCCGTGAAATAATGTATGATCTAAAGCTTCACCTCTTAGGTTTGCAGCTTTTACAAAAATTTGTAGATTTTCTAACACCTGATCTTGACCCGTAAAATCATCAAAGGATAGCGGTCTTAACTTTCTTTCTACATCTAATTCTTCTGGAGAAAAATTCTCGTCTGTTGGGTCTAGATTTTCGTTCATGTTTTAGTGTGACTTAACCCGATTGACCATTTGGGTTTTTAAAAATTTATAGAGGTAAAACGTCAGAGGCTTTTAAAATATATACAAGTGTAACAACAATTACAGCACTTAAACCAATAACACCTTCCCAATGGCCGATACTGAAAAGCTCTCTTCTATTGGGTACTCGCCCTTTATTTTTTTCGAACCTTTTGTAAGCTAATTTGTGGATAATATAACCCACTATCACAAACAAAACTATTGCTACTATAAAATACAACATGTTATTAATAATTTAATAGGATAAAAATACATAAAACAAATGACTTACTTGGAAAATAAACGTTTGATAAAACACATACAAAAAGCCTTTAAATTCTGAGGTTATCAGAAAGAAAGGCTCTTTGGGGTTTTGGTTAGTATGTTATTCTAGATTTCGCCTAAGAGGAAAAATAGGTTATTTTAAAATAGTGAATTCGCAACGCCTGTTAACATCATACTCATCATCACTACAAATACCTTCCTTTACACATTTATTTAGCGGTTGCATTTCGCCATAACCGATACTTTTTAATCGGTTGCGTTCTATACCTTGACTTACTAAATATTCTAAGGTTGAAGCTGCTCTTAGTTTAGATAATTCTAAATTATATTGGTCTGGGCCGCGAACATCGGTATGTGCAGATACTTCTACTTCCATAGTTGGGTACTTCTTCATTAAATCTACCAATACATTAAGCGTTACAGCTGCATCATCACGAATTATGGCTGCATCAAAATCAAAATATATTTTATCTAAAGTTACTTGAACAACATCTTTTTTAGTTTCCTTTACTCGCTCTTCAGCATCAGCAAAAGACTCTAAGCTTAAGTAAATGTTATGTTGTACTTTCCCTTTACTATCGGTTGAGAACTCTACATCTTGCGGAATATATGCTTTTCGGGTTCCTCTTACTTTATATTTTTTATTAGGTTGAATTTTGAAAATGTAGCGGGCATCATCTCCAACAATAGTGTCTTGAATTACAGTATCGGTTTCATCAAATAAGGTTACTAATGACCCTGCTAATAATGCTTTACTATTTAAATCTTCTACAACACCTTCAACTTGATAAATGGTTAGCGGGTTTTGTTCTCGGGCAAAGCCAAACAACCTATCGTAACCACTTCTGTTAGAAGACACAAAACCTTTATTATCTTTCTCTCTTACTACGTAAGCAAAATCATCTAAAGGACTATTAATAGAGCTTCCAAGGTTTACTGGCGCATCAAACTTACCGTTTACTAGGTTACTTCTAAATACATCCAATCCACCATAACCTAAATGACCGATAGATGAGAAATACAATACATTGTATTGACTAATAAATGGAAATTGCTCTCTGTGTTTGGTATTAATTGTTGCACCTAAATTTTCGGGTGTGCCATAGGTACCATCATCATTTATAGCTACTTTAAAAATGTCAAAACTTCCTAAAGTTCCTGGCATATCACTAGCAAAATACAGTGTTTTTTCATCTTTACTTAAAGCTGGATGTTCTGTACTGTAGGTGTTTGATGTAAATGGTAATGCAGTAACATTTGTCCATTGGCCATCTACTAATTCTGCCTTAAAAATTTTAATATGCGCAATACGCTCTTCATCGGTTTTCTTTCGGGTTGTATTGGTTCTATTAAAATACATTGTTTTACCATCTTCAGTAAATACAGCACTACTTTCGTGAGATGCTGTGTTTATAGATTCTGAAAAAGGCATAACATTTTCCAAAATATTCTGGCTATTTAAAGTACCACTGTACAAATCCAAATATGGTAAATTATTCCATGAATACGCAGGATTTTGAGAATTTCGTGCCGATGCAAAAGCTACTTTATTATCACCGTAAAACGATAAACCAAAATCGCTACTTGAATTTTTATTTTCAATTTGTTTGAGTTTAAAGGTATGTGGTGTGGTTTTATCAGTTGCTTCAATAAAAGCCAAAGTGTTTATTGGTGTATTGTAATAAAGACTTAAGTGTTTATCTGCTTCTTTATACTCTTTTACACCTTTTAATGCTTGTGCAAACCTAAAATGATATTCAATATCTATAGAATCTCCATATTGCACAAATAACTCTCTGTAGGTTTTAATCGCTTTTTGCAAACTTGCATTATAGTAGTAACTATCTGCTAAATTTTGAAGTACTTCTTGATTGCGATTTTTGGTTTCATAAAGTTCTGCTGCGTCTTTATAAGCTCTCATTTCAAAAAGCTTATTTACACGTTTTAAATTTTTCTTTTGAGCAATGCCTGTTCCACTAACTAATAAAAGGCCAGCAAATATGTATATAAATTTTTTCATCTTTTCCTTGAATTAAATGTTAGAAGAATCTTGGTGAGCGGTCATATCCGTTTTTGAATCCGAATAAATCCACATCAAACAAAATAAATATTTCGTGAGATCCTGAATTGAAATCACCTAAATTATTAGTTGTATAATCGTAAGCATAGCCTATTCGTAAATCTGGTGTTATTCTAAAATTTACCAAAGCACTCATAGCGTCTCCCAAACGATAGCCTAAACCAGCTTCTAACTTTTCGTTAATTAGTACATTGGCCGTAATATCTAAAGCTAAAGGTGCGCCTTTAACCGATCTTGCCATAAATGCAGGTTTTAATTTTAATTTTGAATTGATATCAAAAACATAACCTCCTGTAAAGAAATAGTGCACATTTTCGATACCAGTTGCTTTAATGCCGTTTTCATTTTCAAGATGCGTGGTAGATAACATATTTGGAGCCGAAATACCCAAATAATAATTTTCTGCAAAAAAGAAAGCACCAATACCTAGGTTTGGAAATGCTCTATTTATGTTTTCGTTAAATGCGATATCACCACTTGCTGGTCCGTTTTGTAATTGCAAACCATTAAAATTGGTGTCAAACATTCTAACTCCGGCCTTTACTCCAAAAGATATTTTAGTTTCTATACCAACGGGTAACACATACGCAAAATCTGCAAATATGTTATTCTCATTTACAATATCTCCTATATTATCGTTGGTGAAAGATATACCTATTTCTATTTTATCGTTAATTGGTGTATGTGCAAAAAAGGTTCCTGTTGAAGGAGCACCTTCTAATCCTACCCATTGAGCTCTGTATAATCCACCTAGGTTTAAAATACCTTCTTCTGCTGTGGCATACGCAGGGTTTATTACGCTCATATTATACATGTATTGCGTAAATTGTGGGTCTTGTTGTGCAAAACTTTGTAATGACAGGAACGTCAAACTTAACAAAGCAGCTATTTTATGATATATATTTAATGTTTTCATTGTCTTAAATTTTGCTGTATCTATAAATTATCTGCTTAAGTATAAGCGTCCTTGTTCTGGAGCATCAACCCCGTTATTAAATCTGAATATATAGAAGTATACACCTACTGGCAAATCGCCTTTTACAACCACACGTCCTTGGTTTGAAGTACCATCAAATCGTGGTGTATTGGCATTACCCTTATAAACAATATTTCCATTTCTATTGAAAATTTCTAATTCGAAATTTGGATATAAAACAGCTAGATTATCAATATCATAAGTATCATTTGCTCCATCGCCATTAGGTGAAAATCCGTCAGGTAAACTTATTTTACCACATGCCGTAACATCTGGTGTTACTTCTAGCCTCACAGAACTTTCACAATTTGTAGTTTGATCGATTAATGCAGCATAATATGTAATGTTACTTAATGTTGTATCATCTGGAATAGATGTGCCTCCAGTGGCAACATCATACCATACGATGTTGTTCAAATCAGCATTATATTCTACAATATTATCAGACAAGGTTCTTAGTGTCGGTCCGTCATTAATACAATAATCCTCACTTACATCATCTAATGTTGGTGTTGACGTATCGTTTATGGTAACATCTACTTGTTCCACACCTAAAGATTCGCAACCTGTATCGTTAGTTTGGGTTACATAATAATCTTCACCATCTACCAAAGTGTCAGTTCCAGACAGTGGCAATGTTAATGCGGCATCTTCATACCAATTTACTGTTCCAGTAGCTCTAATACTATTAGCCAAATCTGAAACTGTTGGATTATCTGCTAAACAAAATATAGGATTGGGTTCTAAAATAATTACGGGTAAACTATCATCAATTGTAACGATTACCTCTGCTGTAGCATCTGGTGCACATGGTGCATTTGCAGTAACTGTATACGTGTATGTTCCTGCTGTATCTACCGATGGATTAAACACACCTGTACCGCTAGCTAAAACTGGAGACCAAGTTCCTCCTGTTTGGGCATCAGCACCTAAAAGCGTAAATAAATCTGTTTCAGCATCACCTGCACAAGCAGCTAACGTTGTATTTGTTCCTGCATTTGGTGCTTCTACAACTGTTACTACTATAGCGCTACTTACTGTTCCACATGCATTTGTAATGGTGTAAGTATATGTTCCTGATGCATCAACAGCTGGATCAAAATTACCTGTACCACTAACTAAAGCTGGAGACCAAGTTCCTCCAGTATCTGCAGTTCCTAAAAGCGTAAACAAATCGGTTACCACACCGTTACTACAAATATCTAATATTGTATCAGCACCTGTACTTTGGGGTGTTTCAATAGTTATTGTTATTGTGGTGCTATCATCCACACAAGGTGCAGAGGCTGCTACAGTGTATGTAAAATTATAAGTTCCAGCGGCAAGTCCAGTTGCATCAACATTATTTCCTGTTAATGTACCTGTAGCATCATCATCATTCCATGTACCACCTGCATCTTCTGTACCATCTAAACCATCAAATAGATTAATAGTGTTATTATCATTACATGCTATAATGGCAGCTGTATTTGGGTTTCCTGCATTTGGCGTTTGAAAAATAGTAACATCTACTTGAGTTCTTATTGAAGATTCACAATTTGTAGTAGTATCTATTTGCGTTGCATAATAATCTTCAGCATCTACTAAAGCTGTAGCGATATCTAAAGGTGAACCACCTGTTGGAGTATCATACCACTGAATTGTTGTTCCAATTGCTATTAAATCTGCTACTGTTGCGTTATCACAAAATTCTTGTAAAGCAGCGGCCGTTGGTGCTGGCGTATCATTAATAACAATACTTACAGTAACATTTATGTCATCGCAAGTACCTATAGCATCCACATCATAAGTAAAGTTATAAGTGCCAGCAGCTAATCCATCGATTATTACAGTGTTTCCTGATAAAGCTCCCGAAGTATCATCATCATTCCAAGCTCCTGTTTGGTCTTCGCCTTCTAATAAATCAAATAAATTATAGGTTTGTGCTGGAGTTATTTCGGCAACACAAAATGCCACAGGTACATTTGCCGTTCCTGATTCTGGAGCATCTTCTACAGTAATAATTACGGTTGAACTATTTGTACAATTGTTAGCATCTGTTATTGTATATGTAAAATTAAATGTACCAATAGTTAATACTGTTACATCTACATTACTTCCTGATAAAGCGCCCGATGCATCATCATCTGTCCATGTGCCACCCGAATCTTCGTCGGTTAATTGTCCGAATAAATCCAATGGCGAATTTGCCACTAAATCATTTTCACAAAACGTTGCTGATGCTGGTGTTCCTGTATTTGGTAACGGATTAATAATAATACTAACCGTTACTAAAGGATCGTCACAACTTCCAATTGCATCTACATCAAACGTGTAATTATAAGTGCCTGAAGTTTCAGCAGACAAATCAATAATATTAGTTGTTGTTGCTCCCGTTGTACCGGTACCTACATACCAAGTTCCTGTTTGGTCTTCACCTTCTAATAAATCAAATAAATCAAAACTTAACGGTACTGAACCTTCACAAAATTCTGGAAAGTTATCTACTGGTGTTCCTGATTCTGGAGCATCTTCTATTGTTATTGATATTTGTTCAGTATCTGAACATGTGCCATTATCGATTGTATATGTAAATAAATATGGGCTTCCTGCTACTGTAAATCCCGTAATATCTAAAGTATTAGATACTGCAGCATCGGTAGCATCGGTCCATGTTCCTGAATTATTATCTTGAGAACCATCCAAAGCATCAAATAAATTAAATGGCGAGTTTACAGTTAAATCATTTTCACAAAAGGTTTGATTTACTGCATCGCCAGCATTAGGATCAGCTAATACAATAACTTGCACTGTGGTTGATGCCTCTGGGCATGGGTTAGGTAATATGTTTTGCGTATAAGTAAAATTATAAGTTCCCGGTGTAAACCCTGTTAAATCTATAGGCGATGTAACCACTGGGTCTGTGCTTAAGGTACCTTGCGTCCATCGTCCTGCTGGATCTTGGTTTACTAGTAACGAAAACAAATCTAAATCTGTAGGTAAACCAGACTCACAATACGAAGCAGGATTTGCTCCAGAAGGGGTTCCAGAACTAAAGGTTTCAAAAACTTCTATAGTTATGGTTGACATGGCATCTGGACAAGCTCCTGTACTTGGAACTGTATAAGTGAATGTATAGATTCCTGGTGTTGTTAATGTTGAAATATTTACGGTTCCTCTAAAAGTATTTGTAGTATTTAATGCCCCTGTCCATGTTCCTGTAGTATCAGGAGTACCTCCCAATTCGTTAAACAAATCAAAATCTGCTGCAGGTAAATTATCATTACAATACTCTAAGTTTGCTGAATTTCCAGCATCTGTTGGGTTATTAATAGTTACAGTAACAGCAACAGGATCACTTACACAGATAAAATTATCAACCTGTACATAATATATACCGTTGATAAGAAGGTCTGAAGCGGTAATAGACGGTTGAATAGGATCGCCAGATCCATTTAAATTTTCATACCAAAAAAATGTGCTGGTAGAACCAGGGTCCAAATCACCAACAGTAGGTGTAGTATCTGAACAAAACTCTTGAACCAATGGAGGTGTAGGATCAGTAGGAGAATTACTTACTACAATTCTAGATGTTTCAATTTGACTTCTACAATTAGCACTATCTACAAATACTATAAAGTGATTTACTGTACCGCTAGATATAACATCTGTAGGACTAACTTGATTCGTCAATGCTATATCAGTATAGATTTCTGCAGAACCACTTGGTGGTATACTCATTATTAAAACATCATCTATATATGTTTGATACGTAGCATTTTCGTTACTACAATATACTCTGTCTAAATTTTGCCCAGAAATATCTACTTGAAAATCTATTGTTATTGATGCTCGAGGCGTTGGACATGATGCTGATAGGTTATCTATATAAAAGATACCTTCAGTAACTAATTCGTTTGCATTAAATGCTGTTCCACCAGTATCGGTATCATACCAAACTATGCCGTCGCCAGTATCGGTAACAAAGGAACTTGAACTTAAGTCTGCAAAAGTATAGCCAGAAGCATCACAAATAGCAGGAGGGTTTGAGTTGTTTATTGTTGGACATTGCGCTGTCATTTGAAAGGACGTTAGCAAGAACAATAAACTAAAGCAAGCACTTTTCAATGTGCGCCTTAGAGCAGGTTTGTTTTTCATCTTTGAATGGTTAAAAAAATCATACGTAATAGCTTTTAGAAAATTTATGACAATTTTATATATCAATATTTTCCGAATGCAATTTAACTGATTTTTTTGTATTTCATCGATTTTTTTGTAAAAATATTACATTTCGTCGATAAAAGATAACCATTTAAATAATAAAACCCGTCTATTTGACGGGTTTTATACACAAATTATATGTAATTATTTTTTTATATTTTAATGCTGAAGTTCTTCTTCGCCATCTTTAAGAGGTATATTTTGAGGTACAAAATCCACATCATGTCCTGGTTTACTATAATCATAAGCCCAACGGTACACATGAGGAATATCTCCTGGCCAGTTACCGTGTATATGTTCTACCGGCGTTGTCCATTCTAAAGTAGTAGCTTTCCAAGGATTCTGAGGTGCTCTTTTTCCAAAAAATATGCTTCCGAAGAAATTATATAAATATACTAATTGAAATGCCCCTCCAATTAAAGCAAATATTGTAATAATTACGTTAACGTTGGCAACGTCATCAAATAATGGGAAGTTACTGTTTGTATAATAACGTCTTGGTAATCCCGCCATTCCTATGAAGTGCATTGGAAAAAATACACCGTAAGCACAAACTGCAGTTACCCAAAAGTGCAAGTATCCTAGATTTTTGTTGATCATTCTACCAAACATTTTTGGATACCAATGATAAATACCAGCAAACATACCATAAAGTGCAGATATACCCATTACTAAATGGAAGTGTGCCACAACAAAATAAGTATCGTGAACATTAATATCTAGAGCTGAATCACCTAAAATAATTCCTGTTAAACCTCCAGTAATGAAAGTAGACACAAAACCTATTGAAAAGAGCATTGCTGGATTCATTTGTAAATTTCCTTTCCAAATGGTTGTTATCCAGTTAAACGCCTTAACAGCAGATGGTATTGCAATTAATAACGTTGTGAATGTAAATACTGATCCTAAAAACGGATTCATACCCGAAACGAACATGTGGTGTCCCCATACTATGGTAGATAAAAATGCTATAGCCAAAATAGATGCTATCATAGCACGATAACCAAATACAGGTTTTCTTGAGTTGGCAGCTAGTACCTCAGATACAATACCCATTGCAGGTAATATAATGATATATACTTCAGGATGTCCTAAAAACCAGAATAAGTGTTCGAACAAAACAGGAGAACCGCCTTGATAGTGTAATACTTCACCTTGTATAAATATATCTGATAAGAAAAATGAAGTACCAAAACTTCTATCCATTATCAATAATAAAGCCGCAGATAGTAGAACAGGGAAAGAAATAACACCTATAACAGCAGTTACAAAAAATGCCCAAATTGTTAAAGGTAATCTTGTCATAGACATCCCTTTAGTTCTTAAGTTGATAACCGTAACTATATAATTTAATGATCCTAATAATGAAGATGCAATAAAGATAGCCATGGATACTAACCACAGTGTCATACCTGCTCCTGAACCACCTTGGGCCATAGGTAGAGCACTTAATGGTGGGTATATTGTCCAACCTGCAGCTGCTGGTCCAGCCTCTACAAATAATGAAATTACCATGATTAAACTAGAAAGAAAAAATAACCAATAGGATACCATATTTAAAAAACCAGATGCCATATCTCTAGCACCTATTTGTAATGGTATTAGTAAATTACTAAAAGTACCACTTAATCCAGCTGTTAATACGAAGAAAACCATGATGGTACCATGAATAGTCACTAAAGCTAAATATATATCTGCATCCATAACGCCATCTGGAGCCCACTTTCCAAGTAATAACTCAAAAATTACATTTGGTTCTTCTGGCCATGCGAGTTGGATACGGAATATTAGAGACATCAAAATACCAATAACTCCCATAATAGTACCTGTAATAAGGTACTGTTTAGCAATCATCTTATGGTCTTGACTAAATATGTATTTAGTTATAAACGTTTCTTTATGATGATGTCCGTGGTCGTCGTGAGCGTGAGTATCTGCGTGTGCTGACATAATCTATTTTCGTTTTTCTTTTTTAATTAATTAATTAGAGAATTTTTGAAGTCTTTTTGTTCCTTCAACCAAGCATTATATTCTTCTTCAGTTTCTACTATAATCTTCATCTGCATGTTGTAGTGTGATTTACCACAAATTTTGTTACACAGTAATAAGAAATCAAACTGGTAAGGGTCTAATGGATCTCCACCATCAGCAACCAATTTTTTACTTTTATTTACTCTAATTTCGTTTATATTCTTAATTTTTTGTTGCATTTGAGGCGTCTCTCTCATTTCGGCAGTAGTTACCGTTGGTGTAAAACCAAACTGCGTAATCATACCAGGTACACAATTCATTTGAGCTCTAAAGTGTGGCATATAAGCTGAATGCAATACATCTTGAGAACGCATTTTGAACAATACAGGTCTTCCCACAGGTAAATGTAATTCTGTAGTGATAATATCATCTTGTGCGTTAGGATCAGCTTCATCTAAACCAAGTATATTTGAACGGTCTATATCGATTAAACGCACGTTGGCTTTACCTAAAGTATTATCAGCTCCTCCATAACGGGCTTTCCAATTAAATTGCTGCGCATAAAGCTCTACTACCAATGGATCATCACTTTCATCTACACCCATTATATTAATCCATGTACTCAAGCCCCAAATTACAAGTCCTGCTAAAACGATTACAGGAATAATTGTCCAGATAAATTCTAGTTTATTGTTATCGGCAAAAAACAATGCCTTTTTACCCTTTTCACCTTTATATTTAAAAGCATAATAATGAAGTAAAAATTGTGTTACAGTTTGCACAAAGAAGATAACCAGTAATGTTGTTATCATCAAGTTATCAATAATAGGCCCATGTTCAGAAGCAGAATTGGATATTAAAGGTAAATCTCCCCATTTTACAATTGATATGATTGTAATAAGATAGATAAACACTAAAAAACCCATCATTAAATACCCGTTAATGGTATTATCCTTATCAGTGGCTACTCCAGAAACATCATCTTTGTTTTTAGCCTGAGCCAAATCAAAAATCTTAACCATCTGCCAAATGGCTATGAGTATAAATACTAAAACTATAATTGTTAATAAAGCAGTCATTGTTATCAGTCGTCTTTATTTATATCTTAATTAATAATGAAACTCTTCACTTTCCTTTCTAAAAGGATAGCCTTTCACCAACAAAGGTGCTTTTGTTAATGCTGTGAATACTACAAAAATGAATAAACCAGCAAATAATAATACGGAACTTATTTCAGGAATACCTATAAACCATCTATCTCCAACGGTTGCAGGCATAATCATATTAAAAATATCAATATAATGCCCAAATAATATCACGATACCTGTCATAACTACAAACCAAGGGATTCTTTTATAATCGGCATTCATCAACATTAAAATTGGGAATATAAAGTTTAATGCAACCATACCTAAAAATGGTAATTTATAATCTTGGAAACGCGTTACAAAGTAAGTTACCTCTTCTGGAATGTTTGAGTACCAAATTAACATGAATTGAGAGAACCAAAGATACGTCCAGAATATACTGAATGCGAACATAAATTTAGCCACATCATGTAAATGATTTTCATTTACAAAGTCTAAATACCCTCTGGATTTCAAGTAGATTGATATTAATGCTATTACGGTAATTCCACTTACAAACATACTAGCAAACACATACCATCCAAATAATGTTGAGAACCAATGCGGATCTACACTCATTATCCAGTCCCAAGACATCATGGATTCAGTATATATAAAGAATACTAAAAATCCTGCTGCAATTCGGAATGATTTTTTAAAGTTACTTTTATCTTCTGCTGTATCCTGAGCAATTGAAAATTTACGTGCAAAATGACGATATAGTGCCCAACCTGCAATGAAGATTGCTCCTCTAATAGCAAACCATGTAATATTTAACCATCCTGATTTGCCTTGTATCAACTTATCATGAGCAACAACCTCTGGATCCATCCAAATAAATAAGTTGTAATGCCCAATAGTTCCTGAAGCTACAGCTATTAATAAAACTATTACAGCTCCTGGTAATACGTAGGCTGTTATACCTTCCATTACTCTAAATAATACTGGAGACCAACCCGCTTGCGATGCTATTTGTATTGCGTAAAACGCTAACACACCAAGAGCAATCATCATAAAGAAAAAAGCTGCAACGTATAACGCAGCCCATGGTCTATTATGTATTTGATGCATTACATGTTCAGCATGTGCATCACCGTGATGAGCATCTCCATGATGAGCATCCTCTTTGTGATCGTCGGTAGTTGCATGAGTATCATGAGTTTCTGCAACCGCATGAGACGCTTCTTCAGCATGAGCACCATGATGCGAAGCTTCCTCAGCAAGCATTACTTTTACGTCTTCTAAAGATTTATTAGATGCCATGAAACCATATACTACACCCAATGCTCCTAATACTATTAGGATGATAGAAAATGTCTTTAGTTTATTTGAAAATGTGTACATAATGTCTATATAATCTTATCTTCTTACTTTTCTAAATCTTTTTTTAATTTCAAAACATAGGCTACAACTTGCCAACGTTCTTCTTCACTCAATTGGTTAGCATACGATCCCATTGAATTTTTACCATAATAAATGGTGTGGTAAATACTTCCTTCATTAATGGCTCTTCCAGCATCTGCATAACTAGGTACTCCCAATATTTTTTCGCGTTGTACCAATTTACCTTTACCATCACCCTTTACACCATGGCAAATGGCACAGTATATTGAATAAAGAGGACTACCTTTTTCGTAATCTGCTCTTAACACATCAGTTGCTTCGCTCTCTGGCTGCGCCTCATCTAATGGAATTGGTGGTGCTAATGGACTTTTAACTGTTGCTTTAGCCAACTCATAGCCTTCTGTAGAATTCTCGATATCGAACGGCACGTAACCTCTAGGAATACTTCCAGCTACTGGTGTTCTAGCTGCCATACCATTTTCGTATAACTCATTTTCACCATAAGTTTCATAACCAACAGACTCATACATGTTAGGCATGTATTGGTAATTTGGTGCGCTGTCGTTTTTACAAGACACTGCAACAAAAACAATTGCTACTACTAAGATTTTTATTAAGCTCTTCATAATTATTTTAATGCGCTTCTTTATCAACTAAATTAACTTCAACAGCACCAGTTTCAATAAGTAAACTGTGTAGTTCACTTTCATTTCCATGCACAGGAATTTCCATTAAAAAATGGTCATCAGTTGTTCTAGGATCTGGATTTTCTCCTTTCTTAAAAGGCCACATTCTACTTCTAAGGTAAAATGTTATTACCATTAAGTGTGCTGCGAAAAATACCGTAAGCTCAAACATGATAGGCACGAAGGCTGGCATGTTTTCTATGTAACTAAAGCTTGGTTTACCTCCAATATCTTGAGGCCAATCTTCAATCATGATAAAATTCATCATTGTAATTGCCACAGTTAAACCAACTAATCCGTACATAAATGCTGTAATGGCTATACGTGTTGGTGCAAGTCCCATAGCTTTGTCTAAACCATGAACTGGAAAAGGCGTATATATTTCTTCAATGTGATGCTTTTCAGCCTTTACCTTTTTTACGGCAGACATTAATACATCATCATCAGTATAAATAGCGTGAATAACTTTTGAAGCTTCCATTGACTATGTTTAGTTTATTAATTTTTTAGCTTGTCCAGACCAATCATCACGTTCTGCTCTTCCTGGGAAAGATGCAGTGATGCTATCTAACAAATCGTATTCAGTTTTGGTCATTCTACTTACTTGAGCAAAAGTGTAAATACCAATACTGTTCAATACTTCTTCCATCTTTGGCCCTACGCCGCTTATCTTCTTTAAATCGTCAGGTGTTTGCGTAGTAGCATCAAAAGTACCTATGCGGTCTAACAACGAATTAGTTAATGCTTCTTTATCACCTTCAATTATGGTTGGCGTTGGTTCTGTTGCAATAACATGTGCCACTACATTTGATGTTCTTTCATCTGAACCAGTACCTACTAAACTTTGACCAGATTCTCTTATTTTCTTGTAACGTTCACCAGAAGATTTTAAAATAGTTTTAACCTCTGCTTGTGCTATTACTGGAAACGTTCTAGAGTAGAGTAAGAATAGTACAAAGAAAAATCCGATAGTTCCAATAAAAATCCCTATATCTACAAATGTTGGTGAGAACATAGTCCATGATGATGGTAAGTAATCTCTATGTAATGATGTTACGATAATTACAAAGCGCTCAAACCACATTCCTATATTTACTACAATAGATATGATAAAAGAGAACATGATACTTGTTCTTAATTTTTTGAACCACATAAATTGTGGAGAGAATACGTTACATGACATCATCATCCAATATGCCCAAGCATAAGGTCCTGTTGCTCTGTTCAAAAACGCATACTGCTCATATTCTACACCAGAGTACCAAGCAATAAACAACTCAGTAATATAAGCTACACCTACTATAGAACCAGTAATCATGATTACAATGTTCATTAATTCGATGTGCTGTACTGTAATATAATCTTCTAAATTACATACTTTACGCATGATAATTAAAAGCGTATTTACCATGGCAAATCCTGAGAATACCGCACCAGCCACAAAATAAGGTGGAAATATTGTAGTATGCCATCCTGGAATTACAGACGTAGCAAAGTCAAACGATACAATAGTATGTACTGAAAGTACAAGTGGTGTAGCTAAACCAGCTAAAACCAAAGATACCTCTTCAAAACGTTGCCAATCTTTAGCACGCCCACTCCATCCAAAACTTAACAGCCCGTAAATTTTCTTTTGAAATGGCTTTATTGCTCTATCACGTAACATTGCAAAATCTGGCAATAAACCTGTCCACCAGAATACAAGTGATACCGATAAGTATGTTGATATTGCAAATACATCCCAAAGTAAAGGTGAGTTGAAGTTTACCCAAAGCGAACCAAACTGATTAGGAATAGGTAATACCCAATATGCTAACCATGGACGACCCATGTGTATAATTGGAAACAAACCTGCTTGAACAACCGAGAAAATTGTCATTGCTTCTGCAGAACGGTTAATTGCCATTCTCCATTTTTGACGGAATAATAAAAGTACTGCAGAAATTAACGTTCCTGCGTGACCGATACCTACCCACCAAACAAAGTTAGTAATATCCCAAGCCCAGTTTACTGTTTTGTTAAGACCCCAAGTTCCTATTCCT
>CALDUF010000029.1 GCA_937923515.1 uncultured Flavobacteriaceae bacterium
AATCTAGAAAGTTTATCTGCATTATTTTTTTCCTTAGCAATATAACCTGCATACTTTACCTGAATTTCTGTTTGCTCAATTACCTCTCTGTCCAAATTATTATTTTGAATATAAGCTTCAACAGATGCTACTTTTCTAACATCATCCATCTCAATATTAGGTCTAGAAAATATTTTAAATAGCTTTCCTGATTGCTTTACTGGTGATGATTTTTTAGTGTCTAAAATTGGATTTATCTCTTCGGGCTTTACACTTTGTGTTTCAAAAAAGTTGACGAATTTTTCAGCAGCTTCATGTTTCTCCTCCATACGTTTTAAACGCTTTTCTGAAGCTAAACCTAGTTCGAATCCTTTTGGGGTTAATCTTTTATCTGCATTATCTTGACGTAATAATGTTCTGTATTCTGCTCTAGAAGTAAACATTCTATAAGGCTCTTCTGTGCCTTTAGTAATCAAATCGTCTACTAAAACACCAATATATGCTTCATCTCGTTTCAATATAAAAGGCTCTTTTTCTTGCACTTTTAAACTTGCATTTATGCCAGCCATTAATCCTTGAGATGCTGCTTCTTCATATCCGGTGGTACCGTTAAATTGACCAGCAAAAAATAGTCCATCAACAAGCTTAGTTTCTAAAGTATGCTTTAATTGTGTTGGTGGAAAGTAATCATACTCTATAGCATAACCTGGTCTAAAAAACTTAACGTTTTCAAAACCGACTACAGAACGTAATGCTTTAAACTGAACATCTTCTGGTAGCGATGTTGAGAAGCCGTTAACATAAACCTCGACGGTATTCCATCCTTCAGGTTCAATAAATAATTGGTGCCTATCTTTATCTGCAAATCGGTTAATCTTATCTTCGATTGAAGGACAATATCGAGGACCTAGACTTTTAATTCTTCCATTAAACATTGGCGATCTAGCAAATCCCTCACGTAAAAGATCATGCACCTCATTACTGGTATACGTCATGTAACAAGAGCGTTGTTGCTGTAACGGTTTTGTAGCATCTAAATAGGAAAATTTTTCTGGATTCGCATCACCAGGTTGTTCGGTCATTTTAGCATAATCTAAAGATCGTCCATCTACTCGTGGTGGCGTTCCTGTTTTCATTCTTCCAGAGTCGAAACCTAAATTAACCAGCTGCTCTGTAATTCCTGTAGCTGCTTTTTCTCCTGCTCTACCTCCACCAAAATTTTTATCACCTATATGAATTAACCCATTTAAAAAAGTACCATTAGTGAGCACTACAGTTTTTGATTTTATTTCTATACCTAAAGATGTTTTTACGCCTACAACCTTGTTACCTTCAATCAATAAACCTGAAACCATTTCTTGATAGAAGTCTAGGTTTTCAGTTTGCTCTAAAAGCAATCTCCAGTCTTCAGCAAAACGCATTCTGTCGCTCTGAACACGTGGACTCCACATGGCAGGTCCTTTTGATTTATTCAACATTTTAAATTGAATAGCAGATGTATCTGACACGATACCACTGTATCCACCAAGCGCATCTATTTCACGAACTATTTGACCTTTAGCAATACCACCCATAGCAGGATTACAAGACATTTGCGCAATGTTCTGTAGGTTCATGGTAACCAACAAGGTTTTACTACCCATATTGGCAGCAGCGGCGGCAGCTTCGCTACCAGCGTGTCCAGCACCTACAACAATAACATCATAAAGGTCGTTAAACATAACTAGATTAATTTAATTTATTAAACGCAATCAATTTAAGTACTTGAATTATCATTAGCTTACAAAACAGGTGTTGTTTAAAAGCTACACATAACATTGTTCCACGTGGAACATATACTAAATTTCGGTTTGCAAATATACGTTGAAATCTTTAATTCTTAAGTAGTAGCTGTAAGTAGTGGTTTTCTTTTTCACGCATTACTTTTGCATCCTCTTGTGTTTTGTCTTTATAGCCACAGTAATGTAATATACCATGTATGATAACACGATGTAATTCTTCATCAAAAGTAGCTTCGAAATTTTTAGCATTGTCCTTCACTCTTTCTACTGAAATGAAAATATCACCTTGTATTATTTTTCCTATAGAATAATCAAAACTAATAATATCTGTAAGCGTGTCGTGATTCAAGAATTCTACATTCAACTTATGCAAATAAGCGTCGTTGCAAAACACATAGTTGATTTCTTCTAATTTATATTCTTCAGAAAAAATTGTATCTGTAATCCATTTTGAGATTTGTTCCTCAGAATCTAATTCAAAATCGGTTTCATAATTGAAATTAATCATTTGTAGTTTTAAAATATTCCTGCACTTTCTTTTTATAAACTTGCTGCAAAGGTAAAGCTTGTCGGTTTAAAATTTCTGTAGTTTTGAAATATTGCTTCGCTGTAGGAATTTGATTGTTCGTGTTATTACCAAAACGGTTTTGGTTGGTTTCAGATTCGCGCTTATTTTCTTCGCCTTGTTGAAATGTCGCTTTGTCTAACTTCAATAATTGATGTTTTAAGTTAGTCATTTTTTGAAGCGTTTCATTGGTAAAACCTTTGTTTAATAAATCTAATTCAATTTCTTCCATTGCTCTTGATAATTTTCCACCAATACCACCTTTGCCTTCTTTTTGCAAACGTTTATCTAAAGCTTCACGAAGCTGTTGTTGCTTTTGGTATATGTCATAAAGTAAGCCTTCGTTGTCAAAATAATCGCCTTCGCCCTCACCACCATTTTGTTGACCATCTTTAGAGCCTTTTCCCTCTTTTCCACCTTCACCCTTTTTACCCTTTTCACCAGATTTACCATCTTTTTTACCTTTATCACCTTTTTTACCTTGCTCGCCTTCTTCTCCAGGTTTTTCTCCTTTTCCTTTTTCTTCACCCTCACCTTCTTTTGGCTTGCCCTTTTCGCCTTGCTTCATACCTTGTTGCATCATTTTATTGAGTTGTTCTTGACTCATAATAATGTCTGGCAACTGCATATCGCCTTGACCGCCTTGTCCCATAGACATACTCATGCTTTCTTGCAGATTATCTAAAACATCACTAAGCATATCTGCTAAATTATTGGTAGCCGTGACAGCAAATTGCTGACTAGAAACACCTTGGTATAATTGATTTTCAGCTAAACGTTCTAAGGCCTTTTCAATATTAAAATACACCTCTGAAATTTCTTTGTTTACGTTTGCGGACATTTTTGGTTGGCGTAAGGATAGCGCAAACAAACTATCATCAATATGCTCAAAATGTTCTTTTAGATAACTTTGCTTTTTTAAATAGGATGCATATTTATTATGATTAACATCAATGGATTTAAACTGCTCCATCAAAGCTTCTTCATCAAAAGAAAACAACACCAAATTATCTAGAATTTGACGTAACATTTCGGCATCTTCCTCCATTTGATCTCCACTCATACTTTGCATAGAACTTTGCATGCTACCTGCCATTTGTTTCATTTTTTGAGCAGCCTTTTTCTGGCTTTGTTGCGCATTTTTAAGGTTTTGCTTTTGTTGTTCACTAGATTTTTGTTGTTCGCCCTGTTCTTGTGGTTCACCATTTTGCTCTTGTTCCTGTTCTTTTTGTTCTAGGGCTTCAGTAGCTTTTTGTTGTGCTTCATTTACTTCTTGCTCATCCAACTTGTCTTGTGGTATAGCAATGGGCTTCTTTAAATCTTTACTCTCTTTTTTAAGCGCCTCTATGGCCTCTTGAAATTTTTTGAAGGCTTCGTTAAGGGCATCCTGTTTGTCTTTGGTATTCTCTTCTTCTGGGACTTTTGCAAGCTGTTCTTGTTCTTTTGCTAATTGCTTTAAATCTTCAGCAAGTGCCTCAAGCTTTTTTTCAATATAAAATCGTTTGGTAAGCTCTAATAGTTGTTCTAAACTGCGCTTTTTGTTCTTATTTTGTTTTTCAACCTCATCTAACTTTTTAATAAGTTCTTCATTACTAATTTTTTCTTGCAACTTTTTTAATTCCTCTAAAAGTTTTTCGTCTTTCTTTAACTGCGCTTCATTTTCTTCTAAGCGTTTCTTCAAATCTTCTTTAAATGCATCTTCTTTTTTGTTTTCTTTTTGAAACGCCTCAAGATTTTCCTTTAGCTTTTTATTGAAGCTCTTCACCATCTCATCTTGCTGCTTCTGACGTTTAAAAAACGAGTTTAACTTCTTCTTGTCATTAAAATTCAAATTCTTTTTTTCACGACCTGTTTTGGTAAGTTCCTCCAATCGTTTTTCTTGAGCTTCAAACTTTTTGAGTGATTTATTTAAATCTTTAATCGTTTCACTTTGTTGCTCTAGTTGCTTATTTTGCTCTTCGTCAATAGTGCGCTTACGGTAGCTAAAAACAGGGCTCTTTTTACTTTTAAAACGGTTTACAGCATCGTTGTCAAACACTTGAAAATACAATTGGTATGGCACACCAGCTTCAATATATAAATTATCAGGGAAAGCCGTGATAAAGTCTTGCACGTTAGATTTTGTTATGGCTAGTGATTTAGTTTTCTTAGAACTCTCATTTTCAGAAGGATAATACACCAATTGCAATTTGTTTACACCATAATCATCACTTACCTGACCGTAAAAATACAACGTTTGTAAATCCAAACTATCAACCTTCATTTGCACATTTAACTCTGGAAATTCATCCTTTACAACATCAATAGAAAATGATAAATTCTCGTAATCTTTTAAGTTGGTATTACTCGTACTGAGTGTGTAGTCGTAATTTCTATAAAGTGCTTTAGAGGTTTTAAAAACATTATCGGCTACAGCAATAAAAGGCACCGTGTCTATAGCATATAGGAACACGTTATCGGTAGATTTTGTTTTAAGTTGCCATGTTACTTTAGTACCTTCTGGCACAACAGCATTACCAGTACTATTTAAGGTTTCGTCTCGCTTTTTAGTATGATTTGGATAATCTAAAACCATTTGAAAACTTAATAATGCTGGCACTTTTATAATGTTAATCTCATAGGGTTTAGAGTTCACATCATTTGCAGATAAACGAAATTGAACAGGTTCTTGAAGTTGAGGAAACACATATTGAAAAGCACCTACACCCGTTTGCTGTAAAAAATACGTCTCGTTATTATAAACAATCTGCGCATTTTCAGGTATCACATCACCTGCAGTTTTTACCAAAAGTTTAAAATCTTTTCCTTCAATACCATTTAAATTATTATTCACCACAAAAAACTGAAACGGTGCTGGCGGCTCATACGCCGTTTTATAATCCACTACACGTTTATAACTATCGCTAAACCAGTTAAAATTACCTGTAACATAAACCAGCATCAAAATAATAATAGGAATTACAGCATATTTTAAATACGAAAGGTTGTGTTTAAAATTAACCGCCAATTTGAATGGAATAGGATTGAGTTCTACTGATTTTTGATCGATACTTGCCAGTAACAATTCCGACTGTTCATTGCTATTTTTAAGCTGAATAACATTCAGCAATTTATCGTCAACCTCTGGAAAATGCGTACCAATAATTCTGGCGGCTTCTTGATAATTAATACCCTTTTTTAACTTGAATAATTTTGCTAAAGGTATGACTACAAATTTGATGAGTAAACCCAATTCTACAGCAATAAACACCCAAAACAAAATGGTTCTAGCCGTTGTGTTTAGCCATAAAAAATGCTCAATTAAAAGTGTACACAAAAAATATAGCAGGCCAATAGCAAAAAATAAAATAGCACCTTTAAGCAATTCATTAGTATGGTATCGCCTAATAAAACGCTCTAATTTATCCTGTATGTTTTTAAAATTATTCATTGATTTGGGCAGATATCCGCCTTCACGGACTTAAATAAAAAGAAATTAATATACTAAACTACAATTTTATTTTCTACTTCAATTCAAACCACTAGTTAAAAAAGTCCTAATACAACTGTTATTGTACCTTAGCATTTTAAACAGGATAAAAAAAACTATACACCTCTATTTAAAGTAATTTGAAACTTTAATATGCCAAACTGCAATTTAGATGCAGTAAATCCTTGAAAATAATACAAAAAATAAACGCTTCCCTTATTTAAGTTCTACATACTATTCTTTGCTCTTTATCAAGTACTCTTCTATCTTTGCCAACATTATATTGTAATACATCATAAATATGACCAAAAACGTTCGTGTGCGTTTTGCACCAAGTCCAACAGGACCTTTACACATTGGCGGTGTTCGTACCGCTTTATTCAACTATTTGTTTGCTAAAAAACACAACGGTGCTTTTATTTTACGTATTGAAGATACCGACCAAAACAGGTATGTTGAAGGTGCAGAACAATATATTATTGATGCATTACATTGGTGTGGTATGCCTCCTGATGAAAGTCCTGTAAATGGCGGAGCATTTGGGCCATATCGTCAAAGCGAGCGTAAAGATTTATACAAACAATATGCCGATGAATTAATTGCTTCTGGCAATGCTTATTATGCATTTGATACTTCTGATGAGTTAGATTTTCATAGAAAAGACCACGAGGCTAAAGGCAAAACCTTTATCTACAATTGGCATAACCGTTTAAAGTTAAAAAACGCTTTATCGCTTTCAGCTGATGAGGTTCAAGCAAAATTAGATGCTGGAGATGATTACGTGATACGGTTTAAATCGCCTCAAGACGAAACATTGCATCTTAAAGACCGCATTCGAGGCGACATTAAAATTGATACCAATATTTTAGATGATAAGGTATTATTTAAAAGCGATGGTATGCCTACTTACCATTTGGCAAATATTGTAGATGACCATTTAATGGAAATCTCGCATGTAATTCGTGGTGAAGAGTGGTTGCCTTCTTTAGCGTTGCACTGCCAATTGTATACCGCTTTTGGTTGGGAAGCACCAGAATTTGCCCATTTGCCATTAATTTTAAAACCTACAGGCAAGGGCAAATTAAGCAAACGCGATGGTGATAAATTAGGCTTTCCTGTGTTTCCTTTAGAATGGACAGACCCCAAAACAGGTGATGTATCTAGAGGTTATAAAGAAGATGGCTATTTTCCAGAAGCCATGGTAAATTTTCTAGCCTTTTTGGGTTGGAATCCTGGTACAGAACAAGAAATATTTAGTTTAGAAGCGTTAGTTACTAACTTTGATTTAGAGCGCGTAAACAAATCTGGTGCACGTTTTGATCCTGACAAAACCAAGTGGTTTAACCACCATTATATGCAAGAGCAAAACAATAATGTATTGGCTGAAGCTTTTAAACCTATTGTTGATAAAAAACTAGGCGTTATTGCTAGTGAAACAAAGCAAACTCCTATTGATATAGATGTGAATTACATAGAAATGGTAGTGGCTTTGATAAAAGAACGCGCCACATTCATCTCAGATTTTTGGGACTTAAGCCACTTTTTCTTTACCGCCCCAACAGCTTATGATGAAAAAGCATCTAAAAAAGCCTTTAAAGACGGCACTAAAGACATTCTAGAACACGTCCTTTCAATTGTAAAAAGTATTGACGATTTTTCTGTAGAAAACCTTCAAACGGAAATAAAAGGTTGGATTACAAGTAATGAGATTGGTTTTGGAAAAGTAATGATGCCACTGCGTTTAGCGTTGGTTGGTGCTTTACAAGGTCCTGATGTGTTTGACATTATGTATATGATTGGGAAGCATGAGAGTGTACAACGTTTAGATAAAGCTATTAGTTTATTGTAACAACTTGATTATCATAATTTTAAATTTATAAACTAAGCTGATTACTCAAAACTAATAGCGCTTTACAATTAAAAATATTGATAAAATGAATATCGTAGAGCAATCAAAAAACTATGCTGTTAAAGCACATAGGCGTGTAAATCATAAGTATGACATTTATGATTATGATTTTCATCTCAATATGGTTTATGAGGTAGCTCAAAAATTTATTCACTTAGTGAGCAAAAATGAGCAAGAAAATGTTCTATCTGCATGCTGGGTACACGATATTATTGAAGATGCTAGAGAAACTTACAATGATGTAAAAAAAGAAACAAACCAAACAATTGCTGAACTTGCCTATGCTCTAACTAATGAGAAAGGTAGAAATAGAGCAGAAAGAGCAAACGAAAAATACTATAAAGGCATAAGAGAAACTAAAAATGCTTCGTTTATTAAGTTTTGTGATAGAATTGCTAACGTAACTTACTCAAAAAACAATGGCTCAACAATGTTTCAAAAATACAAAGCGGAAAATAAAAATTTTGTAACAAAAATCTATACACCAGAGTGCGAAGAAATTTCCGTGTATTTAAATAGCATGTTTGATAATTAATACGATACAAACTAAAACGAAACCACCGCACCTAAAACTAACATGCTTTGATTGCCTTTAAAACGTGCATCACCTCCTGTTGTATCCAAATTTTGGTTTTCTAACTTTTTTAGGGTGTTGGTAAAACCATAAATGTACTGCGCTCTCAATTTAAAATGCTTAAATCCTAAAGAGGCTCCTGCAACACCATTAAAATTAAATTGAGAAATGTTAGTAATAGCTTCAGCAGTTAAATTAACATAGTTATTTATAAAATAGTCTTCTTGGTCTTTATTCTTAAATTCTAATTTGCTATTGTATTGTAGCATTGGGCCAACATCAATCGTAAAGTGTTTTTTTACAACTTTTATATTAAGTAACATCGCTACTTGTGCTGCAAACATTTTGTAATTTACAAACGCGCTTTCTGTACTTACTAAAGCAGGCCTTCCTAAAATATCAATATCACTTTCAGAGAGTTGCATCCCAAAACTTACATCATACCAACGCAACGGAATTGCTACTGTAGCAGATATGCCGCCCAAAAAACCATCTCCTTGTGAGGTTACAAAATTATCAGTGGCAATATCAAATTTTGTAACACCTCCAAAAAATGAAAATCCATTTCTTATGGGGTAATTTCCTCTTTGCGCATAAGTTATTGTAACAAAACATAGTGTAAAGGCTACTAATACTAGAGCACTATTTATTTTCATGATATTTAAGTTTGGTGCTCAAATATAATGTAAATTAGTATTCCTATATTTTTTAACTTTTAAAAACACAAATTATGAACTTCTTTTACATCCCATTTATAGTATTAGGATTAATTATTTTAATCTCCTCTTTCTTTATTGTAAAGCAACAAACTGCGGCAATTATAGAGCGTTTTGGTAGATTTCAAAGTATTCGACACTCTGGTTTACAATTAAAAATTCCGTTGGTTGATAGAATTGCTGGTAAACTAAGTTTAAAAATTCAACAATTAGATGTTATTATAGAAACCAAAACATTAGATGATGTATTTGTGCGCCTAAAGGTTTCTGTACAATATAAAGTAATTCGCGAAAAAGTATACGATGCGTTTTACAAGTTAGATTATCCGCACGATCAAATTACCTCATACGTATTTGATGTGGTACGTGCCGAAGTACCAAAAATGAAGTTGGATGATGTGTTTGTGCGAAAAGATGACATTGCAATTGCTGTAAAGTCTGAGTTAAACGATGCCATGATGGAGTATGGATACGACATTATTAAAACCTTAGTAACTGATATTGATCCAGATGCGCAAGTTAAAGAAGCCATGAACCGTATTAACGCTTCTGAACGAGAAAAAATAGCGGCTCAATTTGAAGGTGATGCTGCGCGTATTTTAATAGTTGAAAAGGCAAAAGCTGAAGCGGAAAGTAAGCGTTTACAAGGTCAAGGTATCGCAGACCAACGTCGAGAAATTGCTCGTGGTTTAGAAGAATCTGTAGAAGTTTTAAACCGTGTTGGCATTAATAGTCAAGAAGCTTCTGCGCTTATTGTAGTGACACAACATTATGATACGTTACAATCTTTAGGTGAAGAAACTAATAGTAATTTAATTCTTTTACCCAATGCACCACAAGCGGGAAGCAACATGCTAAATGATATGGTAGCAAGTTTTGCAGCGAGTAACCAAATAGGTGAGGCTATGAAAAATGCTAAAAAGAACCCTCCAAAGGATAAATAAAAGAGGATAAAATTTAAACATAAAGGAGGTTGCCTGAACATATTGAGCTTTTCAGACAGCCTCTTTTTTATGATTTTTTAAATTGAATTTTTTTCTCCTGCTCTTCTTCCTCGCCTTTAGGCGCTGCATTTACATTACCAGGAAAACTTAAAGACGTACTTGTAAATGTGGAGCCAAAATTAACATTTGCGTAGTATACTTGACTCACAGCATCTTTAACTTGATGCTCTGTTAATTCTTTTAACGGGTGAATAAATACCGACCACAACACACCGTCAGACACCGCATATTTAACATCTAAAGCTGTATGAAAGTTAGCAACAAGCGCCGCTCTAATTAAGTCTTCATTTAAACTGTTTGAATCTGCAATTGGCGATATAATACGCATTCTATTATGATTGGTATCTGTAATACACATCATTGGCACTTCTTTTATAAAAAATTGCCATCCGCCAGACCTACCATTTATAGAATCGCTTACCGAAGTGTAAATTTCTTCTAATTTATCGTTACTCATATCTTGAGAAAAACTTAAAAAAGGGACTAGTAATACTAAAAGGAATAGGCGTTTCATATCTATATATTTGATAACTTAAGTCGAAAACAAAAGCTAATACTTAATTTAAAATTAGGATTTTTAATTAAAAGGATGACGTTCTTGCCAATCTTTTGATGGATTCATAAACCGAAACACTTGCTTTAAAATAACATTTAAAACAGTATTTGTATGCTTTAGATACATTTCCATAGCCCGTGGTTTAGCACCTACAGAGCTCTTAATTTCCATAGCGGTTCTAGCATACACAATGGTATCAAAATTGTGTTCAATCCCAAATTTAGCCATATCGTACAACATATTTAAGTAGAGCTGGTTGGGGTATTGGTGTTTACAATCATAACCTAAAAAATATGTTTCTAAATGTTTATTATTAAGAATTAGGGTAAAAAAACCAATAAGTTCATTATTTAGATAATACCCAAATACCTTGAAAGCTTCACCTAAATTATCTTTAAGTGCATAAAAATGATTTTCAGGCAATATAAACGTATTAAACTTCGCATTATTTGATACATTTAGGTAAAGCTCATAAAGCTGCTTAGATTGCCTTTTAACAGCTTCTAAATCCATTTCTTTAGGTACTATCCCATTTAGCTTTTTCTTAGCACGTTTATAGCGTGTTCTATATTTTTTGTTCATTGAAGCTACGTAATCTTCATTACTACTCCAAGTGTCCCTAACAGACATTATCATATTTGGTTGTACCGTGGCTTTATGCAATTTTTCCTTTTGAAAAAACGTAGTGTCTAGAAAAACATCTTCTGTAAAAAAATCTTTAACAAGAATTAGCCGTATTGTTTTATTATGGGTTGTTTTAAAAATAGATTTTAATGCTGTAACACCTTTAAAAACTTCAGAATAAAAGTTGGTTTTAGAAATTTTATCTGCATCAAAATACAACCCGTGTTGCCCTGTATGCGTTAGGTTACCTACTACTAAAATATTACCCTTAAGTACTTTTGAAATGGCATTTTTTAAAACCGATTTGATGCAAGATGTCTTTGTGTTTCTAAACATATCTTTTAAATACATTTGCACACGCTGCACTAAGGCTACACCTACTAAATCATTGTCTTTAAAAACACCAATGTAAAACACATTGATGTTTACTGGCGATGCATGTTCTAAAGCGTTTAAGTATGCTGAATTTAAAAATATGTCGTGCGCTACTAGAGCATCCCATGCTTTGGGAACTTCTACTATACTCTTGTAAATGCTATATTGTATCAATAGAAAAAAGAAAAGACTGAAAATAAACATCCTCAGTCTTTAACTATGTTAAAAGTTTACAAAATTATACCCAACCACTAATAATTGCGCCCATTACAGCGAGCACTATTACCCAGTAGCCTGCGTTAATAAGTGTGAGTTTAAATGGTTTACGTTCAAAAAAATTAATTATACCAATTATTGGAAAAACAAACATTACTCCAGCCATACCACCATGAATAGCACCATGACCAAAACTCCTATATTTACCTGCCCATTCTGCTAAAAATGCTTTAGCAGTATCGCCTTCTAAATGGCCTTCAGTCATTCCATACACACCCATTTCGTGAATTACCAAAAACTGCGTAAAAAACGAAAGAATAATTGCCAACACTAAGGAAACTCCAAAAATAACTGCCATATTTCCAGACTTTAAGTGCTCTTCTGTGACACCAGAAGCTTTCATCCAAGCATTTTGAAAAAGCATTGGACCATACCACAAAAAACCCAAAATCATAGGTACTAATGCGGCAACAAGAATTGCAATAATGTTAAATTCCATAATATTAAAAAATTATAGTTGGTAGTTAAATATAGCTAAAAATAAAATGACAGCCGTTTTTAAGGATGCAATGCAAATATACTTTGTGATGTTTGATATTTAAACCCTTTAATTTCTATAAGATCTAACATGCTGTGAAATAATACATCGGTGGGTAAGTGTTTATTGCGGTTGCTTTGTAAAGCTTTGATTTTATCTGGATATTTTTCTTTAAATTTTTCTGAATACCAAACAATCATAGCTGGGTTTTTTGTAGACTGAGTGTTTTGACCATGCATCCATTTACCATCTTCTCCAAGAGATTCTCCATGATCTGATAGATAAATGAGACACGAGGGTGCTTTCTCTTTTTCTAAAGTTTTTATGATTTCGTCTAAAAAAAAATCTAAATATACAATGGTATTATCATACGAGTTTATCATTTGTGCCTTAGTAACCGAAGGTATGTGTTTTGAATTAATAGTAGGCTTAAATTTTCTGTGTTTATCGGTATATCGGTTTTCATACCACCAATGACTTCCTATCATATGAAGCGTAAAGAGACCATTACCTTTAAGTGTAGAAAATTTAGTTTTAAAGGGCACTAGTAATTCTTCATCTAACGCCTTATTAAAACTTAATACAGATCGTAAACTATCTATTAATATTACATTTTCGTTTGTTTTTACAATGGTAGAATAACTGCTCTCTAACTCCTGGTTGCCCACCCAAAGTGTATTGTATTTACATTGTTTAAACACATCAAAAACAGATACTATAGTATCAAGCGTTTTATCTTCTACGCTTGCATCTGTTATTATTCTAGGTAAACTAGATGATGTATAGGTGTGTGGCGTGTAAACATTAGCATAACTTACAGTGTTTTTTCTTTGAGCTAATAAAGGGTTTGTTGCTCTATGGTAACCGTTTAGTTGTAAATGGTCTGCTCTAACAGTTTCACCTAAAACTAGCACAATTTTAAGGCTATCTACTTCACTTGTAATAGCGCCAAAGTTTCTATTAAGATGATAGGGCTCTTTTTTTAAATAGTCTTTTACACCATAAATAACATTGTAGGGCAACCTACTTTTTAAGGTATTTCCTCTTTTGTTTTCAATTATAAAAAAACTAACAATAGACACTACTGAAATAACAACAAATGGTGCATTAATTTTTATAGGTTGAATTTTTGTGTAGAACCTATGTAGTAAAACAATAACAAAAACACAGATACCAATACATGCAAAAACAGGTATTGATAGCATTTCCTTCACCATAGAAGGTTTTGTTTCTAATACAATTTCTACTAGAGCATGGGTAATCGAAATGTCTTGAGTATAAGTCCAATAAGCAAACAGAGAGAGGATAAAAAAACAGGGAATAAATAAGAGCCTAAACAGCCATTTATGTAATGTAGCTAAATAAATGTAACCAGATAAAGAAAACTGCAATAATACAATGTGAATGCCATAAAGTAACCTGTCTTTATACCCAGATAGCGGAATATGTACATAGGATGACAGCGTAATAAAAGCAACAAAAACAACATTTAGCAACACATAAAACAGTATTTGTTTTTTATGTGTTTTATAAAAAGTTGATATTTTATTTTTTAAACTTTCCATTTAATATTGGCACATATTTATTTATCAATATTAATATTGGATATAACATTGCTATTTGAACACATGTTAGTAAAAGCTTGGTTGGTTCGCTAAATTTAAACATAGTAATTCCCACTACCATTAAACCTAATTTAATTACGGTTAGCGCCCTTAATTGAAGCGCTAATAATGGTATAGTGTTTCTACCCAAAAACGATAAAAATTTATGGAACTTTATTTGCTTAACCAAAAGCGTGAAGCATAAAACACCTGAAAATGCACTTATTATAAATAGAAATAAATTTCCGTATTCAGACCTGTACATGTCTATTTTAGAATTAAGCATTCCTGCGGTGACGCTAACTATAAAAGCAAAAATCAACACAATATAAACTTTAGTATTCTTTTTTATATGATGTATTTTGTTCTTAAAATAAAATCCTAAGCCATAAAATAATAGAGATACACAAGCAACATCTATACTCCAAGGCAAATGAAAATTAGAGTACATAGGATACGTAAATCCAAATATGATACATAGCAACCAAAAAGAAATTCTTAATACCTTATGTTGTATTTTTTGAACTATAGAGAAGAGCAGGAAACTTAAAAATATACACGGTAAAAACCACATTGGTATGCCCCAATCCATATACGTTATATCACCTTGAGCATAAAACACACCAACTAAACCGTTTAAAGGATCTAAGTTTAAGGTAGCGCTATTACCGTAGTGCCTTCCTAATACCACCCAAAATGTATAAAGTAATAAACTCCATATAAAATAGGGTGCCAAAATACTTTTAGCCCTGTGAAGTATTGCTTTTTGATGGATAGTTTTTGGATGAAACATACCCGCTATAACAAAAAATAGCGGAATATGATATGAGTAAATGTAGTGCTCCAAAAAAGGAAAATTATGACCATAAATCACAGAAAAAATACCAATTCCTCTTAGTTGATCTACCCATTCATATCTCACCTTTTCTTCCAAAATTATAGCTTATTTGCCTCTAGTTTTAAAAGCTCGTTTTTATCTTCGATAGCTTTAGAAACAAACTCAGTAATTGCCTGATTTTTATCTAAACCTTGTTTTAACAAAACTTGTAATATTAAGGTAACTGCTATTCGTGTTCCTACTTTTTTTGCAGCTGTATTAAACAATGGTTCTACCTCATCGTAGGATACATTTTTAGCTAATTCTAAAATTTCGGCACGTACCTTTTGTTGTTTTGCTTCTGGTAAATTTGTGTACTTTTTACCAAGCTGTTTTATAACATCAATTGCTTTGCGTTTTGGTTGATTATTTTGCGGTTTTGCCTGTTGGTTTTGTTTTGGTTTTTGTTTTGCCCAAGTATCTCGTAACCCTACAGTTTTATTAAAAACCAATGCGTTTGATGTAGAAACATCATCTACATTAAAATACCCTAGTCGTTGAAATTGGTAACGCTCACCAATTTTAGCTTCTTTTAAACTCGGTTCTACAAAAGCTTGAAGAGTGTTTAACGATTTCGGATTTAAAAATGCCATAAAATCTTTATCCTGATGACTATCAGGTGCCTCATCCATAAACAACCTATCGTATTCTCTAACCTCTGCTTTAATAGCATGCGCAATAGATACCCAATGTAAGGTGCCTTTTACTTTTCTGTCGGTATCTTCAGAATATGTACAGTGTATTTCTGTAACTTCTCCATTACTATCTTTTACAACACTTTCAGCTTTTATAATGTAAGCATTTTTTAACCTCACCTCACCACCTAACTTCAATCTAAAAAACTTATTACTAGCTTCTTCTTTAAAGTCTTCTTTTTCAATATATAATGCTTTTGAAAATGGTATTTTTCTAAAACCAGCGCTTTCGTCTTCTTGGTTATTCTCTGCATCTAACCATTCTACCTTATCATCAGGATAATTGGTAATAACTAGTTTTACAGGATTTAAAACCGCCATAACGCGGGGTGCTATCTTGTTGAGATCTTCACGAATACAAAACTCTAAGAGTGATACATCAATCACATTATCGCGCTTCGCAACGCCAACGGTTTCTACAAATTTACGTAAGGCTGTTGGCGTGTAACCTCTACGGCGTAAACCCGATATGGTAGGCATTCTTGGATCGTCCCACCCGTTTACTATACCATCTTCAACTAATTTAAGCAATTTGCGCTTACTCATTATCGTATAGCTTAAGTTTAAGCGAGCAAACTCACGCTGTTTTGGTCTAAGCTTGTTTGGGTCTACAACTTGGTCTAAAAACCAATCATATAGTTCTCTGTGGGGTTTAAACTCTAAAGAACAAAGCGAATGTGAAATTTGCTCGATATAATCGCTTTCGCCATGCGTCCAATCATACATTGGGTATATGCACCAATTGTTACCTGTTCTATGATGTTCTTTTTTTAAAACGCGGTACATAATTGGGTCGCGCATTAACATGTTTACATGTTGCATATCAATTTTAGCGCGTAATATGTGTTCACCTTCATCAAATTCTCCGTTTTTCATGCGGTCAAATAAATCAAGGTTTTCTTCAATACTTCTATTTCTATAAGGGCCATCAACACCAGGTTCTGTTGGCGTACCTTTTTGTTCCGCCATGGCTTCGCTTGATTGCGAATCTACGTAAGCCTTACCTTCTTTTATGAGCATTATTGCCCAATCGTAAAGTATTTGAAAGTAATCTGAAGAATACAATACTTTATCCCATTTGTAACCTAACCAAGCTATATCTTGCTTAATAGCATCTACATACTCTTGTTCTTCCTTGGCAGGATTGGTATCGTCAAATCTCAGGTTAACTGGCGCGTTATAATATTCACCTAAACCAAAACTAATACCTATAGCTTTAGTGTGCCCAATATGCAAATAGCCGTTGGGTTCTGGTGGGAATCTAAAGCGCAAATCGTTTTTAGACATTCCATTAGCCAAATCGGCTTCTATAATTTGCTCTATAAAGTTGCGTGATTTTTTTTCTTCAGACATAAAAATGTAACAATTACAGTAATTAGTTAGAAACTGTTGCTTTTAAATAAAAATATAAGCAAAATTAGGTAATTTTACCGACTTAAAATCTGTTCAATGGGAATTATAAAAGTAGAAAATATAAGGGTATTTGCATACCATGGGTGTTTAACTGAAGAAACCAAAATTGGAAGTGATTATAGAGTAGATTTAGAGGTGAAGGCTGATTTGCAAAAATCTGCTAAAACAGATGCGCTCAAAGATACTGTAGATTATGTGTTTTTAAACAGAGTGATTAAAAATGAAATGGCAATACCTTCTAAACTTCTAGAAACCGTTGCTAAACGTATACTAGATTGTATATTTAAAGAAAATACTTTAGTTAAAAAAGCGACGATAAGTATTAGTAAATTAAACCCTCCAATTGGTGGTGATGTTGAAGCTGTGACTATAAAAATGACACATAAGTTTAAAAAGTGATTTTTTATGAGTAAAACTCTTAAATTTTTTTACATTTGCAGGACAGCTAGCCTTTTAAATTGAGTGTAATAATTCTAAAGGGTTTTTTAAATAATAAATCTATATTAGTTTATTATTAATTGGCGTCGTGGCCGAGTGGCTTAGGCACAGGTCTGCAAAACCTGCTACAGCGGTTCGATTCCGCTCGACGCCTCAACAAAAAAAGAGATACTTTGTAAAGTATCTCTTTTTTATTTTTGTGTATTAGTTTGTGTGTTTTTCTTTTATTGGATTAATTTTATCAAACTGTTCTCTTATAAGCT
Source organism: uncultured Flavobacteriaceae bacterium (assembly GCA_937923515.1). Taxonomy (GTDB): domain Bacteria; phylum Bacteroidota; class Bacteroidia; order Flavobacteriales; family Flavobacteriaceae; genus Jejuia. Next base: position 17,597 of record CALDUF010000029.1, read on the forward strand.
CCTTTTCTTCAGGAAAAAACCCTTGTGCCAATAATAAAATACCAAAGCTTAGAATAACTAGTGCAATTACTTTTTTGGTTTTAAATATTAATCTTGGTGTGAGTTTATTTTTAAGCTTTTTGGCAACCGCTATTTTTACCAAATCGGTTAGTAAATATGAGATTAGTATGGTTGCTAAAAATATAAGCACTCCATTTTTAGATTCTGTAAGTGTATTTGCTAAAACAATAAAAGCTACCCAACCAATTAAAACGCCTATGTTTATAAAGTTGAGTAAAAACCCCTTTAGGAATAGTTTACCATACCCTTTTTTTATTTCAACCTTATGGTATTCTCTTACTATATCTCTAAACGATTTTGAGGTTTTTATAAATGAAATTAAGCCATAAGCAACTAGCAAAACACCTCCAAAAATTAAAAAATTAGGATCATCTTCTATTTTTTCTACTAACTTATTAGTGCTAAAAAATGCAACAACTATAAATAAAACATCTGCTAAAATTACACCACAATCAAAAATTAAGGCGCTTTTAAATCCTTTAGTGGCACTAGTTTCAAGTAGCACAAAAAAAACAGGCCCAATAGTAAAGGCCAAAATAATTCCAAAGGGAATAGCAGTAATTATATCGTCGAACATCTAACAGAAAAATCTCTTTACAAAGTAAAGAAATAAAAGACTAAATAAAAAAAGAGTGCTTTTTAACAAAGCACTCTTATCAACAAACTAAACTTAGCAATTATTATTGCTTAATTAACTTAATACTTTGTAAGCCAGATAAACTCTTAACTTGCGCAAAGTATAAGCCAGATTTTAAACTAGAGCCATCAATTGTAGCTTCTTTGCTATTAGGAGAAAGTGATAATATTTCTTTTCCTAAAATATCAATTACTCTTACGCTTTCAATTTGAGTTTCGCCTCTTAGACTCCAACTATCTTGAGTAGGATTAGGGAATGCTTTAAATGATATTTTTGAAAAATCATCATTACTCAACACCACATTATTATGAAGATATACGTTATCTAAATATGCAGTTCCAATAAGTCCCGCAGTGGTAATTAAAAACTCAGTAATATTAGCTCTTTCAAAAGGTGCGTTATCGTCATTTGGATCATTATCAAATAAAGACTCTATTTCTACGTCGTAAGACACCCAAGTTTGGTTTTGTGTACCATCTCCAGGTAAAGCAATTGTACCTTCAATTGCATTAGTTTCTCCAGCACTTTCTGCATGGTTAGAAAGTTTAGGGTTAAACACTTGTCCATCAACAAACCCGTCGGCTACCCAAAAATCCATGTGTATGTGCGTCATTCCGCTTGCATCTACTACAGAACCTAAACTAGAACCCATAAATGTACCCAAGGTTAATGCTAAAACATTATTGCCTGCTATTTCTTCTTCTACAAAATTTGTAGGATCATCCCATGGCACATTATTTAAACCTATTGCGGTACCGTAAGCATCACCATAAATTGAAATAACATCAGCTGCAGCTCTACTTGGTGGCGTTGGTGGTGCTGAAGATGGAGGAACAGCACAAGGGGCACAATCAGGACCACCACAGTCTACACCTGTTTCGTTACCATTCATCATACCATCCGAACACGTAGGGCCAGAAGCAACAGCAGCAACTGCTCTAATATTATCAAGATAAACAACAGCATCTACTGGAGGATTAAACCATGAACCAGGAGGCGTTGTAGCATCCCAATTTGGAAAAACAGCTATTAATGGATAAACACCATTAGCATTCTCTGAGGTGTTATCTCTAGGGGTTGTAAAAGACACTATGGTTTCAACCCATACAGAACCACCAGGATGTTGCACATCAACTGCAGATGGCGGAGCACCATCTATTCCGCTATCTACTTTTACAAGAATATCTATAGGAGTATCAGAATAGATATCCATAGTAATAGTCTTGTCTGTTGTTAAATCTACATTGGTTGTAAAGTTAACGTTTGCACCTTGCCAAGGATCACCAGCGCCAGCAACAACTTCTAGTCTTGCTACTTGTCCTCTAGAGCCTCCTGCTTCAGGATCAGCAACTACTGAGGATGAAGCTAATCCACTAAAGCCACCGTCTAGTGCAGAACCTGATTCAAAATCTTCAATTAGCACTTGTTGTCCGTATCCTAGAGATACAGCTAAAAAGGCTAATACTAATGTAATTTTTTTCATTGTTAAATAGTTTTAGTTGTTATGGGTAATTATAATTGCTCATAATTTTTTTAACCCCTAATTAATACATTCGTAAATTTAACACCAAAATATTGCCTTATCTTTAAAAAACACCGCTACAAAAAACATACATCGTAAAGAATTTAAGACCTTTATCAATTTAAACGTTTTAACAGAAATAATACACACTTAAACGATTGTTAATGGCATAAATAGCTTTATGAAGTGGAATTTAAAAACCGTGTTTTTTATTATGTATGGGTAATGTTGTGGTAGAAAAACCACCACAACATTAGTGTTAAGGTATTTTAAATAAAAAGAATTAGATTAAACAGGTAATAATGCACTTAAAACACTAGGTATCATCCTTTTTTATAGACACTTACAGTAGCATCATTGTTTGTTACCAACCAAAACTCTAAGTTGTTTACCTTTAATGCTTGTATATCACGAGCGTCAGAAGGGATGTAAAACCCGCTTTTATTGGCTGAAATTGGTTTTAGGTTGTTGATATCGCCAGAACCTTTTAATAGAAGGCCATATCCAGCATCGTATCTTACTGTTTCCACCTCAACACCATAATGATTACCTAGTAAAAGTACATCCTTAAATCCATCGTTATCAAAGTCTGAAACTATAGAAGATTTTACGGGACTTATTTGTGCCTCTATTGGTAAAGGTTTTTTAATTAGTTTACCATTATCGTTTATTAAAATAATGCTTTCGAAGTTGCTAATTTCATAAACAATAGCCTTTTCAAGTTTATTCTCTGGTAAAATATCTAATAGTTTGGATGAAGCAAAACTATGATAGTCTTTAAATTTTTCGGCAACATACGGCATTTGTTGACTTGTACACTCTCGTCCTCTTACCGGCACGTAATCGTCTTTATAAAACTTTGCGAGCACAATATCATTAACGCCATTATTATCAAAATCGTTGGCGTAAACTTTAAAAGGATGTGCTTCTGATGCTTTAAATTTATTATTCTTACCTAGGTTTCCTATAATATAGTCGTCATCACCATCGTTATCAATGTCGCTTGCAGTAATTGACCACCATAAGCCTCTAGAATTACTTAATCCATAAGCCTCAGTTTTGTTAACATAGACACCATCATTATTTTGAAGTATGGTAATATTCATCCATTCACCAACAACAATCATGTCGTTATCACCATCGTTATCAATATCTGAAAATACAGCATCTGTTACCATGCCTATGCCTTTTAAAGCTGATGCGGATTGGGTGTTTAATTTTTGAAAAACGCCATTGGTATTGATTAAAAAATAACTGTCTCCTGGATAAGGATATTTACCAGAAATAAGTCTGGTACCAACAAATAAATCTAAATCGCCATCGCCATCAATATCTGAAGCTTTTACGCATTGTGTACTTTCATAACTTTTGGGCAATGCATTTATAGATTTAGTATAGTTGCCTTTGCCATCATTTATGTACAACCTATCGTTAAGCAAGCTATTACCTTGTTTATACTCGTTACCACCACTGGTAACGTATAAATCTTTGTCGCCATCATTATCTGCATCAAAAAAAAGTGCTTCTAGATCTTCTGAAGCTTTATCTCTTTCCCAAGGTTGGGATGTACTTGGTATAAACTTTCCAGACTGTTGCTGTATATATAAAATACCCGATTGTTTTGCAGCACCGCCTAAAAAGACATCATCTAACCCATCATTATTAACATCAGCTACTGCTGAAAATGGTCCGTTTGTGGACAACCTGTGTGGTAGTAAGATTTCTTCAGCAAAATCATCATAATTATTTTCTTCATGCTTGTAATTTATTCCTAGTGAAGCGGCATTAACTTGTGCAAATACCTTAGAAGCTATAACGTTTTTAGCTTTAACCGCTTTTGCAGATGAATAGTTTGCCTTTATAGTTTGGTTTGCAGCAATATCAGCATAAGAGTTCATCTTACCATCTGGCCAGATAACTTCTACTTTGTCAACCTTAGTCTGCGTTCCTAAACCAAAAAATAAACCAGGTTCTACAGAAGATAGAAACCCTCTGGTTAGGCTGTTTTCAACAAGTTGTACCTTATCACCATAATAAATTTTCGCTTTGGCACCTATACCAAATTTGTTTAGTTTATCACCATTAAGCTTCACCTTTAAAAAATTACCAGAGGCATTATTTTTATACACAAAAGCCTTGGCATCCATATTATTGGTTACAATATCCAGATCGCCATCATTATCTAAATCGCCATACGCCATTCCGTTAGAAAAACTTGGCGTATCAAAACCCCATTCTTTTGCAACTTTATCAAATTTTAAATTGCCATTATTTTTAAAAATATAATTGCTTATCGGTTTACTAGGTGTGTTCTTACTATATTCAAATAACTCATCTACAGTAGTATTAGCATCTATTCCTCTTATAAAATTGTTATAATCGTTATTTTCTACATCCTTTTTAATGCCATTTGTTACTAAAATGTCTTTAAAGCCATCATTATCCATATCAGCAATTAAACTTGCCCATGTCCAATCCGTATTTGAAAGACCAGATACGTTTGCAATATCAGAAAAACCATAACCTGTATTTACTTGCAAAGTGTTGGTCATGTATTGATAACTTTTGGTTTTTTCTACCAAGTTGTGAAAGGTTTCAGAGCTCATAGAAGCCATATTCATTTTAGAACGGTAATGATCATCTGGCGTCATATCTGTAGTGAAAAGATCTACTAAACCATCATTATTAATATCGCCAGCGTCTGAACCCATACTATACTGAGACATGTGTTTAATATAATCTGTAGTGACATTATTAAAGGTACCATTGCCGTTGTTGTAGTATAAAATATCTGGCTCATTATAATCATTAGACACGTACATATCAACAAACCCATCATTATTAAAATCTGAAGTGGTAATGCTTAAACCATAAGCTAATTCTTTAGAAATATTTGCATTATCAGACACATCAACAAATCGTCCTCCTTCATTTCTATACAATCTGTCTCTATAATATTTATAGGTGCTTTGCGGTATTTTATTTGTTAAAAACAACTTGTGATCTGGTGGTTGATTTAATTGATACATATCTAAATCGCCATCGTTATCCATATCGAAAAAAGCTGCTTGCGTAGAGAACCCAACATCAGCTAACCCATATTTAACTGCCGATTCTGTAAAGGTTAAATCTTGATTGTTTATGTATAGTAAGTTTTTTCTATCCTCAAGTTTTAAAGAGTTGCCATTTCTGCTTACGTAAATATCTAAATAACCATCACCGTTAACATCGGCCATAGTAACGCCCCAAGTCCACCCTGAATGAATAGCCGTTTTAGATGTTTTAGTAATATCTTCAAAATTAAAATTTCCTTTATTGAGGTATAATTTATCTGAAACTTGATTGCCTCCAAAAAATATATCTGCAAGACCATCATTATTTATATCTCCAATGGCAACGCCCGCACCAATATAAATATGCCTAAAATAATAATGGTTTAAGTACGTAGACTCAGTAATTTTGTTGTTAAAGTCTATACCTGTTTGTTCAGAAGGTAGTAATTCAAAACCTGCAACTAAATTTCCGGTTTCTAAAGGCCTAACAGGTGTATTGCAAGACATTATTGTGAAAATGATTAGTGCAAATATTAATAGAAAGCGATTGTCCTTTTTCATAGTTGTAATTTATGAAATATTCCTCTAAAATTAAATAATTGTGCTGTGCTCTTTAAAATGATTTATGTTGTGTACAACATTTAAAAAGGGTATTTAAAAGTAAAATTTTTAAACACCCTTTGCTATATAACTAAGCCGATTTAGTTGAAAATTTTAATTCTATTCAAGCTCACACGTTCTCTATAAAACTTGGGTTTTTCATTCTTATCCCAGATACCCCAATATGCGCCAACATTACCTTCAGCTCCAACTTTCCAAGATTCATCAAAAGAAGAGAAATAAAAAATATCGATGCCCTCTTCTTGAGACCATAATTGTGTGTTTATAAAATATTTCATCGCATTTTCTTTAGAAGGAAATGCACCGTTTAATCCTTCGCCTTCACTTGGCCAGCCCGTTTCTGAAATAATAACCTTTTTACCTTTGGCAGCTTTTACTGCTTGGTTGTACATATCCTTCATATAAATTAAAGCATACTCTATACTACAGCCTTCCCAATAGGGGTAACAATTCGCCAAAATAACATCGCAAGCTTCTGTAATTTTAGGCCTCTGTACAAACTCATAATATGCATCTACATAACCCACTGGTATATCTGTTATTGCGTTTTTAACATCATAGATAAAATGTAATAATTCATCTTCGCTTAAATCGCCTCTGTACATAACTTCATTACCTACTGCAGCGATGTCTAAAACACCATCATAAGCTAGTTTTTTTAAGCCTGCAATTTCTTTTTTATTAATTTCGGCATTGTCTCCCAACCAAGCACCTACCACTGTTTTCATGCCAAGTTCTTTAGCTATTTTAGGAATTAGCTCGTTGCCATCTGTACAGGAAAAAGAACGCACCCAGTTTGTATATGGCTTGATGACTTTAAGGCGTTTTCTTATTTGTTTTTCAGAGAGTTGATCTCCTGGTTCCTGATAGTCTTGATAGGGGCTAAAACCTATACCATGCATGCCATTTTTAAGCACCCTTTTAAAAACATTTTCTAATCCCTTTGCTGTTTTATTATCTAGGTTTGCACCCGATAACGACAGTATTTTATCTGATCTATACGACATAATTATACGTATTTAAGTTTTTCATGTTTATCCCAAATTCCCCAACGTTGGCCTACATCACCCTCGTGGTGTACTTTCCATGATTCGTCAAAAGATGAGAAATAAAACATCTGAATATTATTATCATTTGCCCAAGTATTCGCTTTTATGTAATAAGCTATTGCATTTTCTGTAGATGGTATAGCATCTAATTTAGTTTCACCTTTATTAGGCCAACCCGTTTCAGTAATAATTACTGGTTTTCCATCTGCGATATTAGTGGTTAATTCATGCATTTTTTTAAGATACATCTCTGCGTGTTTCACGTTATAACCTTCCCAAAATGGATAACAGTTTATTAGAATAACATCACAGGCTTCAACAAGTGCGGGTCTATCAATAAATTGATAATAGGCATCTACGTAACCTACAGGAATATTTGGTATGGCTTTTTTAACGCGTTTGATGTAACTTAAAATCTCTCTCTCAGTTAATTCATTCCTCAAAAGTGTTTCGTTACCTACAACAGCTATATTTACAACACCAGTGTTAGCTAATTTAATTAGTGCTGCGAGCTCTTTTTCATTGTTTTCCTTATCCTTACCAATCCAAGCACCCACCATAGTTTTAATTCCTGATGCATGTGCTACTTTAGGTATATGTTCATTACCATCTGTACATGAAAACGAACGTACCCACTTTGCAAACGGACGAATTATTTGCATGCGTTCGTTAATTTGTGCTTCTGATAGTTGATCCCCTATATTCTGTCCTTCTTTGTAAGGACTAAAACATAAACCATGCATGCCATTGTTTAGGGTGTCTCTAAACGCGTTTTTTAATTCTTGTATTGATAGAGAAGATAAATCAACATCAAACGTCTCATCCAAATCTGCTTGTGTTAACGCTAAAAGTCTGTCTTTTTGGTTGTAATACACTGGTGTTTTCGATGAAGCATCAGAGTTTTTTCTATCATCAAGTTCTGCGCGAATTTCGTTGGCACGTGCTTCTGATACTGAATAATTCCACATCACTACAATAGCGATAACAGTTCCAATAATAGGAACAGCAGAGAAAAATAACCTTAGCCCTGTAATAGCGTCTTCAGTTTGTACTGCACCAGGTGTTGAATCAAAACCAACATAGGTAAGTATAAGGCCGCTAAGCCCTCCTGCTATGGCAAAACCAAATTTTACCATCCACCAGTAAATGGCTCCAAAAATACCTTCTCTTCGTTTTCCTGTATTTAACTCATCTAAATCAATAACGTCGGCTGTCATAGACATCATTAACACAAATAAACTACCTATACCAAAAGAGAAAAACGGCAATGCAAAAATAAACATGTAGGGTTTGCCAGGAACAAACAAAAACCAGAGCATTACATAACCAATTATTGAAATGCCTTGCGAGATAAGAAAAGCATTCTTTTTCTCCATTTTTTTAGACATCCACGCTACCGTAGGAATTACTGCAAATGTTGTTATTAAAGCACCTAAACTTCCAAATAATGTAGGCCAAATTCCTGCTGCACCAGCATCGCCACTAAATAAATAGTATACTACGATGAAAAATGAAAACGCTGCAACTGTATTAAACGCATTAAAAATAAAAAATGTTGCTATACATAATTTTCTAAACGGCGGCGATTTAAAGGCTTCAACAAAACCGTCAAAAATCTCCATAATACTACCGCCAATATTGCCAATGGTAAGTGGTGCATAATCTTCATTTAAAGTAGATTTGCTTTTAATAAATATAGCAGGTATCATAGCCAATATCATGCAACCTATACCCACCCAAATAGCTAAAGATCGTGTAGCGACATCGGCCGATTCAAACCAACCTTTATCATACATAATTACCCAAAACCATGGTGCAATAACCCATGCCCACTGCCCAATCCATTGGGCTATTGCCATAATGTTTGTGCGTTCGTGAAAATCTTCACTCATTTCATAACCCATGGCTACATAGGGTACGCTAAAAATGGTTAGGCCTAAATAAAATGCAAAAGACCATAACATGAAATACGTAAAGTTATAATCTACACCGCTATCGCGATACAGTTGCCACATAATTACAAACGTAACACCCATAATTAGCGCACCAATAAACACATATTGCCGGCGGCGTCCCCATCTAGATTTTGTATTGTCTGAAATAAACCCCATTATTGGGTCTGTAAAAGAATCGAATATTCGTGGTAGAAAGTAAATTAAACTCCATTGCCAACCCTCAAAACCAAGATCTTTTACCAATACCACCATGAATATGCCCAATGCAGCGGGAAACATTTGGTTTGCTAGCATCCCTAATCCAAATGCAACTTTTTGACCAAATGGTACTTTACTTGTGGTGGTAGACATGATGTTGAGTTATTAGTTGGTTAATATGTATCCTTCTGAATTACAATAGTTTGAATTGCTTTCGCATCTATTGAAAATTCTGTTTGTTTTTTACGTAACGATAGGTTTATGGTTTTTGGGGTTTTTGTTTCATTGAAAAGCACGATAACAGTTGACCCATCTGGATTAACAGCTGCAGTTGCCATAATTTCGGTATCTGTAGTATCAAGTTTTATAACCATGGCTTGTGGTCTTATATATTTACTAAAATGTACCATGGTATAATATAAAGGCGTGAAGTAAACCTCATCTGTTTCTGGGTTAACTATTACCGGCGCAATACACCAGTTTTTAAACCAATTAGGACCTCCTTTTGTATCTAATACCATATTCCAATCTACCCATCCATCAACCCAATTATTTAAACAGCCAATGATATCTCTTGCGTAACGATTTACTGGTGCATATTTTGGATGTAAATGTTTGTCTTTTTCTGGTGCCCAGTCCCAGCCCCAATCTGTGGCTTCTTTTTTCCAATACCACGCATCGTCTTCCCAAACAGGCACTTGAGAATCTACGCAAGCCTCCGTTTGAATTAAATACTTATTTGGTGCTTTATGATGCGCATATTGCAATTCTTCAGGAAATATTTCAAATGTGCTGGCGTACCAATGTATGGCTGTACCATCAAAATATCTAGTACTAGCCTCATCTCTATATTGCGCATCTATCCATTGTTTTAGGTGTTCTCTATTTTGATCGTATCCTAAAATTTTTAAATGCCCTTTACCATCTGCTTCTAATTTTGGCCCTAAGTAATTCTGAACAAAATTGGTCATTTCTTCGGGTGTGTAATGCATACTTTCCCAATTGTTACCATTTCCTAAAGGTTCGTTTTCAACAGTAAAACCCCAAATATCTATACCTTCTGCTTTGTAAGCTTCAGCATATTTAGAGAAAAATAGCGCCCAAGTTTCATAATATTCAGGTAATAATTTGCCGCCAACCCAGTTGTTATTGTCTTTCATCCAAGGTGCGGCTGTCCACGGTGAAGCAAAAATTTTAAACCCATCTGTAGAGGCCGCCATGGCATCTTTAATAAATGGTATTACATCGTTTTTGTCTTCATCAATAGTAAAATGTTCTAAAGTTGTATCGCCAGCAACAGGCGTATAAGAATAATTACTTAATGAAAAATCGCAAGAATTCATGTGTGTTCTTGTTAAAGAATAATTGGCGCCTTCTTTACCAAAATAAGCATCGATAATAGCGTTACGGTTTTTTTTGCTCATACTATTTAATAGGTGCGCAGAGGCTTCTGTAAATGCACCTCCAAAACCAGTTATGGTTTGCAATGTGTGCTCAGGATATAACTTTAAAGTAACTTTTGATGTTGGCTTTTGAAATGTTGTGACTTTAGACAGTTTATTTCCTGCCAGCGACGTTTCAAAAACTTCAATATCTAAGGTTTTATTTTCAGTACTACAGCTCATCACGAGAAATGCTACTACAAATGCTATGTTTATATGTTTAAAATTATTCATTTAATAACCCTTTTTTTAATGTTGATTTGCGCGCCACTGCTCTGCAGTAGGAGGCACCTCAACAGTTGCCATCATCGCTTTTTTATTACCACCAAAGGTTTTAGTAATGGGGTTTCCAAAGCGTTTTAACCCATTAAATGTGCCCTTATCTACCTCATCCCAAAGCACATATTTTGCTTTTCCATCTACAGTAAATAATCCAAAATGCTTTTCAGAATCTCCTGAATCTTCGCCGCCTTTCCATGGTTCATCAAATCCTTCAAAGTAAAAACACGCCATGTTAGCTGAATTAGTCCAATCTCTTACGTGGTTATAATACAGTGCTTCTTTGTATTCGTCACAAGCTTTAGAGCCTTTAGTGCCGTAATATCCGGATGAAAAACTTGCCCATCCCGTTTCGCCTACATGAATGGGTTTATTTACACCCAAAGTTTCCATATACGCCTTTACGCTTTCTAGTTGCGCCATAGCGTAATTTTTAGCCCTTAGCATAGAAATTTCAATTTTTTCTATATCTGATTTGCCTTCTAAACCGTCTTGATTTAACCAAAACTCTGGTTGGTAATGTGTATCGTGCATAGGGTAGGTGTGCACCGAGAGAAAATCTACCGCCTTAATGAGCTTATTTAAATCTTCTACGTGGTATTCTGTACCACCGCCGCCCCAAGACGCAAAATTATCTGAACTTGTTATCCATAAGTTTTTAGGCAGTTTACCTGTATTCTTTAAATCTTGTAAATGGGTAACCCATTTTAAAATAATCCATGGCTCAACATAATAGCTTGTGGCCCATTTTACCATAGCTTCGTTACCTACAGCCAATACTTTTACAATATCTGGATATTGGTTTGCTAGTGCTACTGCTTTATCTATTTGCGCTGTGTTAGCTTTACTTTCTTCATTGTGAATAGGTGCTTGTTCTGTCCATGCATTTTTACAATCTATCCAAGCGCCAAGCATCACGTACATTTCAAAATTTGAATCTTCTTGTTTTAGTTCGCTAATTGCTTTTAGAAGATTTTCTGCTTGAGGCAAATGCACTTTGTAAGTGCGTACTATTCTAATACCCAAAACATGCAATAATCGCATATCTTCTTTCAATTCATCTAAGGTTGGTTCTATACTATGATCTGTATACCTATAACCACCATAAGACATGGCCAAATACTTAGGGTTTCCTAAAATATCTTTTGCTGTAAGTTGTGCTGTTGTGTCTTCTTTATTTTCAGATTTTTTTTTAGAAGTATTACATGCACACATCACAAACGCCAACAGTATAATGAGGTAATTTTTCATAATTAATAATTTACAACGCCAGCGCTCACAGGAGGCACAAGCACATCCAAAAGCAAATCTTTTTCACTACCATTATAGGTTTTTGTAATTGCTATACCATCTCTAGTTAGCCCATTAAAAGCACCTTTATCTACCAAATCCCAAATGGCGTATTTAGCTTCACCTTTCAAATTAATTAATCCAAAGTGGTTTTCAGACCCTAATGGATTTCCTGCATCTTTCCACTGCTCATCAAATGCTTCAAAATAAAAACAAGACACGTGTTCTTTATTGGTCCACGCTCTCATTAATTGAAAATACCTGCCTGATTTATATTCATCAGCAGCCTTAGAACCATTAGCACCGTAATGCTCGTTAGATATTGATGCCCAACCTGTTTCGCCAATATGTACCGGCTTATTAATACCTAAATGCCGCATGTAGTTGGTTACAGCATCAAACTGTTTTTGAGAAAATAACACAGCCCGCTGCATTGCAGATTCTACTTTTACTGTATCTGGTAATTCTAGTTCCTCTTGAGAAACTAACCAGAAAGCAGGATTATAGTGAGAGTTATGCATAGGGTAGGTATGCATTGAAATATAATCTACTGCTCTGATTAGGTTATTTAAATCTTCGGTATGGTAAACAGGATCGCCACCACCCCAAGAGGAAAAATCGTCTGAACTGGTTATCCATAAATTTTTGTCGAGTTCGCCATTACGTTTTAAATCTTGTAAATGGTTTACCCATTTTAAAATAACATTTGGACGCACATAATAACGTGTTGCCCATTGCACCATAGCTTCGTTACCAACAGCTATAATTTTAATAATATCTGGATATTGTTTTGCTAAAGCTACAGCTCTAGCTATTTCTCCTGCATTACGCTCACTCTCTACCTCGTGGTTTGGCTCAAACGCTGTCCATGCATTTTTACAATCTATCCAAGCGCCTAACATTACATACATTTCAAAATTTGCATCTTCGGCTTTTAATTCAGAAATAGCTTTTAATAAATTAGGAGCCTGTTGTAATTGTACATTATAGGTTCTCACAATTTTAACACCCATAGCTGCTAAAATTTTCATATCCTGTTTAAGTTGTGGTATTGTAGGTTGAATATCACGCGTTTTAGCACGATAACCACCGTAAGAGATTGCCAAATAATTTGGGTTTCCTAAGATATCGGCAGCTGTTATCTGCTTTTTTGTATGTGCTATGTTGTGAGATATTTTCATTATAAAATGCTACAACTATTTTTAATGCTGTGATAAAAATTCTATTCGTATTCTAATTTTTTATTGAAACAATTATTGAATGTATTTCGCCTTTTCTTTCAAAAATTGATTTCGATATATTGCTGTTTAAGTGCATCGTATTTAGCTTTTCAGTTTTATTAGTATTAAAAATAACATCTACACATGCCTTATCAGATAACTGATAAATAATTGGGGTTTGGCAATAGGTAAAACACAATGTATTCGCAGCTAATTGAATGTTTTGAGTATCGCCATTTACATTTAAAAATGTAAATGTTGATGGCGTTTTTAAAAATTCTTTGGTTTGTAATAAGCTTGGTTTAAAACTTAATTTACCAGCCTCTACAAATACGCCTAACTCCCCAAAACGGCTTAAGATATCTTCTTTAACTTGCCCTGTCATTCCTGGTTGTTGTGCGCCTTTTGTGGCTGGTGTATGCGAATACGGATCGGTTGAAAAAGCACCGTACAATTCTGGCGATTTATGCACACCAATACCTGCATTTATTTCGTAATAATGATCTAATAATCTGCCAATAATTTCGGGGGGTTCGTTTGTGTTTATAGCTAATAAGCAATTTTCTTGAACTGCCAATAATAACTTAGATACCATGTGCCAATAAATAGACCCTAAACCTTCGTAACCGAAAAACGTACCTGATCGCCCTGTAAAGGATTTGTGATCAAAAATGTCTTCAAATATTTGAAGTAAAACATCAGTTTCGCTTTCAACTAATGCTTGGTAAGATGGGTTTAAATTTAAAAGTGCTTCTTTTAAACTATTGGCGTTATTAAAATTGCTATTAAAATGATAACCGCCTTTAATATCTTTCTCAATAATCGCTCGGTTACCATCAGTAACTAATTGTTTTAATAGTGAAGATTTATGTACGCTTTCAAAAGGAATAGTGTTCTTTTTATCAAACCTTGGTAAATTTTTATTTGGATATAAAATATAACTGTACTGGTCTTCTCTAAACAATGCACTTTCTTTTAAACCATCTAATAAATGAAGTGCTTGGGTAGGTGAGAGGTATCCTGAACTTAAAGCCGCTACCTGACCTTCTAACATTTCAGACAAATAAGCAATAGACACCTCATCATTAGTTTCAACCGTCATTAAATTGTACGCGTGGTACATGTTATCGTTGCGCTTATTCGCATCAATACTATGCTCTAAATATGACTTTGTAACCTCAATAAAACTTGAGATGTCGTTTAAAAATACTGTAGCTTTTTTACCCGAAAAACCATGGTTGTATATGGTGTTTCTATAATTGCTACTTGCACTTCCTAAACCATCAAGAACCGTTTTTCTATCCGTATCAGAAACAGCGCCAGATAGTATTTTTGCGTTGGCCTGCAGTGTTTGCTCTACTTGGTTAAAAAAGGTTACCATTTCTTCTGAAATTTCAACGGCATCAATTTGAGATTTAGCTACTAATTTTTCAAAGAAATTTAAAAACCTATAGATGTAATACAATGTTACCATAGACACGCCATTGCCAACCAAAGCGTTGTTTGCGTCGTTCCATTCTGGACGCTGCGTATTTAACCAAATACCACCTTCTGGAATAAAATTTGAGATTTTAGACAGTACTGTTGCTAGTAGTTTTTCAATAAAATTAACTTTATAAATGCTGTTATTTTGGTCTCTTAACAATGCACCATCGGCACCTATTGCATCTCTACGCTCATTAATTATGGCATCTAGTTTATGATCAAAATCAATAGTGTCCTTTGGGTTTTTTAGAGTATCTGCATAACTTTTAATTTTATAAGGCACGTTTGCATACACAAATACATTTTGGGTAAAGCGTTTCTCTAAAGTATTAGGGTAGTGGTTCTCTATAATTTCTAGGAATTTCAACAAATAAATAATTTGATGATCGCCCCAATACCCAATGTAAGACCAAGGGTCGTTTTCTTCAATAACCTCCCAATCAAAACCACTTTTAGTAACACGATATGGGTTGTAGCCTTCAAAAGTTGTAGCGTTTAAAAACTTATGAATCATCCCTTCTAAAAACTCAGGATAGGATAGTGATAAGGCTTCCCAGTTTTGAAAAATATCACGCCAGTTGCCTTCGTAATCTAAAATTTTAGAACCATCTATTTCGCTTCTAGTGTTTATAGAAAACTTATTCCAAGGTCTGCTAGGGTCTCCATGCCTTCTGCTAAATTTTAGAGGCAAATACTCAAAACACAAGCGTTTAAAATTAGTGTTATTGCTTGTTGTAGCTAGCGCGTAAATATTCTTTATATCGCATACATCGGGCAACGCATTAAGTATGGTTTTAGCTTCATGATACGCTTCTTTATTTGCTTTTGAAATGTATGTTATAAAGTCTGCCTTTTCAACAGTGTAGCCATCATCAAAAATACCGCCTCGCATAATGTTAAACAGTGTATTTGAAAAATGCCTCATGTTAATTAAAGGATCTTCGCTTAACTGTAAACCATCAGATGCTGTTACTAAATTTATAAGTTGCTCTGTGCCTTTATCTATATTATCTTGAACAAGACATTTAAGATTACTTCTATTTTTTATGACTTCTGAAATGTGAACAATATCAGAAATAGACTGATTAACATTGGCTACAAACATCCAATTTTTGGAAGCATTTCCAGATAATTTAATTGTTGAAGACACAAAATAGGCGCCTTTTTCGGCTTTTATATCTACTTCTTCAGTAATACCTTCTCCGTTTCTAAAACGGTCTAATTGTAATGAAGAAATAAGGCGGGTAGGGTTTTCTAATCCTGTAGACCAAACAATATTTGCTTTTAATGCTTCACTTGGTTCTGCTTTATCTACAATTACAGCACTAAGTGCATAAATGCCTAAACCAGCATCTTGCTGTAACTCGCTCTTTTTATATGCATCTACAAGGTTACTTCTACTGGTTTGTAAATCTGAAGTTACACCTGCTGGTAATATATTTTGTAAACCATCTAAAACGGACACCTCAACAGTGTCTACTGACGTATTTATTAATGTAGATTTTTTTACAAAACCAAATTGATTGCTAGAATTCCATTGGTATCTAAAGGTTAACCCTAAATCTAGATTATGCGCTTCAAATACTACCTTATTACCATATCTATTTTTATACAGATTGGTTTGCGTGTTGTAAATACCTATTTGTCGTATAGAAAATGGTTCCCAAAGGTGTGTGCTTCCATTTTTATGAACTCTAAAAATGGCTTTACTTCCGGTAGTTTCGGCCATTTCGGTAATTTTATCGTCAGTGTAATATGGAAATAAAGCATACTCTGCATTTTTACGACCCGCTGTTAAACCACCATTACTAGAAATAAACATCCAGTGGTTAGAATCGCTTACAATACTCATAAAAAACGGACGCATTTTATCGCTATTGGCAATTTTATAATACGTTTCGTTTTCAAAAGTGATTAACTCTCCTTTTATCTCTTTAGTTTCGTTTGAAACGTGCTGTTCTTGAGTAATAATCATAGTTCGGTAATAAAATCTATATAAAAATTTAAAGGATGAATGTCTTAGTTTTAAAAGATGAATCCTTTAATTATGTTTCATTTAATCTGCGGCGTAAACTCTAACATAGTCTACTTCCATAGTTTGCGGATAGGGAATATTTGGGTCTGCGTTACCCACAAAACTTCCTCCAACAGCTACGTTTAAAAGAATGAAGAACTCACGGTCGTTAAATACCCAGTTTGCCCTGTTAATACCTTCTTCTTCTAAATCGTCAGGCGTAATTTGATTGTACAGTACATCATCTACATAATAATTGATGTAGTCTGGACCCCATTCTACTCCAAAAACATGAAAATCGGTATCAAATCGATCATTCATCAACTCGTACTGTTTTGTAATTGAATTTCCTCCAGAATATCCAGGACCGTGTACACTACCATGAGTAATAGTAGGCTCTTGCCCTCTATATTCCATAATATCTATTTCGCCAATATTTGGCCATATTTCAAGACCATTGTTATCGTCTCCTAACATCCAAAATGCAGGCCATATCCCTTGTCCCCAAGGTAACTTGATACGCGCCTCAAAACGTCCAAATTTTTGTTGAAAACCGCCTCTTGTTAGAATTCTACCAGAGGTATAACTAGAACCCTCAAAAGTTTCTAAACGCGCACTTATTTTTAATACACCGTCTTCAACAGTTACGTTTTCAGGTCTGTCTGTATAGTACTGTTGCTCATTATTACCCCATCCTGGAATGCCTTGCGCTGAACCATCACCAATATCAAAAGACCATAAACTGGTGTTTAACGCTGTACCATCAAACTCTTCAGATAGTGTAAGTGTGTTAAAATTTGTAACCGTTTGTGCTTCGTCTGGATCACAACCTGTAATTATGCATAACAGGCCTATATAAAATGCTTTATATAAGATGAATGCTTTATTTATATTGAAAATTTTATGTGTCATTATACGTGCCGTTTTTTATTAATTTTCTGAGTAGAAATAAATGTTATCTAGAGATACATTAGCTAGTGTGCCTGATGAAAATATGATAGCGCCTAAGGCATCTTTAGTATTAAGACCAGCAAAACTTGATAACGGAATATCAAATTCTACCCACTCATTACTTGCTAAATCGTTACCCGAAACATTAAAGCCTCCTGCTGTTTGACTTCCCGTAGCAAAATTGTTAAATACTTCTATTCTAAAAGTATCTGATGGATTTACCTGTTGGTTTACTCTAATATCGATATGCAGGTGTGTCATTTCACTAGCATCAATAGGTTGTATGCCACTACCTTCTCTACCGTAAAATTCTATTGCTACAAAATTTAGCAGGGTATAATCTATAATATTATTGCCATTTTCGTTTACAGCACCACCAAGTGTAGTTTGGCCATCTGGTGTGTAAAACCCGTTAAAATTATCTACTGGTACGTTGGCAAAAATGTCGCTGAAAATTGAAATAACGTTGAGGTTAACCGCTTGAACAATTAAAGAACCAGCCGCTTGAACACCTGCTACAGAAGCAGTAATTACGGCTGTATTATCAATCTCGCCGGTGTCTGGATCTATTTCTCCCGAGCCTTCTACAGTTACCAAACCTTGATTGGTTACTGATGCTACGAATGGATTTGAGGTTTCAAAATCAAAATACGCAGGCGTTGCAGTAACCGTTACATCTTGTCCATTTGCTAAATTAAAGGTTTGTGTTAATCCAATAATAGATACAGAACTATCCACATTTGTTTGCGCAGTTTGATCTAGCCCACCTAAAATTGCTGGCCTTGGTTGCCCAAGTGTTCCTAAATTTTCAAATCTTAACTCATCAATCCAAAAGGTATAACCCACACCATTTGTACTTTCTGTTCCTGCAGAAAAAAGAAACATCCCCTTTTCTTGTGTTAATTTTGAAGGGTCTGGAATAGGTATAATATACTTTCTCCATTTGGTAGAAAGTTCTATATTATTTAACGAAACAGCGTATGTATTATCAATAAAATCTGTACCAAAACCTACTGTACCAACAACTGCTGTTGTGGAGCCCTTAGCCCAAAATGTTAAAGCATCATAGCTTGTTAAGTCTCTACCATCGCCTCTATCTCTAAATATGCCACCTATAAAACCTCCATCTGGATCTGTAGGTGTAGGTACATCAATTCGTATGGAAGAATTGCCCTCGAACGCTACATTATCGTCTGTTCCAAAACCTTCAGTATTGGCTCCAAAAGCTGGGTCGAAGGATTCGAAAAACTGATCTGTAAGTCCTACTGGGGCATCCGTAAAGATATCTGGATTGTTTGGAAACGTAGCAAATTCTATATCATCAGAAAAGCCTCTTTCGCAACTTATCATACCAACACATAGTAACCCTAAAACAGGATATAGTACGTGGTATTTAAAATTTAATTTTTTCATAATTACAATGCTTTTATTTTCCTATGTTAATGTGGATGTATGTTCTTATTTCCCATTCTGATCCGTTAGGGAACCCTACAGGACTAATTGTTGGTTCTGTAGCAAATTCAGGCGTTTGGTTTGGTGCGTAACGAGGTGAATTTTGGTCTAAAGAACGCCACATCCCTCTAATACCTATTTGTGTGTTTGGTAAAATAAACCAATCTGGTTTTCCTAAGGTTGTAGATACATCTAGCATTAGCTGTAATGGAAATGTTAAGTTAAAATCACGATGATAATCAAAAGGGCCCCAATCGTTCACTTTAATATGAGACATTAGCTTAAGCTTGTTGTACAACATTCTTATATCGCCACCAAAGCGTGTAATCGTTCTATCAGAATCACCATTTGCTTGTCCGTTTCCGTAGTAAAAATTACCAATAATGCCTAAGTCTGGATTTAGCTTAGAAACTATACGTGTATGTGCTTCCCATAAATCTTGTGCTGGAGCAGATTCTCCAAAAGCAAAAAACTGACGATTCGCTAAAAACCCAATATGCGCATCTTGCGTTGTTGGTAAATGCCTGTACACAAACCCTGCACTCATTGCAAATTTTGCGTCTTCGGCTCTATCATTATCCCACTCGTACATCCACGATCCTGGAGTAGGGTCGTAAGTAAATAGTATTTCACCCGCTGTAGCTTCTCTATTGCCACCTCTTACGGCAAACGGATCGTCAATAACGTTTCTTAAACGCCCAGGTCCTGGAACACCATTTGGCATAGGATCTACCAAAGGTTTTTGATACATAAAATTAGGAGCAATTTGTAAATCTCCAGCTAATAGCGTTAATCCAGTTAAAAAATTAGTCATGTTTCCACTACCGGAATCTCTAAGTTTCCAGCCTGTAAAAGTTCTTGTTTGATCTGCGCCACCATTGGCAACTAAGCCCATGTAAGACCCTTGTGCGTACCAATTAAATCGTCCTTTTTGATAGGTGATTTTGGCTTTAGCACCCCAATTATCCTTACTGTTTATTTTATCTACCAAAACAATATCGGTATTGTCATCATAGATTTGAAAAGAACTGCCGTTTAACGGATTTCCACCCCAAATACCTCCTAAAGTAAGACCGAAATTTCCAAAATCTCTTTCTAAAGCTAATGTTGCTCTTTCGGTTGGCCATGGCGGTATAACACCACTACGTAACTGATTTTGGTCTAGAACACGTCGCCCCGTGTTATCAAACTCCAAATCTGTATTAAGATCGCGATGGTAAATACCTGTAACATCCCATTTAAATATATTCTTAGAATATTTGAATAACATGGTTGGGTTTGCTCCCCACCATAATTGCGGCCCAAATGCAGCTTTTAAACCTTCTAAATCGCCTTTAGCATCGATTTCCATTCCTAAAATTTCACCGTTGTAGATGTCTAAATTAGGCCCATAATTAGCTTCTGGATATAGATTAAAAATATCACCTTCGTATGCCCAATGGTAATGCCCTGTTCTGTAGAATCCTCTAACATCTGCAGCTTTACCTTTCCATTCAAATTCAGCATTATAAACACGCACACGATTATTATCGGTAATAACCACTTCTTCGCCTTCGCCATTAAGTACCGTCATGCGGCGGCCTACGTTTTCATAAAAGATTTCGTTAATAGGATTTTCGGCTACATTGCCTAGAATATTGAAATTTACGTTAGCACTCATATTTGGTGCGGGGTTAGCACCTACACCTACAAAATAAGATTGCATGTGATCGAAACCAAGTTGGTTTGGAAACGTTTGCGTATCGTTAGGGTCTGCGTTATCAGGCGTTGTAATTAAACTGCCTCCCGTATTAAAGGTTGTAAATTCTGCTCTTAATTGGCTAAGGTGAATTTTCTCGTTACCACCTAAGGCCGCTTTATCACCTCTAGCTCTCAACACAGCATCCATAAGGTTTACGTTTTTAAAATAATTGTTTAAAAACGCTGTATCCATACCATCGGCGTAAACATCTAAATTATGTACTTCTTTAAGCGCATAATATGCTGCACGAGGGTATAGTGTATATAAACCTCTTGCATTTGTTGGCCCTTTTGCACAAACACCAAACCACTCTTCATTCATATTATTTTGACCTGGTTTATGATCTAAATAATAGCCACCATTTTCCCAAGATGCGTTATTATCGTGTACCTCTAAATTTTTAGTTTGACCAAACTTCCACCAGCCATCACTAAACTGAAACGTAAAACCACCTATAGCGTTATCATTACCATCTAAACCTGCAACATTGCTATAAATATCTTTCCAGTTATTTACCATATAAAATGCTTGTGATTTTTGGTCTTCTTGATTTTCAATAGCATTAAAAGCATCGGCACCAAACTCTGTAAATAATACAGGTTTATTAAGCTTTTCTTTTACGGTATCGAATAAATCTGTAAAGTTTACCCCGCGGTATGCATTTACGCCGTAAATATCTACGTCTTTACACTCTTCGGCTATTATATCAATAAATAATACATCACCATTACAAATAGCTACTGGGTGCGAACCATCAATAGCTTTCATTTGTGCAGCAGCATCATTCATTAACTTATACATTGGTCTACCTCGCTTTTCTCCAACTTCTCTTTTCTTATCTTCTTCATCGGGAAAGTCTTCAGTTTCTGCACCGGCCCAAAACAGGCCGTAATTATTTTCATTTCCTAATAAATAAAGTAATAGTCCTGGTGTGTTTTTATATTCTTTGGCTAGTGCGGTAGCTTCAGCCAATAATAACTCTTGTGTAGATTTTCCTCTGTAATCTGTTACAGCTACCCAAGCACCGTCTATGGTTAGTCCATACCTACCAAAAGAGTGATTAAGCATGGTGTAGATACCATAATTTTCATAGATGTATTGAATCCATTTTGGCTGAACACCAGTATACATTCTTACCGCGTTTACGCCCATATTTTGGAGTAAACCCATTTCAGCATCTAGCGCAGCTCTGATAATATCATCAGACTGATTCCATAAACTGTATGAATAATTAGTACCAATAGGAAAATAATCCCAATTCATACCATTCACAATGAAATCTTCGCCATTAACGACTAATTTCATGCCCTCTTCGTTATTTACAACACTTACTTTTTGCTCTTGCGCATAAAAGGAGGTAGTGAATGAGAAAAAGAGTAATACTAAAACAATGTTCTTCATAATCTTGTATAGTTAAATTATTGCCGAATGACGACTTAGATATTTAAGATGTATTGCATAGCTTAGAATGTAGTTAAGCTACACAATACAATCTTTATGAAATCTTTAGATTTATGATTGTTATCTTACAAATTTGAATGACCAATAGCCACCGCCAGCTATTTCAATATCAATTTCCATAGTATCACCATTTAAAAGTACCATATAGGTAATTTCGTCTGGTGCATCGGCAGGGTTTGCTAATTCTGATCCGTTAATCACTTTAGCCAAACCTAAGAAAGCGCCTCTACCGTTTAAGGTTAGCGTACCAGCAGCTTCATTATAACTATAGGTTGCTGTTGCACTTCCATCGTGTGGGAATACAGGCGCACCACAAGACTCTGGATCTGATCCTTGCCATCCTTCTAACCATGTTGCACTTCCTAATACATTTTCAAAAGAGCCGTCTGCATTAAATACATACTCGTCATCAAATAAACAATCTCTATCTGTTACTGCTTCACTAGGGCTAGACCACCATGATACATCATTAAGTCCAGGACCCACACCTAAAGCACCAGCTTCTGGCGCTATTTTCCAACGACCAACTATTGGGTTTGCTGGTGGTACGTCTTTTACAAGTTTGAAAGACCAATAGCCACCACCTGCAATTTCAATATCTATTTCCATAGTATTGCCATCAATAGTAGCCATATACGTTATAGCATCTGGAGCATCAGCAGGGTTTGCCAATTCTGCGCCATTTATCACTTTAGCTAATCCTAAGAATGCACCTCTACCGTTTAAAGTTACCGTGCCAGCAGCTTCATCATAACTATAGGTTGCTGTTGCACTTCCATCGTGTGGAAATACTGGTGAACCACAAGCTTCAGGGTCTGTTCCTTGCCATGCTTCTAACCATGTTGCGCTTCCTAAAGCGTTTTCAAAAGTACCATCGGCATTAAATACGTATTCATCATCAAACAAACAATCTCTATCTGTTACTGCCTCGCTTGGGCTAGACCACCATGATACATCGTTAAGTCCTGGACCAACTCCTAAAGCACCAGCTTCTGGCGCTAACTTCCAACGCCCAACAATTGCATTTGATACTACTTCTTTATTAAATTTAAAAGACCAATGGCCCCCTCCAGCAATTTCTATATCAACTTCCATAGTATTGCCTTCAATTGTAGCTATGTAAGTTACACTGTCTGGAGCATCAGCAGGATTTTCTAATTCTGCTCCGTTAATTACTTTAGCTAAACCTAAAAACGCACCTCTACCAGTAAGTGTTACTGTACCGGCAACTTCATCAAAATTATAAGTTGCAGAACCGCTACCATCATGAGGGAAAACTGGTGCTCCACATTCTTCTGCAGCTGCACCTTGCCATGGTTCTATCCACGTTTGGTCTCCTAGTACATTTTGGAATGTACCATCTGCTCTAAAAATATAAGCATCGTCAAACAAACATGCTCTTGTAGCTACATCTGCTTCGCTATTTGACCACCATGATACATCATTAAGCGCTGGACCAACGCCTAAAGCACCAGCCTCTGGCGCTAATCGCCATGTACCAACAATTGGAGAATCCATTCCACCAACGTTACCAGGATTATTTACCACAGGACTAAATACTACAGTGTGTTCTTTTGAAATTACAACATCCTCTCTTCCTGCTAAAGATGCTGTTACCGTAATTACATATGTTGCTGTTTCTTCTGGGTATTCGTAAGTAACCATAGGACCGCTTGTCATTTGAATAACGTCAGTTGGATCTCCATTTCCATCGGGTAAATCTACACCGTTTGGATCTCCAAAATTTACAGTATATACGATACGGCCATCGCCAGGTACTGTTGTAGGAACAATTCCTGTTCTTGTACCTTCCGCGTTTAGTTCTGCAATATTAAAATCTAGTCCTGCAATAATGTTTAATTGGTCATCTTCTTCACAAGACAGTGTTATGCCCAATAGTAGCAATACTGCTAAAATTTTGTAAGCTTCTCTTTTTAATACATTCATCTCTTTAATTTTTTATTTTATGTTTTAGTTTAGTTTTAGTATCCTGGGTTTTGCCCCCAAGTATCTTCTGCAAGCGCCAACCTAAGTTCTATTTGAGGAATAGGGAACACTTCGTTTTTATTTTCAGTATAATTTACTGGCTCAAAATCCATTGGTTTATTAGCGTTGTAGGCATCAAAAGCAGCTTTAGCTCTTCCTGTTCGAACTAAATCGAAAAAACGATGGCCTTCTCCTGCTAATTCTTTTCTACGCTCTTGATAAATAACATCAAGTAATGCACCTTCTGAAGCTACATAATCTCTACTATTATCACCAAAGGCTCTTGCTCTTACAGCATTAAGATAGGTTTCTGCATTGGCACCTCCTGTTTGAGCTTCGGCTTCGGCAGCCATTAATAATACATCGGCATACCGTATGGCTCTATAGTTATTTTTATGCACTAATTCTGCTGTATTTGCATTGCCTGCTTTATCAGCTTTTCGTGGCATATACTTATGATTGTAAAACCCAGTATCTTCTCTAGGTGCTGAATAATTTCCGCCAGAATCTCTTAATGCTCTTAAATCGAAAATAGTAACATCTCTTCGTGCATCGTTCTCATCGTATAAATCATATAACATTTGAGACGGTAATAAAAAGCCCCAACCCGAAGCATACACTGGATCATCGAATGGAGAACGTGGCCCATTAAATTGTACAAAGTAAGAACCCTCGCTACAATGTATGCAACCCCAACCGGCGCCTTCAACATTTGTGTATTGAATTTCGAATACGGATTCTGATCCGTTTTCTCCAGCAGTAGTAAACATATTTACATAGTTTTCTCCAGTAGTTAAATCGTATTGATTACTTGCGATTACTTGATTTAAAACCGTAGCAGCATCTCCAAATTCGCCATCATATAAATACGCTTTACCCAATAATGCTTGTGCAGCACCTTTGGTAATTTCATAAGGCTGATCTTGTGTTACTGGTAAATTGGGTATGGCTTCTTTTAAATCTTCTTGAATCAAATCATAAGCAACGGCAATACTAGATACTCGTTGCATGCTTAGTTCGTCTCCTGCTAAAACTTGGGCATCTTCAATTCTAGGAACACCATTTCGCTCAGCTACTTTTAATGGAATATTTCCAAAAAACTTTACCAATTCAAACGTATAAAAAGCCCTTAGAAAATAGCCTTGTGCTAAAATTTCGTCTTTTCCAGCAAAATCCAATTTATCTTTATTTTCTAGTAAGTAATTTACGCGATTCATACCCGCATACATTAATTGCCAAATGCTTCTTAATTGCTCTTGGTCTGCTGGTGTTTGAATCATGTAGTTTACATTTTGTACAACTGGCTGATCGAAATTAAAAGCATCACCTCCTGATCCATAGTCGTCAGAGGCTGATACTGCTATCAGGTTATTCCAAAACGTACCTTGTAATAAATCGTATGCGCCAATTAACGCCGCTTCATATTCTTCTTCAGAATTAAAGAAGTTATCGGCATTAGGGCCTATAGGCTCAACTTCGGTAAACTCATCACAAGCGGCCAAAGTAATCAGTACTGTTAGCAGTACGTACTTTAATTTTTTTATCTTTTTCATTGCTTAAAAATTTAAATTAACACCTAATAAGTATGTGGCTGCAACAGGATAAAATCCTTTATCGATACCTCCGCCAATAGGCGCGCCGTTTGTTGCTGACGGATCGTAGCCATTATAATCTGTAAGGGTAAATACATTGTTACCCGTTACGTAAATTCTAAGTTTATCAATACCTGTTTCTTTTAGTGCATTTGGATTTACAGTATATCCTAACTGAATGTTTTGTAATCGTAAAAATGATGCATCTTCTACGACAAAATCTGAAAACAGGTCTGTATTTATATTTGCTCCTGCTACTGCTCTTGGCACGAAATTGCTAGTACCACTACCTTGCCAACGCTCTAACACATAAGTGCCTCTATTTGCAAATAAATCTTTACGTTCATAATCTCTTACCATATCATTACCAACAGATGCAAATGCGTTTGCACTAAAATCGATGTTTTTATAAGCGAACCCTATATTAAAACCAAAGGTAAAATCTGGAATGGCATCGCCAATATTAGTTCTATCATCGTCTGTAATTTGTCCATCGCCATTGGTATCTACAAATCTTAAGTCGCCTGGAGCAATATCACCCACAGTGCTGTATATACCAGTTGGAGACGCAGCGTTTAAAACATCTATTTCTTGTTGTGTTTGGTAAAGGCCATTTGTTTGGTAGCCATGAAAATACCCTAGTGGTAAACCCACTACCATTCTTGAAATATCATTTTGACTGATACCTACCCCAAATTCACCACCTGGTGGTACGTCTCTGCCATTTAATGAGGTTACTTCGTTTTCAAGATAGGTCATATTAAAGCTCATATTGAATTCGAAATCGTCTGAAAAATTATCATTATACGCTATTAAAAATTCAACACCTTTATTTTCGACTGTTCCCGCATTAATAAAAGGAGAGGCTGCTCCTGGTGCACCTACACCTAATACACCAGGTGCTTGGGGTTGTATTAAAAGGTCTTTGGTTTGTTTTCTAAATACATCGGCAGTTATGTTAAGTTTATTATTAAACAACCTTGCATCTATACCAATGTTACCTGTTTCTTGTTCTTCCCATTTCAGGTTTGGATTTCCAATTGTACCAGCACCAACACCATTTAATAAATCGTCTTCAATTGTTGTATTTCCTGAATCTATAGTTGCTTCACCGTTTAGTCTTGTAAGAAATGCAAAGTCACTTATTCTATCATTACCAATAATACCATAACTCGCTCTAAATTTGAGGGAATTAACCCATCCTCCTGTATTAAAGAAATCTTCCTCAGAAATATTCCATCCTATGGAACCAGAAGGGAAATAACCAACATTATTATTATTTAATGTTGAAAATCTAGAAGAGACATCTCTACGAATTACACCAGATAGTAAGTACTTATCTTTATAGTTATATTGTAATCTGGCAAACGTGGAAGATAAACGAGAATCAAACTGATCGCCTCCTAACGCTTTTGAGGCATCATTAATTCTATCAGAAAGCACGCCTTCAACTCTATCTCCTAGCCATCCATCAACAAATGCATCTGAAACTGAGTTACTCCCATTGCGTAACTGTTGACCGCTTTCACCATAAAATTGACCTCTAGTTCTAAATGTAGACATACCTAATAATGCAGTAATATTATGTACTTCATTAAATGTATTGGTGTAATTAATAAAATTATCCCAAGTGTAGTCTGTAAACAAATCACTAAAATCTTGAACTTCATTTATAGCTCTGTTGTTTGATTTTCCATTACCAAAATCTACTACGGGAAAAAACACATCGTTTAAAACATTGGCGTAATTAATTTGAAATTTAGAGCTCACTGTAAAGTGTTCTAAAAATGTATAATCTAAGCCTAATGTTCCACTATATCTATCAATTCTCGTCATATTATGCGTGTTGGCAATTTGCGCCAAAGGATTAATAATTTCAATCTGAGAAATATCATTAGCTAAAGAAAAATCGCCGTTTTCATCTCGCAATGGTAAATTAGGGTTTATATTCACCGCACTATATAACACAGAACCAATACTACCTTCAGGTAAATTTTGTTTTGTTGAATTTGTTAATAAGGCGGTTGCCGATAATTTCAAGTTATCCAAAATATCATATTGATAGCCCAAACGTGCTGTAAACCTCTCAAAATTATTTTTACTTGCACCAACAATACCATCTTGGTCTAAATAAGACATCCCAAATGTGTAGGCTGATTTTTTTGTACCACCACTTCCGCTAAAGTTTACATTTGAAATTGCTGCTGTTTGAAACACTTCATCCTGCCAATCGGTACCTTCTTGAGGAAATACGAAAAAACGTGTTTCGTCAGCCGCATCATTTACATAAATACCGAAGTTTAACGGATCTAATAAATCTATTTTTTTACTCGTAGTTTGAAAACCTGTGTAAGCATCGACTTGAAACTTTAATTCAGAATTTTTTCTGCCTGTTTTAGTAGTAATCAAAATAACACCGTTGGCACCACGAACACCATAAATACCTGCTGTAGCATCCTTTAGTACGTTTATACTTTTGATATCATTTGGATTAATTACAGAAAGGTCTACAATAACATTGCCATCTACAAGAATTAAAGGGCTGTTGTCGCCATTAGTAGTTATACCACGAATTCTAATATTAGCGCCTGCACCAGGAGAACCTGATGTTGATGTTACGTTAACACCCGCAATTTGCCCTTGTAATGCCTGCTCTACGCGTTGCGGATTTAGTTTTTCAATAGCTTCAGAAGTTACTACAGAAACAGCACCTGTTACTTCTTTTTTTCTTTGAACACCATACCCCACAACAACAACCTCATCAAGTGTTGCCAAATCTTCCTCTAATTGAACAGAAATTGCGTTGGCATTGGTTACCACAACATCTTTAGTAATATACCCTATAAAACTAAACGTTAGCGTTGTGCCTAATTTAATATCTGTTAACGAAAAATTGCCATCAAAATCTGTAACAGTACCTTTTGATGTGTTTTTCACAATAACATTAACACCTGGAATAGGTAAGCCTGAATTGTCCAGTACAGTGCCCTTAATATCTAAATTTTGTGCGCCAATGTAGCCGACAAAAAAAAGCATTAACCATTTAATTAATGTGTGTCTCATATTTTAGTTAGTTTAGAGTTTTAGTCTTTATAAAACTACTGGAATTGTTTTAGGAATTCTCATTTTTTGCCTCTACAAAAAACATACATGTTAAAAAAAGAGTTGGTTTTTTAACGAATAACTAAAAAAGGCTTGGTTTTAAAGGTTTTATGATATTTTGGTAAAAATCTATTTTATAGAAAAACCTTTAAATGTTGTGGTAATGTATAGGTAAAACAAAAGGGTGTTGTGTTTTTTAGATCTCTAAAATATAGTCTGTAAGGCTAGATTCGTGGGGTAAATCCATTTTCTTTCTTAACCTGTAGCGTTTTACTTCTACACTTCTAGGAGAGATATTTAAAAGTGGAGCAATTTCTTTTGAAGATAGATTAAGGCGCAAATACGCGCATAACCTAAGATCGTTTGATGTTAGTGCTGGATGTAAACTTTTTATCTTCTTTAAAAAATCTTTATCTGCATTATTAAATGCTTCTTGAAATAAATTCCAATCATCATTATTGTTTAAATTTCTGTCTATAATTTTTATAACCTTCTTTAAATTTTTAGTATCGTTAGTTGCTTCTAATTCACTTTTTAAACTACTTAAAAATTCATTTTTCTTAATAAGATTCATCGTAGAAATTCCAAGCTCTCTATTTTTGTTTTCAATATCTTCTCGCAACTTATCGTTTCTAAAGCGCATTAATTGTTGTTTATTTTCTAACTCTTTAAGTTCAAACTCACGCGTTGTTTTTTGTAATAATTGGTCTTGTTGTTTTTTGTAATACCGCTTGTAAACATAATGCATAAACAATGAAAATAATACAACGCCTAATATATATAGTGCAATGGCAAGATTAGATAAAAACCAAGGTCTCTCTATATTGAACTCGTATGACGCGCTGTTTAGTGTTAACTGATTGCCCACTCTACCACGCACTAAAAAGGTATAAGAGCCAGACGGGAGGTTTTCAAAAAGCACGCTACCATTTGAGGTCCAATCGCTCCAATCGTCATGCCTTCCATTAAGTTTGTATTGGTATTCCGGTTGTTGTGTTTTTAAAAACTCAGTGATACTGTATGAAAATATAATATTGTTTTCGTTGTTCTCAAATTCTGGAGTTTCATTAAGTTTAACTAGCCTAGTGGTGCTATTGTCTTTTAATTTTCTAACAGAAACTTGATCTATATTTATTTCGTGATCTTCTTTTTCTGCTTTCTCTAAGTCTAGTATAATATATCCAGATTTAGATCCTAATAAAAATTGTTGCCCTTTAATGTGAGTAACACTTTCAAAACCAATAACGTCTTTTCTAATATTAGCAGGAAACGGTACGGTATCAATCTTCATTTCACCACTTAGTTTTGCTGCAGTTAAATAATTAATACCACTTGAAGAAAACCCCCATAATGTAGCTGTTTTGGGTTCTGATACTAATTTTGCTGAAGTAAATTGTTTTAGGTCTAGCAACTGGCTTCTTAAGCTATCCTTATCAAACGTGTTTGTTTTTGTATTATACTTAAAAACACCTTGGTTGTTAGCATACAATATAGCATCCTCGTGCTTTACAAGATTAGATTTTTGACTCTTTTTTAAAGTGCTATCTATTTTAAAGTCTATAACCTTGGTATATTCTGTATCTAACTGTAGTCTGTATACACCTTTATATTCGTGACTTATGGCCAATTCATAATCACTTAAAAATTCAAAATACCTACTTGATATATCAAAACCCTTTATTTTATTTCGTAATTGCCAAATTGAACCAACCTTATGCAATACATAAAGCCCACTATAATTACCTTGTAATAATACATCTTTAAAACCTTTAATTCGTTTTACTTGCCATGTGCCTTGAATGTTAGCAACCTTTATTGCTTTTTCCTCTTCAATTATAAATGTTCCTGAATTATGGCCACAAAACAAGGTACCGTCTAGCACTTGCAAAAACCAAACTTGCCCCTGCGTACCTTCAATAAATTTATAACTTTCTTCGCCTCCAACAGGCTTATAAAACAGCCCTTGATTGGTGCCTAAATATAACATGTTATTGTATACTACAGAAGTATACAAACTACCTATCATACCTGTTTTGTCATGGTAAATGTTGTAGGGTGATATCATGTTTATACAGTTGATACCATTGTCTAACCCCAACCATAAATTATTATCAATATCCTCGTGTATTGACAGTACGGTATTATTACTTAATCCGTTGGTTTGTGCTATATGAAAATCTAGTTCTCCAAGCTCATTTAAATGAATAATACCTTTAGAAATTGTGCCTAAAGCAAAACTGTTATCCTTTAACCTTTTTGCACTAAAAACACTCACTTTATTTAATAGCGCATTAGCGGAAATGTTCCATGGTGTTATATTTTGATCATTAAACACGTAAAATCCATTATCTTGCGTAAGCATTAACAAATTGTCGTTTTGCTTAAAAATATTAACGATCAAGTTGTCTTTAAACACTTGTTTATCTGAAACCAAAATGGCTTTACCTGCTTTGATTTTATAGAGCCCTTTATTTAAAATTTGAAAATAAAAATCGCCCTCAACCTTAAAAAGCTTGGGTATTTTTTCATTAAAATCAATTGTGGTATAAGCTTTAGAAGATGTGTTGTAAATGTGTATTCTATCTAGTGATTGAAATAAAATAATATTTTCAAAATGTAGAATATTCCAAAATTCTTCGTCTTCAAGAAATGCTACATGTAACGCTTTGGATAGTGATGTATAATTTAAAACGCCAAAATCATCTTTTTCCCAATACCCAAAATCGTGATAACTACCTGTATAAATAAGATCGTCAATAAAGGTTACAGCACGAATTATTGTTTCGTTTGGGGAAGGATACAAGGTCCATTTTGCACCATTATATTCTAACAACCCCTTATTATTCGCCACATATATATAGCGATTATTTGCTTGCGTTATTGACCAATTTTGTGATTCGCCTCCGTAATCTGGAGGCGAGAATATATTAATTGGCGGACGCTCTTGGGCAGAAAGACAAAGACAGGATAAAATTACCTGAATAAAAAAAATGTGCTTAATATATTTCAACAGTTAAGGTCTTGTATGGGTAGAAAGTTAATGAAAATAAGGGATATGCACAACACTGTATAGTTACGTGTAGTGCAAAAAACCATAACTGCTTTGTACTGTACAAAAAATAGCCACTAGGTTTAGTGGCTATAATAATTTATATTTAGATCTACTATTAGTCTTCTACTCGTTTTATTCTACCACCAAGCACTCTGCTTTCATTAACTTGGTTTGGTGTTCCATATATATAAATATCGCCACCAGCACGCACTTTAGCCGTTACCGTTTTATTTGCATAAACGTGGGCTTCACCTGCGGCTCTAATGGATACCTCAGTATGATCCGTTTTAAGTGTTTCACCCCTATAATCACCTCCTGTGTAAATAGAAACATCTTGTTGCGTTGCATTACCAGACGCAAAAATATCGCCACCAGTTACTGCTCTAATATTTAGATATTTTACATTAACCTTAACTTTTATTTCTGCACCTTCTTGCGCATTCAAATCTATTTCAAACTGTTCTATTTCGTCATCTGAATAAATTTTTGCGCCTTCGTTCGCATCAATCACATCAATATTAGTGTAATATAACTTCACTTTTGTATTGCTTCCATCAAAAGCTTCTTCTAATTTCATTTTAATTTTTAACGTGCCATTTTTGTTATTCACTACAACATCAGCTTTATTTTTACCAGAAATTACAACCTTATCCGTTTCAGACTTAATCAATTCTACTTCAATTAAATCATACACTTTAAGTTCACTAAATTCTCCAACAGTTTTTTCTATTGAATTTTGTGCTACAGTACTAAGTGTGTTGCATACTATTAAAAAAGCTATTATATATTTCATTTGAAAAAAATTAATGGTATTGTTATTACGAAACTATCAATAATTAATCAGTTGTTTATAGCTTTAGCAAAACTTTATCATTTTAAATTTATGCTACTTTTACAGCTGTTCCTGTAATGGAAACCATAATGTAATTTCCTGTAGTAAGTTCTATATCTACTTTAATGCCTACCACAGCGTTTGCTTTTAACTTATTAGCGTTTACTGAAAGTTTTTGAAAGGCTTCTTCTTTTATATGTTCGATATTTTGCTCTAGGGCTGTGTAATATTTTGACATACTAAAACCCATTGATGTTGCTTTTTTACTCATAGCAACTCCTGAAACTACAGATAAATAATCTTTTATAGCGTGTCCTTCAATAGTATTTGTTGTTGTTAAAATCATAGTGTCGTGATTGTATTAATATTTAAATATACAGCAAACTGTTTTTATATAATTGATTTTATAGATATTTTAAATTAACTTCGTTTCGAATGAATTTCAAACTAAAAAAACATATAAAATAATGCTGTCTAAATTCTACAATATTAAAAACTTAAAAGGTGATTTTACGGGTGGTTTAGTTGCAGGGGTTGTGGCACTTCCATTAGCTTTAGCTTTTGGTGTACAATCTGGTATGGGTGCAACGGCAGGATTATACGGCGCAATTGCTGTTGGTGTTTTTGCAGCGTTATTTGGTGGTACACAAACACAGGCAAGTGGGCCAACAGGACCTATGACGGTGGTATCAGCAACCTTAGTAGCTGTTGCTATAGAAATGACAGGAAGTATTGAAAACGCTATGCCTATTATTTTACTCAGTTTTTTATTGGGTGGCTTGTTTCAAGTTATTTTTGGGTTTTTAAATATTGCGAGTTATGTAAAATACTTTCCGTATCCGGTGGTTTCTGGGTTTATGAGTGGTGTAGGACTTATTATTGTGATACTACAATTATTCCCGTTTGCTGGTTTGGGTTCTTCAAAATCTACTATAGCGGTTATTCAAAACTTTTCTCAACTATTTACTGATGCTAATTTGTACGCACTAATGTTAGGTGGTATTACTATTCTTATATACTTTGTATTTCCTAAAATTACCAAAGCTATTCCTAGTGCTTTGGTAGCTTTAATTGCTACTACTTTAATTGCTTATTTTTTTAAAATAGATGTGCCTTTAATTGGTGAAATACCTTCTGGTTTGCCGTCGTTTCAATTGGGTGGTATTCTTGAGGTTGATGCTAGTGCTTACGGTACTATTATAGAATACGCTGTGGTTTTGGCTGTACTTGGTAGTATAGATTCGTTATTAACCTCAGTTATTGCTGATAATATGACCAAAACCAAACACAATAGTAATAGAGAATTAATTGGCCAAGGTATTGGTAATATAATAGCTGCTGCTATTGGTGGTATTCCTGGTGCTGGTGCCACAAAAGGTACGGTTGTAAATATAAATGCAGGTGGCACCTCAAAACTATCAGGTGTATTGCATGGGCTTTTTTTACTGGCTGTTTTATTAGGTTTAGGGCAATTAGCAGGACATATTCCGCTTTGTGTATTAGCTGGTTTGTTAATTCCTATTGGATTTAAAATTGTAGATTTTAAAGGCTTAAAACATTTGCTTAAAGTGCCGCGTGCCGATGCGGTTGTATTAATTTTAGTATTACTCATTACCACCTTTGGAAGTTTAATACAAGCTGTAGGTATTGGTGTAGCGCTGGCGTGTTTGTTATTTATGAAAAAATCTGGAGATATTAGCGAACAAGGTTTAGAAGTAGGTGCGGTAGCTGATATTGATGGTAATAAACCTTGGCAAGACGAAAAGGAATTTTACGAAGCCTACAAAGATAAAGTGATTATTAAACACTTATACGGGTCGTTATTTTTTGGGTTTACCTCTTATTTTAAAGATCAAATTTCTGCATTACCAGATGAGGTTAAGGCCGTAATATTTAGAATGGACCGTGTGCCTTATATGGACCAATCTGGTTTATATGCTTTAGAAGATATTGTTTTTGATTTACGCGAAGAAGGTATTGAGGTGCTTTTAGTTGGACTTAAAGCACAACCTAAAGATATGCTAGAAGCTGTTGATATTATTCCAGATTTGATACCAGAAGACGATATTTTTGAAGATATTGATGCTGCTTTTGATTATTTGAAAGGGAAGTTGAAGGGGTAATTTATTGCTTGTGATTATATCTTGAAACTGTAAAATTTACTTGAATTTGTACTAATTTTCTATAAACTCATAATAGGCTGTTTACACTGAAGTTAATAATAATGAAAAAAAAACTATTAGTAATTTTAATCGCTATTTTAAGCACACATTGTTATTCACAAATTTCTTTCGAAAAAGGTTACTACATTGATAATAGTAATCAAAAAATTGACTGTTTAATCAAGAACCTTGATTGGGGAAGTAATCCCACTAAATTTGAATTTAAATTAACTGATAAGGGTCAATCAAAAATAGAGACGATAGAATCAATTAAAGAATTTGGTATTTATAATATTTCAAAGTATATAAAAAAACAAGTAAGTATTGACAGATCTAGTGAAAATATCAATAAGTTAAGTGAAAATAAAGATCCATATCTAAAAAAAGAACAACTATTTTTAAAAGTTTTAATCGAGGGTAAAGCCAACCTGTATGAGTATAAGGATAAAAATTTAAGAAGATACTTTTATAATAAGGAAAGCTCAAATATTGAACAATTAATTTTTAAAAGCTATAAAACATTTGAAAATGAAATACGTGAAAATAATAAATTTAGACAACAATTATGGAATAACTTAAGATGTTCAAATCATAACATGACTAGAGTTATAAGCCTAAATTATAATAAAAATGATTTAGCTAATTTCTTTATTGAATACAATCAGTGCAACAACCAAGAAGTTATAAATTATACTAAAAAACAAAAAAGAGATCTATTCAATTTAAATTTGCGTCCTCGTTTTAACAATTCAACGTTAGCCGTAAAATCTCCTTCTTCTATTTTATCAAGTATTGAATCTGAAGTTAAGTTGGGGTTCGGATTTGGATTGGAAGCTGAGTTTATTTTGCCTTTTAACAAAAATAAATGGGCAATTGTAGTGGAGCCAACTTACCAAAGTTATAGGTATAAAAAAATTACCAATTCTATTAATTTTGAAGGAGGAGTTTTAATAACAGACGTTAATTATAATTCTATTGAAATTCCTTTTGGATTAAGACATTATTTTTTTCTAAATGAGAAATCAAAAATTTTTATTAACGCTAGCTACGTTATTGATTTACCTTCAAAATCTTCGATAGATTATAAAAGATCTGATAATGTTACAGTAAATTCATTAAAAATCACCTCAAATTCAAATTTAGCTTTTGGAATAGGTTACAAAATTTACGATAAGTATAGCTTAGAAATGAGATATCAAAATACTAGAAATATATTAACTAGAGAACCTGCTTGGTATTCTGAATATAATACACTATCACTAATAATTGGATATTCGTTCTATTAATAAAAACACTTCAACGAATTCTTCAAAATAACTAAGCTACTCTACCTTACCAATCATATTAAAATCCAAATGCTTCTTCACTAAATCGGTATTTTTTACTTTTACAACCACCTCATCACCAAGTTGATATATAATGCCATTTTTTCTGCCAACCATTGCATATAAATCTTGATCAAATGCGTAATGGTCGTCTTTCATATCACGCACACTCACCATTCCTTCACATTTATTTTCAATGATTTCTACATAAATTCCCCAGTCGGTTACGCCTGAAATAACACCTACAAATTCTTCATCTTTATGGTCTTCCATAAAACGAATTTGCATGTATTTAATTGAATCGCGTTCTGCCTTAGTAGCAAGGTTTTCCATAGTACTAGAGTGTTGGCATTTTTCTTCATAATCAGCTTCGTTGGCTGATTTTCCACCATCTAAATACCGCTGTAACAAACGGTGTGCCATCACATCTGGGTAACGACGAATAGGTGAAGTAAAGTGACTATAGTAATCAAATGCTAGTCCGTAATGCCCAATATTGTGTGTGGTATATTCAGCTTTACTCATACTGCGTATCGCTAAAGTATCTACTAAATTTTGCTCTTTTTTTCCAACAACGTCTTTTAGTAAATTATTTAACGATGCTGTAGTAGATTTTCTATCTTTAAAATTAAGTTTGTATCCAAAACGGCCTACAATATTTTGTAAAGAGGCTAGCTTACTCTCATCTGGTTCGTCGTGCACACGATATACAAAGGTTTTCTTCGGACTTTGTTTTCCTATAAATTCAGATACTTTTCTGTTGGCTAATAACATGAATTCTTCAATCAGTTTATTAGCATCTTTACTGGTTTTAAAGAATACACCAGCAGGATTATTGTCTTCGTCTAAATTGAATTTTACTTCTACTTTATCAAAAGAAATTGCACCATCACGCATGCGTTTACCTCTCATAATTTTAGCAAGTTCATCCATTTTTAAAATAGCTTCTGCTAATTTCTGATCGGTTTGATATGTTTTTCCTGTTAAAGATACTTCTGCAGGAATTGTATTTGTTTTTGATTCTATTACAGCCTGCGCTTCTTCATAAGCATAACGGGCATCGCTATAAGTTACGGTTCTACCAAACCATTCGTTTTTTATTTCAGCTTTATCATTTATTTGAAACACTGCTGAAAAGGTGTATTTCTCTTCATGCGGACGTAAAGAGCAGGCATTATTTGATAATACTTCAGGAAGCATAGGCACCACACGATCTACCAAATACACCGATGTTGCGCGTTCGTAAGCTTCATCGTCTAAAACAGTACCTTCTTGTAAATAATGCGATACATCGGCTATATGAATACCTATTTCGTACAATCCGTTATCTAAAACTTCAAACGATAAGGCATCATCAAAATCTTTGGCATCTTTAGGATCTATGGTAAAGGTTAAATCTTTACGCATATCTCTACGCTTTGCAATTTCTGCTTCAGTTATAGAGGTATCTAATTCGTTTGCAAAAGCCTCAACATCGTGAGGAAATTCGTTAGGTAAACCATATTCTGCTAAAATGGCATGAATCTCGGTATTATGATCTCCTGGTTTCCCTAGAATTTGAATGACTTTACCATAAGGAGAATCGGCCTTTTCTGGCCAATCCTCTAGCGATACTAATACTTTATCACCATCTTCTGCTTTTAAGGTTTTATTGATAGGTACAAAAATATCTTTGTACATTTTATTACTATCTGGCACTACAAATGCAAAATTCTTATTATTCTGCATTTGAATGACACCAACATATTCAGATTTAGCGCGTTTAATAATATTGGTGATTTCCCCTTCTACTTTTCCACGTTTTTTGCGCTTAAACACATAAAATTCTACTTCATCACCATTTAAGGCTTTATTGATATTGTTTGATGCGATAAACACATCTTCTTCAAAATCGTCGCATATAATATAACCGTTTCCTTTGGCTGCTAAATCTAAAATTCCAATATGGTATTCGGCATTTACAATAGCTTTAAACTTACCACGATCTACTTCTTGTATCTCCTCTTTTACGGCAAGTTTTGCTAAAGTTTTTATTATTTGATTGCGGCTACTGGCATCGTTTACACCAAGTTTGGCAGCTATTTGCTTGTAGTTAAAGGCTTGGTTTCTATCTTTTTTTAATATACTTAAGATTGTATTTGTAAGGTTGGAAATACCACTCTTTTTGGATTTCCCTTTTCTTTTTTTACTCATGTAATTTTGTAATCATTTTCAATTCCTAAGGTATAGGAAATTTTATTATTAAATAGCATTGTACAGGTGAAGAAATTGCTATTTGTTTTTACAAAGTTAGGGTTTTAATATTAAATGGTATAAAACTACTTTTAAATCATAGTTATCCACAATATATATTATATATCTATTTTCTTTTTAAAATTTAAAAAAATAAATGATGGTTATTATAGTGTGTTAATACCTAGTATAACTTTTTTAGGTTTTGTTTTGATATGTATGTTATAGAATGTTGTTGATACGTAATTAACAGCTTAAATAAACGTAACTTGTTAACCTATAATAGAATTCTAATTATTATTAACAACTGTTTACAGCTTATGTTAACAGCTATTTTTTAATAAGTATAGAAGTTAATACCGCTTAAAACTATACATTAAACTACTAATAACTTAACTAAAAATTTACACTAACTAATTTGCATGTTAATTAAAGGTTACGGGTTGCAATTTTTAAACGATTTTCCTAATTATTTTTATAAAAAACCATCAAGAGATATTAACAAGTCATTAAAAGTTTAGTGAACAGGATTTGCTTTTAGTAACTTTGTATTGTAAAACTACTTATTTAATATATCATGACAATAGCTATAGGAAACGATCACGCAGGAACAGATTATAAGTTCGCTATAAAAACATATTTAGAAAGTAAAGGACACACTGTAAATAATTATGGTACCGATGTGCATGATAGTGTAGACTATCCAGATTTTGTACATCCTGTGGCTAAAGCTATTGTAGCTAAAACTGCCGATTTTGGTATTTTAATATGCGGAAGTGCTAACGGTGTTGCCATGACTGCCAATAAATATAAAGCGGTACGTGCCGGATTATGTTGGACCAAAGAAATTGTAGAACTTACGCGCCAGCACAACAACGCTAATATATTATGTATTCCAGCACGATATACTGCTATTCCACAAGCTATACAAATGGTAGAAACGTTTTTAAATACTGATTTTGAAGGTGGAAGACACCAAAATCGTATCGATAAAATTCCGTTATCTTGTTAATAGATGTCTCATTCTCATAATCACAACTATACGCACCATCACCATGGCGACTTAAAAGGGCGTAATCTTTTAATTTCTATTTTATTAAACATTGGTATAACCGTAGCCCAAGTTATTGGCGGTTTAATATCTGGTAGTTTGGCACTTTTAAGTGATGCACTACATAATTTTAGCGATGTACTTTCGCTAATTGTTAGTTATGTTGCTAATAGATTATCGAAACGAAAAGCATCTAATAAAAAAACGTTTGGTTATAAACGCGCTGAAATTTTAGCGGCTTTTATTAATGCAAGTACATTAATAGTAGTTGCTATTTTATTAATTATTGAAGCTGTGGAGCGTTTTCAACATCCGCAAGAGATAGCATCAAATTTAGTGATTTGGTTATCTATAATTGCTATTTTAGGTAATGGCTTTAGTGTAATATTACTTAAAAAAGATGCTGAAGCTAATATGAATATGAAAAGTGCTTATTTGCATTTATTTACTGATATGATGGCGAGTGTTGCTGTATTGGTTGGCGGCTTATTAATGCAGTATTTTAAGATGTATTGGGTAGACAGTGTACTAACTTTTGCTATAGCACTCTATTTAATTTGGATGGGTTGGGATTTACTAAAAAATTCTACTAAAGTTTTAATGTTATTTACGCCTGATAGTATTCCTATACAACGTATTGTAGATGAAATAAATGCGTTTGAGTTGGTAAAAAATACGCATCATGTGCACGTGTGGCAGCTTAATGAAGATGAAATACATTTAGAGGCGCATATTGATTTTTATAAGGATATTACTTTATCTAAATTTGATGAAATTTTAAAAGCTATTGAAACTTTGGTGTTGGATAAATATGATATTAATCATGTAAATATTCAACCTGAATATGGTAAAGATGATGCAAAGGAAGTGATTGTACAGGATTGAGAAATAGCCTAAGCAGATAATTGCGCTAGGGATTGCAGTGGTAGCTTTTGGTCCCGCCTTAGCGGGAGCCAAAACTTTTAACGGAAAGCCCGACCCTTGCGGTAGCGCCCAAAAAATACATATTATTAAGTTTGAACGTACAAATAAAAACATTTGAAGCGCTTTCTATTACAGAATTATACAATTTACTTCAATTACGAAGTGAAGTGTTTGTGGTGGAACAAGATTGTGTATACCAAGATATGGATGGTAATGATAAAAATGCTCTACATGTTTTGGGCTTTAAGGACGACACTATTGTAGCTTATACACGAATTTTTAAACCTGGCGATTATTTTACTGAGGCCAGCATTGGTAGGGTAGTTGTAAACAAAAAGTATAGGGCTTTTAAGTATGGTTATGCTATTATGAAGGCTTCTATAAGTGGTGTTGAAACACATTTTAATGCGCACGTTATAAAAATTTCTGCGCAAGAACATTTAAAGCAATTTTATTCTAATTTAGGTTTTAAACAAAAAGGCTATTCTTATTTAGAGGATGGTATTCCACATATTGCAATGTATAGAAATGCTAGCGTTTAAGCGCAAAATAGCCTCGTAAAACAGATCTATCGTTTAGTATAATTTCGTACCAATAGCTATCGGTTGGTAAAAACCTTCCGTTAAAAGTCCCATCCCAACTTTGTTGTGTTGAGGATAAAAATTTTAGTAGTTTTCCGTGTCTGTTATATATGCTTATAGTGTTTATTAGATTGTTGGTGTCCACTATTTTCCAAACGTCGTTTGTACCATCATTATTTGGCGTAAAATACTTAGGTATAAAATAAGGTGTTTCTGAAATAACAACGTTAAAACTACTCTCGTTACTAAAACAAGCCGTTTCATTATAAATGTAAATGGTTTGCGTTGTGGTTATAAGTGCTCCCGGTGATAAACGGGTACCATTACCTTGAGAAGCTGTAAAATAATCACCTTGAGTTATAGGCGGTAGGGTATAGGATGTGCCTATAAAATTTTCTAAAATATCTACAGGAACATTAGCATTACAAGCGTTTATAGATGTTACATAATTATTAAAATTTGCAGGTTGCCAAAAGCTTTTATCGTCGTTAATAGCATCTACAACTACACAATTTAGATTGGAATTTCCACTAAAATTCATCGTAGTAATATTGGCGTTATTACCATTATTTACATTGAGGTAGCATAATTGGTTATTACTGCAGTTAAGTTCAATTAATTGTGGTTGAAGTGAGGTGTCTAATTGAGTTAAATTGTTGTTTACGCAATTT
Organism: uncultured Flavobacteriaceae bacterium; assembly: GCA_937923515.1. Lineage (GTDB taxonomy): Bacteria > Bacteroidota > Bacteroidia > Flavobacteriales > Flavobacteriaceae > Jejuia. The sequence continues at coordinate 59,537 of CALDUF010000029.1, forward strand.
AAAACGTTAATGTTTGGATTGTTTGTGAGGTTTAAATTTGAAATACCATTACCGTCACAAATTAATTGGGTTAACGCTGTGTTGTTAAGTACATTTAAATTACTAATTGTATTGTTACTGCAAATTAATGTGCTTAGTGTTGGGTTTGCTGTTGTATTTAATGTTGAAAGTTGATTGTTTGCGCAGGTTAAAACATTAAGCGCTGTATTGTTGGAAATAGTTAAAGCCGTTATATTATTACTGTCGCAACGTAAGGATATTAAATTTAAATTTTGACTTACATCTACACTTGATAAGTTATTATTAAAACACCACAGTATTTGTAAGTTGATATTATTACTTACATCAATAGTTTGTAGTTGGTTGTCTTGAATAAATAGCTGTGTTAAGGCACTAAAATCCTGAATTCCTGTAAGATTTTGAATGTTCCTATTGTCTAGCGTTAGGCTTGTTACACCAGATATATTTGCAGTGGGAACAACATCGTTTAAAGGTAACGTATCTAAACCAAGATCTATTAAAGCTTGTTCAAAATTATCATCAGGTACAAATGTGTTTTGCGAAAATACTATGGCGTTTACTGCTAATAATAGAAAACACAGTGTAGTACATTTAGAAAAAATTGCCATTTTATTTGTTGCTATCTCCAACGTAAGTAATTACAATTTCTACACGTCTATCAAGTTCTGGAGCGCCACCTAAAGGAAATCTTCTACGCATACCAACAAAGCGCATTCGCCTTTTATCTACGCCTTTTTTTGCAAAATAGTCGTACACGTATTGTGCTCGTGCAACTGATAAATTACGTTTTTTAGTACGTTTATCTACGGCATCTCGTGTGTATTTAGTGCAACACACATGGCCCTGAATGGTAAAGTATATGTCTTCTCTTTCTACAAGAGCTTTTGCAATATCTTCTAGTGTTTTTTTTGATTTTGAAACTACTGTACTGTAGCCAGTTTTAAACAAAATATTTTTGAAGATGATTTTATCGCCAACATTTAAATCGCCCTTTATTTGTTCAGATGTTGAAAGGGTTTTTTCTATCTCTTCTTTTTTTGGTGCAACCGTTACTTCTGGCATTGCTGTTTTTTCTGTAACAATAATTTCTACCTTACGGTTTAAACCCCGTATTTTTAAAATGTCTTTTTCGCTTATTATTTTTAGTAAAACCTCACCTTTACCATCTACGTTTCTAATAAGTGTTTCACTTATGTCGTTATTGGCAAAAATGTGTTTAATGGCGTCTGCACGTTGTTGCGATAGTATTAAGTTATAGGAGTCTGCACCAACATCATCACAAAAACCATAAATTACGATAGATTCTATATCAACATTTTGAAGTTTAGAAATAAAGAGTAATAACCGGTTTTCTTCGGTTTTTGGCACTACAAATTCATCGGTATTAAAATACACGTCGTGTGTGTGTTGTGTTTGAGAAAACACAGCAGACGCTTGAAGGCATAACAATATGATTACTAGTAGTCTATACATGCTTGGGGAAGCGATTATAAGTTAAAGATAGTATTTTTTAGAAAATTACCTTAAATAATCCATGTATGTAGCAGTATCACCGAGGATTTGCGTACTTTTTTGTATATGAGGATCATTTAATTTATAATATTCATATAAACCTTCACGATACGCATAGCGTTTTACGATATCTTCTGTTAATAATTTTAAGATGAACGCCTTATGCTCGTCAATGGCTTTGTCTTTTGATGTATTTAAGCTAGATAATAACGTATTATAATCGGTTGTAATTGCACTATTTAAATTTTCCTTAACCGAGGCTTCGTAGGCTTTATTTAGCATCTTTTCTGTATTTGTTGTAAAGGAAAAGTTGTTTTGTTTTAGATAGCTTTTAAAGCTTTTAAAATCGGCATCCGTTAATTTAAAGTTCTCTATGTTTAAAGACGGGTTTTTGTAATAGTATGCAGTAGCAAAATCAAAAATTAAATCGCTACTTACTATCGCCTTAGTAATTGTTGTGTTTTTTATTTTATTTATGGTAACGTCAGGAAAAATGCCCCCACCATCAAATACTTTACGTCCGTTTTTGGTTTTAAACTCATTATAATTTTCTTGTTTTACACGCACTGCTTCGCCGTTTTCGTTTCTATTCCAATAATCTAACGATTGGATACATCTCCCAGAAGGGGTGTAATACCTTGAGATGGTAATTTTTACTTGCGTACCGTAAGTTAATCGTTTTGGACGTTGTACTAAGCCTTTACCAAAACTACGCGCACCTACAACAACGGCTCTATCTAAATCTTGTAGTGTTCCAGATACAATTTCGCTAGCGGAAGCACTAGAACCATCTATTAAAACCACTAAAGGAATTTTAGTATCTAAAGCCTCTCTACTTGTAAAATATTGCTTGTTATATTTTTTTACCTTTGATTTTGTGGTAACTACCAATTGCCCTTTAGGAACAAATAAGTTTACCACGTTAACCGCTTCATTTAGTAAACCACCGGGGTTTCCTCGTAAATCTAAAATAATACGATTAGCCCCTTGCGCTTTTAAATCTCTAATAGCATAACTGGTCTCAGCAGATGCTTTACGGTTAAACTTGCTTAATACTACATACCCTGTTTTATCATTAACCATAGAGTAGTGCGGCACTGCTTTTATTTCAACTTCGGCACGTTCAATGGTGGCGGTTTTTGTTTCGTTATTTCTTTTAAATGTTACTTTAACCGTGCTTCCAGAAGCGCCTTTAAGTAAATTACCAGAATCATCTTTATAATCAGATACCAAAACATCGCCTACTTTAATAATTTCATCACCAGCTTTTAAGCCTGCTTTATCTGCAGGATAATCTTTATAAGGCTCTACAATTACTAATTTATCTTTTAAAGTTTTAACACGTGCACCTATACCTGTATAATCGCCAGTATTGTTAATTCTAGCTGCTTCTACATCCTGTTCGTTCATAAACCGTGTGTAAGGGTCTAAATCGTCTAGCATACTTTTAATGGCAGTATCCATTAAATCTGCAGGATTGGTTTCATCAACATAATTCATATTGATTTCCTTATACAGCGTAGTGAAAATTTCAATTTGTTTCGCTATTTCAAAAAAATCGTTTTTAAATGCTGTTGTGCTTAAAAACACAGCAAACAATAGTATCAGGATAATTATTTTCTTTTTTAGCACTGTCTTCATAATTATTTAGTCTTTATTAACCTTGTTTAAAAACTTTTCAAATAAACGTTTCGTGGTGGCGTCTATTTGCTTAAATGTAGGTTTTTCTTTTCCAATGTACAAAATCATAAACGCGTGTGGTATTGTTAAATTGTTAAAATAAGTAGCTTTATTTAGCCGGTAAGCTTCTCTTAGCAGGCGCTTTATATAATTTCTATCTACAGCAGTTTTAAAATGCCGTTTACTTACTGAAACTCCAGTTTTTAATATTACTTCATCATCAAAAGTGGTGCCTAAGTAAACTAGCCGAAGTGGAAAGGCAGAAACCGATTGCCCTTCAGTAAACAACTGGTCTATTAGTTTTTTGCTTTTAAGCTTTTCTTTTTGTGGGTAGGTGTGTTTCAAGTATAGCTAATTGTGAGGATAAAGGTAGTGAAATGTTACAATTATTATTTAGCTAGAACACCTTTAGCACGATATACAACTATTAAAAAAACCCCTGCTTATTTTAATAAGCAAGGGTTGTGGTATTATAATTTAAAGTTTTCTATCCTACAATATGTAGTTCGGTAAATTCTTTTTTCAAGATTAGTGTGTTGTCACCATCAAAATTTAAATCTTTTGAAGGAATAACTTCATTATCAATTTGCACCTCTTTAATGCTAAAAGGTAGCCCGTGTAAGTTTAACTTAAATGTTTTATAAGTGGTCATAAACTTACCTGTTTTGTGCTGTTGTATAATAAGCTCGTTTGGCTTACCAAGCAATCTAAAGTTACGTAAACTGTAGCGTCCTTTAATATAATCGTAGCCATCAGTAGCATCTTCATACACCATAGACTCTTCTTTACCTTCAGTATAATACACATCAAGCGTTAACTCATCAATAGTTTTTTCGCCCACGTATTGTTGAATAGGGTATTTAGGTATCATTGCGCCCTCTTTTACAAAAATTGGCATACTATCTAAATCTGCATCAACCCAAACTTCTTGACCACCTTCTACAACCTCGTCTGTCCAGAAGTTATACCATTTGCCTCTAGGAATATACATGCGTCTTCCTTTTTGGTTTGGCCCATTTACAGGACATACTAATATTTTTTCACCAAAAATAAACTCATCGTTTCTGTAATGCGTTTGTGGATCTTGTTGATCGTAAAGCACTAACGATTTTAAGATAGGAATACCCTCTTCAGCATATCTCCAAAACGCCGTATACAAATAAGGTAATAGTTGGTATCTTATTTCGATAAACTTACGTACTACATTTGTAATGGTATCATCAAAAGCCCAAGGTTCTTGATCACCATGATCTCCAGAAGAGTGCGTTCTACAAAATGGATGGAAAATACCTAATTGTATCCATCGTGCGTATAGTTCTCCGTTAGGTTGTTCTGCAAACCCTCCAATATCAGAACCTATAAAAGAGAATCCAGACATACACATGCGTTGCGCTTGTAGGTTTGCAATATTTAAATGATCCCAAGTTGCTATGTTATCTCCAGTCCAACTAGAGGTGTAACGTTGTGTACCGGAATAAGCAGCTCTAGTAATAACAAATGGACGCTTAGGGTATGAGAATTTTTTCAACCCTTGGTAGGTAGCACGTGCCATTTGCATACCATATACATTGTGTGCTTTTCTATGGCTGCATGGGTTACCATCGTAATCGTGCCTTACATCGTTAGGGAATGTTTTTCCTGGAACGTCCATTACTGCCGGTTCGTTCATGTCGTTCCAAACGCCTTTTACGCCTATATCTTCAATTAATTCCTTAAACAAGTCAGACCACCAGTCTCTTACTTCTGGTCTTGTAAAATCTGGGAAATAACATTCCCCAGGCCACACTTTACCTTTCATGTAAGGGCCATCAGCACGTTTACAGAAATAATCTTTTTCTAAACCTTCTCTAAACACATCATAATCCATATCAATTTTGATACCTGGATCTATAATCACAATAGTTTTAAAACCATCATCTGCTAATTCTTTTACCATGCGTTTAGGATCTGGAAAATGTGTTTTATTCCAAGTAAAACATCTAAAGCCTTCCATATAGTCGATATCTAAATAAATAGCATCACATGGTATTTGTAGCTCTCTAAACTTAGCTGTAATTTCTTTTACGTTTGATTCTGGATAGTAACTCCATTTACATTGGTGATACCCCAAAGCCCAAAGCGCAGGCATTTCGTGTGGTTTTCCTGTTAAATCGGTATAATTAGTTACAACATCAGACATGTCTGGACCATAGATGAAATAATAATTCATTTCACCACCATGTGCCCAAAAACTTGTGATATTTCTTCGTTCTGCACAAAAGTCAAAAAACGAACGAAACGTGTTATCAAAAAAGATACCGTATGATTTTTGATGGTGCAATCCTGTGTAGAACGGAATTGCTTTGTAAATTGGGTCTGTATCTCTTCCGTAAGCATAAGAATCGGTTACCCAATTTTCAAAACGTTTACCTTTAAGATTATTATCTACTGGCTTATCACCAAGGCCATAGTAACTTTCACCAGGTTGCGCAGTTTTAGACATTTTTACAACATCGCCCCCGTATTCGTAACTTTCTTCCCAATGAAAACCAAGTTCATCTTCACAGATTAACGTGTTGTCTTTTGCATCAAAAATCGATGTTCTTAAATCGGTTTTTGAGACGTTACAAATTAATTTGGCTGTAGTTATTATGTAATTGTCATCATCCTCAGTTACTTCTAAATGGTTGTAACCTCTGCTGGCATACTTGGTAATGGCATAAGAGAAATCGTTTTCAAAAATACCTGTTGTGGTAAATCTAAAACGAAGTATACTGTCGCGGCGTACAGTGATTTCTAAAACCACACCATTTTCAGCAGTAAATGAGAGCACGTTAAGATTTTTTTCGTACTTAACTATTTTTGAAGGAAATAAGTTTCCTTTATATTCTAATTCGGTATTTAATATCATGTAAACAAGTATTAAAATTAATAAACGAAAGTACTAAATTTTAGATGCCTGTGTACGTTCTTTTTATCAAAAAAAAGGTTAATTAGTTATACAAAATTTAATAATGATAGCTATAAACTAACAAGTTTGTAACAATATGCTAATTAACAGTATGTTGTAGCCATAATCAACGCTAAAATTCAATAAAAAAGATGCAAACGGCTAGGGTTTTAAAATGGTTAACACGTTTTTGCTAAAATTTTTAAAAAAAAGCACGCAATATGTTGATACATACTTACAACTGTATTTATTTTTTAAATTCAAAAACAGTAACTGCCAAAGGAGGCAACGTTATTTCTGCTGAGTACGCTTTGCCGTTCCAAATTTCTTTTTTAATAGTAATTTCTTTTTTATTAGCGATACCGCTACCTCCAAATGCTTTTGCGTCACTGTTAAAAATTTCAACAAGTTTACCTTTAAACGGCACTCCAATTTTATAATCTTTTCTAACAGAGGGTGTTAAATTACAAACCACTGCAACGCTCTCTTCCTCTTTATACCCTTTTCGCAAGTATGAAATGACACAGTTTTCATGATCGTCGTAACTTATCCACTCAAAGCCTTCGTGACTAAATCCTTTTTCGTACAGCGCAGGTGTGTTTTTGTAGATGGTGTTTAAAGATTTATAGAAGTTTAGCATATCCTTATGAGGTTTAAACTCTAGTAAATTCCAGTCTAAACTCCCTTGGAAATCCCACTCGTTATACTGCCCAAATTCACTGCCCATAAATAATAATTTTGTACCAGGATGGGTAAACATGTACCCGTATAACAATCTTAAATTTGCAAAACGTTGCCATTCATCACCAGGCATTCTTCCTAGAATTGAGTTTTTACCGTAAACCACTTCGTCATGCGATAGCGGTAACATGAAATTTTCGGTAAAAGCATAAGCTAAACTGAAAGTTATTTCGTTTTGATGGTATTTGCGGTAAACAGGATCTTTTGCAAAATACTCTAAGGTATCGTGCATCCAACCCATCATCCACTTCATTCCAAAACCTAAACCGCCCATAAATGTAGGTTTAGATACCATTGGAAATGCTGTAGATTCCTCGGCTATGGTTTGTACATCGGGAAAAGATGCGTAAACTTCTTCATTTAACTGCTTTAAAAAGTCAATAACAGCTAGATTTTCGCGTCCGCCATACATATTTGGTTCCCATTCGCCATCTTCTCTAGAATAATCTAAAAATAACATAGAGGCCACAGCATCAACTCGCAGTCCGTCTGCATGATACTGGTCTAACCAAAACACAGCATTACTTATTAAGAAGGAGCGTACCTCATTGCGTTCGTAGTTAAAAATTAAACTCTTCCAATCTTGATGATAGCCTTTGCGTTTGTCTGGATGCTCATATAAATGCGAACCATCAAAGAACCCAAGTCCATGCGCGTCTTCGGGAAAATGCGATGGGACCCAATCTAAAATAATTCCTATATCGTTTTGGTGCAGTTTATCAACTAAATACTTAAACTCTTCAGGGTAACCGTGGCGAGACGTTGGTGCAAAATATCCCGTTAATTGATATCCCCAAGATGGGTCGTAAGGAAATTCCATAATAGGCATTAACTCTACGTGGGTAAAATTCATTTCTTTTACATATTTTACCAAGTCGTCTGCCAATTCAAAATAAGACATAAATCTATTTTCCTCAACATTCTTTTTCCAAGACCCAAGGTGCACTTCGTAAACCGAGTAGGGCGCATCTATAGCATTATGTTTTTTACGTTTTTTCATCCATTTGGTATCTTTCCACTTGTAGGTATCGTCCCAAACAATCGAAGCTGTTTTTGGTGGATGCTCACAACGCCTAGCGTAAGGATCTGCTTTCTCAGTTTTTATATCGTTATGATGGCTCTGTATTTTATATTTATACACAGCACCTTTTGATACAGCAGGTATGAAGCCTTCCCATATTCCGCTAGAATCCCAACGCACGTTTAGTTGGTGTTCTCCTTCCATCCAAAAATTAAAGTCTCCAATTACAGAAACTTGTTTAGCACTTGGTGCCCAAACGGCAAAATATGTACCTTCAATACCGTCAACGGTTACAAGGTGCGATCCGAATTTTTCGTAAAGGCGGAAATGTTTTCCACCTTTAAATAAATTAATATCGAATTCTGTAAATAAACTGTACGGTTTAACGTGTGCCATGGTGTGTTGTTAGTTGTTTATAATATTCCTTTTTAGAGGAATTACTACCCGTTTTATTGGGCAGAAATTAAGTTTATAATTTATCCTTTAAATAGCTTTTACCAATAGAGCGTATTTTAATGAAAATAGTGATATTGATTATTGCAGCTATTTAAATATATTGTTTCTTTTATCTTTTCTACGATACATTTAATTGAACTGTTACTATTTTTATTCAGTGTTTAAAAATAGTATCAATCATAGACTATTTATTTATGTTGAAAATATGGAATGGAAGTGTAGGGTGTAATTCTACAAAATTCCATTCGTTGTGCCAATTGTAACGGCTGTCAGTTATTAAATCGTGCATTTCTAGGTTGTGTCCTGCATGCACGCCCAACGCTTCCAATGGCAGTTGTACAGTACCTTGCTGTGAATTGTGATGGTCTAGACTAATTACTACAAAAATATGATTGGTTTTAGCATCATTCCATTTGTAAAATGCAATTATGTTATCGTTTTCAACATAACAGAATTTTATATTATTTGTTTGTTGAAGCGCTTCATTATTATGTCTTATAAAATTAATTTTAGTAATTACTGTGGTAAGTTTGTTTTGAATATTCCAATCGTAATGAGCTATTTGGAATTTTTCAGAATTTAGGTATTCTTCTTTTCCAAGGAGTGAATCGGAGCGCATATATTCATAAACAGGCCCATAAATACCGATACTAGAACTTAAGGTTGCAGCTAATACATAGCGTTGTATGTGTTTAGACTCTCCTGTACCTTGTAATGGAAACGGATTGATATCTGGCGTATTAGGCCAAAAATTAGGTTGCATGTATTCTTTGAGCTCTGTTTTAGTTAACTCCTCAACGTATTCTATCAACTCGTGCTTGCTATTTCTCCAAGTAAAGTATGTATAAGATTGCGTATAGCCTTGTTTTGCTAATTGTTGCATAACTTTTGGCGCGGTAAAGGCTTCAGCTAAAAATATTACATTTGGATGTTTTGCTTTTACCTTACTGATAATCCAATTCCAAAAATAAAATGGTTTTGTGTGCGGATTATCTACTCTAAAAATTTCTATACCACAATCTATCCAGTGCAATAAAACGTCCAAACATTCTTCCCAAAGCGCTTTGTAGTCGTCGCTTTCCCAATAAATTGGCAAAATATCCTGATACTTTTTTGGTGGGTTTTCGGCATACTGTACGGTGCCGTCTGGTCGCCATTTAAACCATTTAGGATGTGCTTTTACCCAAGGATGATCTGGAGCTGCTTGCAGAGCATAATCCATTGCAATTTCTATATTTTGCTCTTTTGCTTTTTGTATCAAAGCTTTAAAGTCTCCTAGATTTCCTAGCTCTGGATGAATGGCTTTGTGCCCTCCGTGTTTTGAGCCTACACCCCAAGTGGAACCTACATCACCTTTTTTTGCTTCTGTAGTGTTGTTTTTTCCTTTACGATTTACTTCTCCAATAGGATGAATAGGAGGTAAGTATACTACATCAAAACCCATATTCTTAATACGAGGGAGTAAACGTTCGCAATCTTTAAATGTACCGTGAACGTCTTTTGACTGTGAAGCTGATCGTGGGAAAAATTCATACCACGTACTAAATCGCGCTTTTTTTCTGTCTACATACACCTGATATTCTTTAGAAGTGTTTTCTAAAAATTTAATAGGGTTGTTATAGAAAATATCATGAAGTTTGTCTGAAACAGCTTCGTTTAAGGCCTCACCATAAGCGTTTTCGTCTTTAAAAACACGTTCAATATGTTTTAAATAGTCTTTTTCCTCCTGCTCTGTTACTTTTTTTAAGGTTTGACTGATATATTCAGCACCTTCTAACAGTTCAGAATGTACATACTGGCCATCTTCAATTTTTCTTATAATTCCGTGTTGCCAGTTTAGAGGATAATCAACCCATGCTTCAACTTTATAATTATAAAAACCTTGATTTTCTACGGTAAAAGCCGCTTGCCACTCATTATTAAAATCTATAGATAAACGTGTTTCCTGCCACTGTATATCATTTTCGTGCTTGTACAAAATTGAAGCCCCTAAAACATCATGCCCATCGGCTAAAATAAAGGCTCTTACATTCACAACTTCATTTACAACTCGTTTGATGTAGAACTCACCACAATTTACGCTTGGTGTAACATGGTCTATTACAACTCTTCTTTGGTCTTGCATATTTAGTATTAATTAAAGGAAGTAGAATTCTATTGAATGGTAAAACGCTTAGGTATTACAGCTCCCTTTTTAATAACCACAATACCATCTTTTATTACATACATATCTGTTTCAGTATCTTCAAGGTGTTTCCCTCCGTTAATACGAACATCGTCTCCTATGCGACAATTTTTATCAATAATGGCGTTTTTGATGAAACAACGTTGACCAATACCCATTAGTATTTCAATTTTATCGCGGTCTATTTCAGCAAGGTTTTCGTATTTATCACATCCCATCATGTAGGTATTAATAACGGTTGACTCGTCGCCAATTCTAGAACGAATACCAATTACCGATTTTTCTATTTTAGCAGCACTAATAATACAACCTTCTGAAATAACAGACTTTTCTACAACCGTATTTGCTAGCTTGGTTGTGGGAAGCATTCTGGCTCTAGTGTAAATACGTTTCTTTTTGTCGTATAAATCGAACTCTGGAATATCGTTAGTTAAGCCAAGGTTAGCTTCAAAAAAGGAATCAATATTTCCAATATCGGTCCAGTAACCTTCGTATTGATAACTTAAGGTTTTGTGTTTTTCTATGGCATCAGGAATTATTTCTTTACCAAAATCGTTGGTATCTGGGTTTTCCATTAGCTTTGTTAGTAAGTCTCTATTAAAAATATAAATACCCATCGACGCAAGGTAATGACGTCCTTGATTTTGCATATCTTCACTTACTTCAGAGGTCCAGTCTGGTAGTAAATCAGCATCTGGTTTTTCTATAAATGAAGTAATAACATTTTTGTCATTTGATTTTAAAATACCAAATTCAGTAGCTTCTTTAGCTGTAACAGGAATAGTGGCTATTGAAATTTTTGCACCGCTTTCCTCATGTGCTTGAATCATTTCTTCATAATCCATTTGATATAATTGATCGCCTGAAAGAATCAAAAAATATTCAAAATCGTGTCTTAAAAAATGATGCATACTTTGGCGCACTGCATCGGCAGTACCTTGAAACCAAGTTTTGTTTTCAGGAGTTTGTTCTGCTGCTAAAACATCAACAAAAGCAGAACTAAAAAAGCTAAAGTGATACGTGTTTTTTATATGTCGATTTAACGAGGCAGAATTAAATTGAGTTAAAACGTACATACGTTTGATATCTGAATTGATGCAGTTTGAAATAGGAATATCTACCAAACGATACTTTCCTGCAATAGGAACTGCTGGCTTTGACCTGTCCTTCGTTAAAGGATAGAGCCGAGACCCTTGTCCTCCTCCTAAAATAATTGACAATACCTTGTTATTAATCATATACGGTTGTTTTAGTTGTTTCTATATTTATGTGCTATATTAAAGATTTATATAGTGCTTCTACTTGTTTAGCAATGGCTACCCAATCAAAATAATCTTCAACACGTTTTCTTCCTTTTAGCGCCATAGATTCTCTTAAACCCTTATCAGCAATTATTGTATTAATTCCGTTTGCTAAATCTCTCGAAAATTTATCAGGATCTATAGGTTCAAAAGGGGCTTTGGTTTGTTGTTCTAAAGGAATTAAAATACCAGTTTCACCATCCACAACAACCTCTTTAATACCACCAACAGCGCTAGCAACTACAGCAGTATTACATGCCATGGCTTCAATATTAATAATACCAAAAGGTTCATATATTGAGGGACAACAAAATACATCAGCATGAGAGTATAACTGGATAATTTCTTCTTTAGTTACCATTTTGTCTATCCAAATCACATTATTGCGTACCTTTTTTACAGCATTAACGGCATCTTCCATTTCTTTACCTATTTCTTTAGTATCAGGTGCACCAGCGCATAATACAATTTGGGTATTGGTATCAATATATTTTATGGCATTTACTAAGTGTATAATTCCTTTTTGGCGTGTAATGCGTCCAACAAAAAGCACATACGGTTTATTTTTATCTACGCCGTAAGTATCAAGCGTTGCGCTGTTAGACGTTTGCACATATTGTTGCAAATTAATACCGTTGTATATTACCTTAACTTTATTTTCATCAACGTCAAAATGTTTCAAAACATCTTCTTTGGTTTCTTCAGAAACTGCAATTAAAGCATCTGCCATTTCAATAGCTGTTTTTTCTACCCAAGAGGATGCATCGTAACCTCTACCAAGTTGTTCGCGTTTCCAAGGTCGTAAGGGCTCTAAAGAATGAGTTGTAATTACAAGGGGCGTACCGTAACATAATTTTGAAACTATACCAGCAAAATGGGCGTACCACGTATGGCAATGTACCACATCAGCATCTACGGCGTCAGCATTCATGTGCAACGCAGTACTTAGGGTTTTAAAAACGGACTTTAATTTATCATCTGAGTGTTCAAAAACACCATCCTCAAACGGAAATCCTTTTACGCTTAAACTCTTTTCTTGAGAGTTTTGATCACCAAAACACCTTACGTCTAAATCCATAAGTTTAGAGAGTTCTTCGGCTAAATATTCAACATGTACCCCTGCGCCTCCGTAAACGTAAGGAGGAAATTCTCTGGTATAAAAAAGTGCTTTCATAAAATTATTTAGTCGGTTTTTTAATCATTACAGCGTAAAAAAAAGGATTTTGAAAACACAAATATCATTTTCTAAACATTACTTTTAAAAATTATCGATTTTGCTTTTGAAAGACGTAACCATTTGAAATATAATAAAATACATTACAATAGAATACGAAATTGTTAATAATAATTTTGGCTTTTTTAAACTATAAATACAACTACAAAACGATAGAAGCAGCCTATTTTAGAGCTTCTAGCGACATAAGCAATTGTGTGCAAAAGCCAGAAATGTAAATTACAAAATAAATTATTAACACTAAAAGAGTAGTATGTTTTTACAGAAAAAAGAGTAATCTTTCAATAACAAGACATTTTCAATAATAATATTGAAGTAAAGATTAAATCTATTGCAGAAAGTTGACCGTTTTTTTCAAATTAGTGAATAAAATGAAAAAGCAATTACAATACATCAATAGCTGTTTTTTCACAGATTGAAATATGTAAAAATTAAGATCTAATCATTTAATTTTAAAACCGCCATAAATGCCTGTTGTGGTATCTCTACGTTACCTACTTGGCGCATACGTTTTTTTCCTTTTTTCTGTTTTTCAAGAAGTTTGCGTTTACGCGAAATATCACCACCGTAACATTTTGCAGTAACATCTTTACGAAGTGCTTTTACCGTTTCTCTAGAAATAATTTTTGCACCAATAGCTGCTTGTATTGGAATATCGAATTGCTGACGTGGAATGAGTTCCTTCAACTTTTCACACATTTTTTTACCTATATGCTGTGCGTTATCGGCGTGTATTAAAGCAGAAAGTGCATCAACAGATTGTGCATTCAGTAAGATATCTAAACGTACCAATTTTGATGGTTTCATTCCTATTGGATGATAATCAAAAGAGGCATAACCTTTAGAAACTGTTTTTAAGCGATCGTAAAAATCAAAAACAATTTCTGCCAAAGGCATTTCAAAAGTTAACTCTACGCGCTCTGTAGTTAAATACGTTTGGTTGATAATAAGTCCGCGTTTTTCTATACAAAGCGACATTACGTTACCTACAAAATCAGATTTTGTGATAATTGTGGCTTTTATAAATGGCTCTTCAACACGGTTTAAGGTTGAAGGTTCAGGTAAATCAGAAGGATTATTTACAATAATAATTTCATCGGGATTTTTATTGGTAAACGCATGGTACGATACGTTTGGTACGGTAGTAATTACCGTCATATCAAACTCACGTTCTAAACGTTCTTGAATAATTTCCATATGAAGCATGCCTAAGAATCCGCAGCGAAAACCAAAGCCTAATGCAGCCGAACTTTCTGGTTGAAACACCAAAGAGGCATCGTTTAACTGCAATTTCTCCATAGAGGCACGAAGCTCTTCATAATCCTCAGTATCTACAGGATAAATACCAGCAAAAACCATCGGCTTTACATCTTCAAACCCTTCAACAATGTTGGTAGTTGGTTTAGCAAAATCCGTAATAGTATCTCCTACTTTTACCTCCTTTGCTGTTTTTATACCAGTAATTAAATACCCAACATCACCAGTTTTTACACTCTGTTTTGCAACTTGATTAAGTTTTAAAGTACCAACTTCATCAGCGTAATAATCTTTATCTGTAGCAACAAATTTTATGTGTTGTCCTTTTTTAATTTCACCGTTAAATACTCTAAAATAGGTTTCAATACCTCTAAAGGTATTGTAAACCGAGTCAAAAATTAAAGCTTGAAGCGGTGCCTCAGGATCGCCTTTTGGAGCGGGTACACGGTCTATAATTGCAGCTAAAATATTGTCTACACCAAAGCCTGTTTTTCCACTAGCGTGAATCACTTCCTCTGGGTCGCAACCTAATAAATCTACAATATCATCTGTAACTTCTTCTGGGTTTGCACTTGGTAAATCAACCTTGTTTAAAACAGGGATAATTTCCAAGTCGTTTTCTAAGGCTAAGTATAAATTAGAAATGGTTTGTGCTTGAATGCTTTGTGCTGCATCAACAATTAAAAGCGCACCTTCGCACGCAGCGATAGATCGTGATACTTCGTATGAGAAATCTACGTGACCAGGCGTGTCAATTAAATTTAAAATATACTTTTCACCATTAAGTTCGTAGTCCATTTGTATGGCGTGCGATTTTATGGTAATACCACGCTCGCGCTCTAAATCCATACTGTCTAGTAACTGAGCTTGCTGTTCTCTTGCCGTTACAGATCCAGTATAATCCAATAAACGATCTGCAAGTGTACTTTTACCGTGATCTATATGTGCAATAATGCAAAAATTCCTGATGTTCTTCATAGTCAATACGCTTCATAAAAAAAGACCTCGCAAAGATATGGGTTTTTAATGGAGTTTTAAGTGTATGCACTTCTGGTTTTTAAAACTCAGTAAGTGTTTAGTATTTTAGCAAAAACCCAGCGATAAAAATGCTAAAGACAAAACAAGATTTTATTCTTAAGATACACTTAATTATTTCCGTATTACTTGTAGCACCAGTAGCTTTTATTTATGGATTTTGTCCAGAAACCCTATTTGATATTCAATTGAATACTATAGATGATCATAATGTTTTTAAAGCCATAATGGGCTTATATCTGGGCTTTTCAATACTTTGGATTTTAGGAATTTTTAAAACAAAATTTTTAAATCTGGCCCTAGTAAGCAACATGATTTTTATGCTCGGATTAGGTTTTGGAAGATTGTTGAGTTTAGCAATAGATGGCACGCCAACATTTGC
>CALDUF010000030.1 GCA_937923515.1 uncultured Flavobacteriaceae bacterium
TTTAAAGTAAAAATTATTGATATTTCTGATAGAGATTTTGTAGAAAACCGTACTGATTATTTGTGGGTTTTGGGGGAGATTTTAAATCAAAATAAGGATATATGTATGGATTAAAATTTCTTTTTGTTAATGTTTTCTTATAATACAATTAAAAAATTAAAATCTCGTTATGCTAATAGAACGGTATTTGGAAGAGGTTTTTTAATCACAAAATTTTTTTGGTAGAAATAATGTGGTTAGAGATGTCTTCTCAATATTAGGAAGAAACACAAAAATATTTGTCTTTTCTTATAAAAAAACCTATTTTAAATACTGTTAAACAACATAAGAATTCGTTTTTTTATCTGTCGTATGTTCTGCAGGATAGTTCAGGATACACTTATTATGTAAAATATTTATATTTGATAAAAATATTGCTTAAAATTTATGAAAAAATCAGTTTTTAATTTAAAATTAGCCTCAGTTGCTACACTAGTTGTTTTCGTGTTGTTTTTCTCTTGTCAACCAGATGAGGCACCTTCCTTAGGAGAGTTAGAACAAGAGATTATTGATCCAGATCCAGATCCAATACCAGATCCAGAGCCAGATCCAGAAGTGATAGTTGATGAAGATACGGGGTCTTACACAACATGTAATCCTGATGGAGAAAATGCTACTAGAACATCAAATGATTTACCAAACCCTGTTAATGTTGGGACTATTGATGATAGGAGTTGTTATGCAAATTACAAAGAAGCTGAAATCGATGGTATTACTTGGGGAATATACAATATAACAGCTGGTTCCAATAATCAGGATGCAGCAAATACCTTACAACCTCGTATAGAACGTTCATTACCTGTAGCGAACTCTAATATAGGATCATCTGTTAAATTTACTGGTGATTTTAGAATTCTTGAAGTAGGAGATGCAGGCTCTTTTGGTCAAGATGGTACTTACATAGCCCAAGCCAAAGGACAACACACTGGTGGTGGAGGTTCTCCTGATCCAGCTATTTGTTTGTACAGAGCACATCCTGTTTATGGTACAGGAAGTAATGCAGACAAGCAGGTTGCTTTTGATATCTATGCTGAGCGTATATTAGAACGCGGTGGGTCTGGAAGCGGTAGAGAAGTAGTACTGCTAAGGCGAGTTAATAAAAACGAGATAACTTCTTTTGTACTAGAGGTAGGTTTTAGACAAGATCCAAATGATGCTTCAAAAAAAATACATTATTGTAATGCTACAATTGGTGGTCAAGCATTTAACTGGAATATTCCTTCGCCTGAAAGAGGAACGCAATCCAAAATTAGATATGGTGTATATCGTGTTAGAGGCGGTAGAGCACAGATTAGATGGGCAAATACCACACATGATAGAGTTCAAAACTAATTTACGCTTGGATTTATACGATATAAAAAGCGTATTCTAAATATGTAAAATAGACAAGGCTGCTTGAGAAGGTAGCCTTGTTTATTTAGCGATATAAACTGATATGAAATGTTTTATGCTAATTTATACAATATGGAAAGAATTTGACTTTTAGTGGGTTTCTCCAAATAATGTGTTGTTAGGTGTTTTGTATAGCTAATTTTTAAATTGAACGGATGTTTTAATAGATTAACACCACTGTTGTGTTTTAACCGATTGCCTTGCCCAGAAATAATGTCTCTGTTGGGCTTAAATGCTCCACTAGGAATATGTTCTGTAAGTATTACATATTTGTAGTTTGACAGTTTTTCTACAATCGATTTTATTTCAGTATTCGACAAATGTTGTAATACTTGGCGTAATATGATACAATCTGCGTGAGGTAACGTGTCTTTTGAAATGTCTAAACATTGAAACTCTAAATTATCAGCCTTAAATAGGGTTTTATTTCTTTCAATAAGGCTCTCCACAATATCAATAGCAATATAGGTTTTGGCCAATTTTACAAGGTGCTTGCCAATATTAAAATCGCCACAGCCTAAATCGCAAACTACTAAAGGTTTAGAAAACGATTTTAAAAAATCGCCTATAGCGTCTAAATAAGGTGTTATAATTTCAGGATGGTACGACCCTTCACCTGAATAAAAATCAAAGTCTTTCCCACCCCAAAGGTGCTTTTCATAAATTTGATGCATTACAGCTTTGGTAGGCCAAGGTGTTTTAGGTTTTTTAATCACTAAAGTTATTTCTGTTTTTTATGGGTTTTTAACCATGCTTCTCCTTTCTTATCTCTAAAAAAGTCCATCCAAACATAGTACATTTTATTGTTTTCTTTTACTGACACAGAATGGCTAGAACCTAATGGAATGTGGAGTATTGTATATTCTGGAAAATATATTTGCGCACTATCAGCATAAACCATGGTTTGGTTGTCTGTAAGTCCTAAAAAAAGTTGCTCTAACATAGGGTGTTGGTGTGCGCCAACCCTATCAGGGCCAACAGTTTCTACTGTGCCCATAGCTACTCTTGGAATAATTTTATTAGGTAATATTGTTCTGCTTGTTGTTTGAGGGCTTTTAATAGGTTCGGTATACGATTCACAATCTGTAAATTTTTTAAAATAGATATTGTTTATGTTGTCTTCTGGAAACGTTTTTATATCGGCTTTATCTATTTCAGTTTGTAAAACCGTTATTTTAATGTAGTGTAACGTATCGTTTTTTTGAGGTGTAAAGTATAGACCTTTTACGTTGTTTGGCAAAAATATTGTTTCAGGTACTATATTTAAAGTTTTGTCTTTAGTTTTTAAATTACCGTTGCCTTTTATAAACAAATAAATGGTTTTAAAAGAGTGGTCTATAGCAACATGTTCTTTGAGACCATTAGTTAAAATCTCATGTTTGGTATTTACGCCAGCAATTTCATTTTCTAAAACCGATGTCGAATATTTAGCTTCATTTGTGTTGAGATTCATATTAAGAAACTCAATAGGAATTTCTTGAGCGCTAAAACTTATGCTTCTAAAAGCTAAGACTACTAAAAATACTATTTTAATTTTTTGACACATATCACTCATTTTAATAAGTGAGAAGTTACAATTTAATATGAAAGATGCAAACTAAAGTGCTTATTTTTAATGGTTTCTGCAGTGTCAATAATCACAATGCCTTGTTCGTAAAGATCGATAGTGAAATTTACTGCGGGGTCTTTCTTTATCAATTTCCAAGCGTCTTGCATGTCTTTGCTCCAATAAATATCATCAAACACAAAAATTGCGGGCGACTTTATATGCGATTTTAAGCTTTTAAAATAGTTTAGAGTGGGTTCTTTTTTGTGATTGCCGTCAATAAATAGCAAGTTGTAGTTGTGCTCTTGTTTTATAACTTTAGGAAAGGTGTCGTCATACAATCCTTGTACTACTTGAAAGTTGTTGGTAGCTGTAATAGTTTTAAATTGCTGCGATGCTATATCGCATAGTTGTGGTAAGCCTTCCATAGTCATGAAAAAGCCATTTTTACTTTTAGTAGCTTCTAGTAAATAGGAGCCAGAAATACCCAAATTTGTACCTATTTCTAAAATAGTTGGATGATTTAATGCTTTTGCGATACCATATAAAAAGTGGCACCATGCTTTTTTAGAAGCTGCCTTGGCACATATGTTTGAGACTTTAGCAGTATCGTTTAAACCAAATACCTCATAGCTTATAATGCTATGGTCGTTAAGTAGTTTGTTTCTATAGGTTTCACAACGTTCAAAAGCAATTTTATCTTGTTGATTAAAATCTTTGTGCTTTGCAGATATAAACGCGTTTAAAACCAGTTGAAGCGCACTGTTTTTAATTTCAGAAATGGCTTTCAGGGTTTTCTTTTGGCGCAGTCTTCGCTGTGTTATCTGTTTATGTTTAGCTATTTTTTTTGTTATCATTATTTAAGCGTTTGGCTAGGCGTTTATTTTGCAAAAAATATCCCAAATTACAACACCACAACTTACCGAGATATTTAAAGAATGCTTTGTGCCAAATTGAGGGATTTCAATCACTACATCACTAGCATTTACAACATCTTGTGCTACACCTTTAACTTCATTACCAAAAACTAATGCGTATGTTGTGTTTGGTTCAATATTAAATTTATCAAGCATTGTAGACTTTTCAGCTTGTTCTATAGCACAAATTTTGATGTTTTTGGATTTTAGTTTTTCGATTATCTCCAACGTGTTTTCGGCATATTCCCAAGTAACGGTATCTGTACTTCCTAATGCTGTTTTGTGAATATCTTTATGTGGCGGTGTGGCTGTAATACCGCAGAGGTAAATTTTTTCAATTAAAAACGCATCACTCGTTCTAAATACCGAACCAATATTATTTAAACTTCTAATATTGTCCAGAATTACTATAATAGGTGTTTTTTTAGCAGTTTTAAACCCCTCAACGTCTAGTCTCTCTAATTCGCTATTTTTTAATTTTCTCATTACGTTCTTGCTGTAGACCTCTCAGGTTTTTAAAACCAGCCAAGTCTAATAATGGATATATTGTTAAAATCTCGTCGTAATTGTAGATAACTTCTAAAATATCAACTTCAAAACACATGAAATTAATGGTAAATTGCAAGCTACAACTTTGCCAAAAGTAACACTTAAAAACCACTTTTCCATCGCGATTTTTATCCTTATGGAAATGCTAAAAGCATGAAGAAAAAAGCAAAAAAAGAAACCCCGTTAATGAAGCAGTACAATGCTATAAAAGCAAAGTATCCAGATGCGCTATTGTTATTTCGTGTGGGCGATTTTTATGAAACTTTTGGAAGCGATGCTGTAAAAGCTGCAGGTATTTTAGGCATTATTTTAACCAAGCGAGGCGCTGGTAGCGATAGTGAAACAGAGTTGGCTGGGTTTCCGCACCATTCCTTAAACACGTATTTACCAAAATTGGTAAAAGCAGGAGAGCGTGTGGCTATTTGCGATCAATTGGAAGATCCAAAGCAAACTAAAACCATTGTAAAACGTGGGGTTACAGAGTTGGTAACTCCAGGAGTAGCATTGAATGATGAGGTTTTAGTTTCAAAATCCAACAACTTTTTATGCTCGGTGTACTTTGATAAAAAGTACATTGGTATTTCGTTTTTAGATATTTCTACTGGAGAGTTTTTAACCTCTCAAGGTAATGCAGAGTATATTGATAAATTACTCCAAAACTTTAGCCCAAGTGAAGTATTGGTTTCTAAGCAAAAACGAACGCTTTTTAATGAAACTTTTGGCGACGATTTTCATACGTTTTATTTAGAAGATTGGGTGTATCAAACCGATTATGCCTACGAAACCTTAACAAAGCACTTTGATACAAAAACACTAAAAGGGTTTGGTATTGAAGATTTGTATGAAGGTATCATTGCATCAGGTTCTATTTTACATTATTTAGGCGAAACACAGCATCATAAATTGCAGCACATTACATCTATTGCACGTATTGCCGAAGATGATTATGTGTGGATGGATAAATTTACCATCAGAAATTTAGAACTTTATAATTCTACAAATAATAATGCAGTTACACTTTTAAACGTTATTGATAAAACCATATCGCCAATGGGTGGCAGGTTATTAAAGCGTTGGCTAGCTTTACCGCTTAAAAATGTTGAAAAAATTAAGCAACGTCATGAAGTTGTAGATTTTTTAACCAAGCAAGATGAGGTGCTTCAGCATATTCAAAATCACATAAAACATATAGGCGATTTAGAACGTTTAATTTCTAAAACAGCTACTGGTAAGGTGAATCCGCGCGAGGTGATTCAACTTAAAAACTCGTTAGAAGCTATTGTGCCTATTAAAAATTTAGCTTCAAATTCTGAAAACGAATCACTAAGAATTATTGGTGATAATTTACAAAGCTGCGAGGTGCTTCGCGAAAAAATAAAAACAACTTTAAATGAAGAGGCTCCTGTAAATGTATTAAAAGGACAAACCATTGCTACAGGGTTTTCTTCGGAATTGGATGAACTAAGAGGCTTGTCTAAATCTGGAAAAGATTACTTAGATAATATGTTAGAGCGTGAGAGTGAGCGTACGGGCATCACATCACTTAAAATAGCATCTAACAATGTATTTGGGTATTATATTGAGGTAAGAAACACCCATAAAGATAAAGTACCTGAAGAGTGGATTAGAAAGCAAACTTTAGTAAATGCTGAACGCTACATTACTGAAGAACTCAAAACATACGAAGCTAAAATTCTAGGTGCCGAAGAACGTATTTTAGCCATTGAACAGCAGTTGTTCTCAGAACTTGTAGGTTGGATGAATCAATACATCAAATCTGTACAGCACAATGCGTATTTAATTGGGCAGTTAGATTGCTTATGTGGCTTTTCTCAATTGGCAAAAGACAATAATTATGTGTACCCTAAACTAGATGACTCCTTCGATTTAGAAATTAAAGACGGGCGTCATCCAGTAATAGAAAAGCAATTGCCGCTTGGTGAAGCGTATATTGCAAACGATGTGTTTTTAGACAGAACATCGCAACAAATCATCATGATTACAGGGCCAAATATGTCTGGTAAATCAGCTATTTTACGTCAAACTGCCTTAATTGTATTATTGGCGCAAATAGGAAGTTTTGTGCCAGCAAAAGCCGCCAATATAGGGGTGGTAGATAAAATATTTACCAGAGTTGGCGCCAGTGATAATATATCTATGGGCGAATCTACTTTTATGGTAGAAATGAATGAAACAGCCTCTATTTTAAATAATATTTCAGATAGAAGTTTGGTATTGCTTGACGAAATTGGTCGTGGTACAAGTACCTATGACGGTATTTCTATAGCTTGGGCAATAAGTGAGTATTTGCACGAACATCCATCAAAACCCAAAACGCTATTTGCTACCCATTATCATGAGCTTAACGAAATGAGTGATACGTTTGGGCGTATAAAAAACTTTAATGTTTCTGTAAAAGAATTAAAAGACAATGTGTTGTTTTTAAGAAAACTTGTTGAAGGCGGTAGCGCACATAGTTTTGGAATTCATGTTGCTAAAATGGCTGGAATGCCACAGCAAGTGTTAAGACGCGCCAATAAAATTTTAGAAAAATTAGAAAAATCGCATTCTAGTGAGGAACTTACAGATAAAGTAAAAACCTTAAATGATGATTTACAGTTAAGCTTTTTTAATCTTGACGATCCTCTCTTAGAAAACATTAAAGACGAAATTTTACATACCAATATTGATACGCTTACACCAGTTGAAGCGCTTATGAAACTTAACGAAATAAAGCGCATGTTGGTAAAGAAAAAACAAGCCTAAAAATATTTTCATTTATTTTGATAAAAGGCTTTGCAATTCCTAGAAATATTTTAAATTTGCATCCGCAATCGAGAGATTGTACGTTCATAAAAACTGCGAAAGTAGCTCAGGGGTAGAGCATCACCTTGCCAAGGTGGGGGTCGCGGGTTCAAATCCCGTCTTTCGCTCTGAAACTTTCTTAAAATATACCAATTCATTGTGCAATAGCACTCTCGAATTATGCTGAAGTGGTGGAATTGGTAGACACGTTGGACTTAAAATCCAATGTCCATTAGGACGTACGGGTTCAAGTCCCGTCTTCAGTACAGATGAAAAGCCGAAACGAAAGTTTCGGCTTTTTTCGTTTAAGAAAATTTTTATTTGTTTGAAAAGTTTATTTACGACTCCAGACTTTCAATTCTGTTATCACCAATAATATTAATGGGGTTTGTTTCCTCGGTATCTAATGTTTCAATTTTCTTTCTTCCTGTAAGCTATTTTTTTTGATGTAAAAACTTTATTTATCTCAGCAATAGACGAATTTGTATTAGTATTAGACCTATTTGTTTTAATGATACTATAAAATCTTTTTTAGCTTTATAGAAATTATTAATATTTTTTAGTTACAATTTTTACAAAACTAACTTGATAATAGAAACTCTATCAATCTATGGCAAGTCTATACATCAAAATAATAATAGCTGTCGTTTACATAATATTTTGATTGTTAGTGACATAAGATGTTTTAAAAGGTTAATAATAGAACATCTAATTAAAAAAACACCTGATATTTAAGACACTATAAGTTAAATAAAACTATGTATCAAAAACTAATACTATTTTTAAGTACCATCGTCATCTGTATAAGCTGTAAATCAAAGGAAAATAAAGAAAAAACAAATGGAAATTTGAAAGCTGAACTAGAATATAAAATAGCATCAGACTTAGGAGAAGGCTCCATTTGGAACTATAAAACACAAGAATTATATTGGATTGATATTGAAAAGAAAACGCTAAATATCTATAGTCCTGATAAGAAAGCGAATCGTATTATAAATATGCCTTCTAGAATTGGTACGGTGGTGCCAATTAACACCAATAAAGTATTGTCTGCCCTTGAGGATGGAGTTTATAAAACGGATTTAAATACAGGTGATTCAAAGTTGTTTATTGATATGAGTGATGAACTTAAAGATAGTAGACTCAATGATGGAAAGTGTGACCCTAGCGGGCGTTTTTGGGTAGGCTCTATGCACTTAGAGCAAAAAGAAGGGCGTGCAAAACTTTTCAATATAAATACTGAAGGAGAACTACAAATAAAAATTGATAGCGTTACTATTTCTAATGGTATTGTCTGGACCTCAGATAAATCAATAATGTATTACATTGATACACCTACATCGCAAATTAAAGCTTACGATTATAATGATGGTACAGGAGAAATATCCAACGGAAGAGTAGCTGTTGAAATTGAAGCATCACTAGGATTTCCTGATGGAATGGCTATTGATGAAAACAATATGCTGTGGGTAGGGATGTGGAATGGCAATGCCGTAATACAATGTAATCCCAAAACAGGCAAAGTTATTCAAAAAATTGCTGTACCTGCTCATAATGTTACATCTTGCGCTTTTGGAGGAGATAATTTAGATATTTTATACATTACCACAGCAAGAATAGATATGACAGAAGATGAGCTTATAAAATACCCTGATTCAGGTTCTTTATTTAAAGTGATACCTGGTGTAAAAGGTGTGAAAAGTACGTTTTACAAAGACCAATCAAACATATAAACCAATGAAACAATATTACATATTAGTAGTTCTTTTATGTTTTTTAAGTTGTTCTAAAAATGAGCAAAACGAAAAAAAAGCTGTAAGCGAGAATGAGGAAAAGTATGAGCATATTATAAATAAGTTGCTTTCTAAAATGACGCTTGAAGAAAAAATTGGACAAACCAATTTAAGAGGTACTTCAAGTAGAGCCAAAACCTTATCAGAAGAACTAAAACAACAAGTGAGGGCGGGTAAAGTTGGAGCGTTGTTAAATGTAATGAAAATTGAATTTGTCGATGAATTACAAAAAATTGCAGTTGAAGAAAGTCCTAATAAAATACCTTTAATTTTTGCAAGAGATGTTATTCACGGTTTTAAAACCATGTTTCCCATTCCGTTAGGGATAGCAGCATCTTGGGATGAAGATATCGCAAGAACATCATCACGAATAGCGGCTATAGAATCTAGTTCTGTTGGTATCCGTTGGACGTTTGCACCCATGCTAGATATTGCAAGAGATAGCCGCTGGGGCAGAATAGCAGAATCGCCAGGAGAAGACCCTTATTTGGCTTCTGTTTTAGGAAAAGCCTATGTGGAAGGGTTTCAAGGCGACTCCTTAAATGATCCAACAAGTATTGCTGCCTGTGCAAAACATTATATTGGTTATGGTGCTGCCATTGGCGGTAGAGATTATAATACTACCATCATTTCAAAACCATTAATGCATAATGTGTATTTACCTCCTTTTGAGTCGGCTTTAAATGCTGAAGTGGCAACGGTAATGACAGCTTTTAATGAAATTAACGGTGTACCTGCTACAGGAAATAAATTTTTATTGAAAGATGTTTTAAGAGGTAAATTAAAGTTTGATGGCTTTGTGGTAAGTGATTGGGAATCTACCATAGAAATGATTGCACATGGCTATGCTAAAAACGAAAAACATGTGGCAGAATTAGCCGCAAATGCTGGTTTAGATATGGAAATGACTAGTAAAGCCTATGAAAATAATTTAAAAGCCTTGATTGAAGAAGGCAAAGTTTCTGAGGATCAATTAAATGAATTTGTAAAAAACATTTTAAGAATAAAACTAAGGTTAGGCCTATTTGAAATGCCTTACAGAGATACAAAAAATGAGGCTACATTTTACAAAAAATCTCATCTTGAAAAAGCAAAAAATGCGGCTGTAAAAAGTACTGTAATGTTAAAAAATACAGGCGTTTTGCCTTTAGCTAAAACTTCAAAAGTAGCTTTAATAGGTCCTATGGTTGATGCTCCTCTAGACCAAATGGGAACATGGACTTTTGATGGCGAAAAAGAACACACCCTAACACCATTAGATGCTTTTAAAACAGCTAATATAAATTACAATTTTATTCCAGGATTAACGCACAGTAGGGCTACTTCAAAAAAAGAATTTAAAAAGGCAGTGGCTATAGCAACAGCTTCAGATGTAATTGTTTGTGTTGTAGGAGAGGAGGCTATTCTATCTGGAGAAGCCCACAGCAGAGCCTCTATTGATTTACCTGGCGCGCAAGAAGATTTAATTAAAGAATTAGCAAAAACAGATAAGCCAATTGTTTTGGTAATTATGGCTGGTAGACCAATTACAATTACCAATATAATTGATGATGTAGATAGCGTTTTAATGACATGGCACCCTGGTACAATGGGTGGTGAAGCATTACAGGAAATTTTATTTGGATTAAGCGAACCACAAGGTAGGCTGCCTGTATCATGGCCAAAAACAGCAGGACAGTTGCCGTATTATTATAATCATAAAAATACAGGGAGGCCAGCAAATAAAGATGATTTTGTTGCTATCTATGATATTCCTGTTGGCGCGTGGCAAAGTTCTTTAGGGAATGATTCTCATTACTTAGATGCGGGGTACACACCTCATTTTCCTTTTGGTTATGGTCTTGGTTATACAAATTTTAGATATGATAAGGTAGAAGTATCAAAAGATACTATCACGTTTAATGAAGATATTATAATAAAAGCCACCATTACAAATACGGGAATAAGAGCGGGGAAAGAAGTTGTGCAACTATATGTTCAAGATGTTGTGGGAAGTATTACTAGACCAGTAAGAGAGTTAAAAGGGTTTCAGCATATAAATTTTGAGCCTGGTGAAACTAAAGAAGTTCGTTTTAAATTGTCATCTAAGTCATTAGAATTTACAAATCACAAATCTGTAAAAGCAGCCGAAGAAGGCGATTTTAATATTTGGGTTGGACCACATTCAGCATCAGGATTAAAGCATTCTTTTTATTTAAAAAATTAAGGATATGGTTATTGTAGTAATGGGTGTGAGCGGCTGTGGAAAAACGACCATAAGTAAAAAGTTATCAGAGCAGCTTCAATTACCGTATTATGATGCTGATGATTTTCATCCAAAATCAAATATTGATAAAATGACCAATAAACAAGCTTTAAATGATGAAGATAGATGGCCATGGTTACAAATATTATCAGATAACATAACCGATTGGTCAGTTAATGAAGGCGCCGTTTTAGCATGTTCGGCTTTAAAGGAAAGTTATAGAATACTATTATCTTCAACATATAAATCCATCATTTGGGTATATTTATCAGGAAATAAAAGTTTGATTAAAAAACGTATTGAAAAACGAAGCGGACATTATATGAGTTCAGATTTATTAGATGCGCAATTCAAAGATTTAGAAATACCCGATTATGGCATTCATGTAGATATAAATAAATCACCCGAACATATTATAAACACTATTGTTTCAAAAATAACATGAGCAAATCAACCATAGGCGTTATAGGATTAGGAGTAATGGGAAGCAGTTTAAGTCTTAACATTGCAGATAAAGGTTTTGCTGTATCCGTTTACAACAGGGTTAAACAAGGAGAAGCACACGTTCTTTCTGATTTTTTAAAACGAACTGATGCGAGTATGAAAATCAAAGGGTTTACAGAATTTAAAAGTTTTGTAACATCTTTAGAACGCCCTAGAAATATACTTGTTATGATTAAAGCTGGAAATGCTATTGATGCTGTTATTGAAGCTGTTTTACCTTTTTTAGATGAAGGCGATATTTTGATTGATGGCGGAAACTCACATTATTTAGATACCAACAGGCGAGTAACAAATTTAAAAGATAAAAAAATAAATTTTGTAGGTTGTGGTGTTTCTGGTGGTGAAGAAGGCGCTAGAAAAGGGCCTTCAATAATGCCTGGAGGTACTAAAGAGAGTTATGCTAAAATAGCTCCGGTTTTAGAAGCTATAGCCGCAAAAGATAATCATGGTAAATCATGTTGTATACATGTTGGAGAAGCAGGTGCTGGACATTTTGTAAAAATGGTTCATAACGGTATAGAATATGCCGAAATGCAATTATTAGCTGAAGTATACGCATTACTTTCGGTAACTAAAACTAACGATGAGATTGCAAACGTATTTTCTGAATGGAATAAAACAGATGTATCTAGTTACCTTTTAGAAATTACCATAGATATTCTTCGAAAAAAAGAAAATGGTATTCATGTTTTAGATACAATTTTAGATAAAGCAGGTAATAAGGGAACGGGATCTTGGTCTTCAAAAGCGGCCTTTGATTTAGGAACTGTAAATACTATGATGTCTTCGGCAGTTTTTGCGCGATATATCTCAGCGTTTAAGCATAAAAGAAATGCACTTTCTAATGCCATTAAAACAGTTGCAAACCAAGTAGAAACTGTTGATGTTAAAGTTTTAGAGAAGGCATATAGGTTTGCAAGAATTGTAAACCATCATCAAGGTTTTGAGTTGATGCAACTCGCTTCAAACACCTATAATTGGTATTTAAATTTATCTGAAATAGCACGTATCTGGACTAACGGGTGTATCATTAGATCTGAGTTCATGGAAACTTCAATCAATATATTTAAATACAACAATAATTATTTAGAAGATGAGACTCTTCTTGAGGTGTTAACATCTTCTGAAGCGGCAATTAAAAAGAGTATTTCGTATAGTTTGTCACATCGTATTGCATTTGATACATTTTGGTCTGCCTATAATTACTGGATTGCAATAACAACAGAGCGTTTACCTGCAAATTTAATACAGGCGCAACGTGATTATTTTGGTGCGCATACCTACCAAAAAACAGATGCTCCAGAAACGCAGTTTTTTCACACTAAATGGTATTAATAATGATTGATTTTTCTCTTTTAGGAGCTGTATTTTTAGGTGTGGTTTTACTTATCGTGCTTATTTTACGATTTAAAATTCAAGCATTTATAGCTTTACTTATGGCGAGTATTTTAGTAGGTGTGTTATCTGGAATGGAACCGCTAACCATTGTAAAAACTGTACAAGAAGGTATGGGCAACACTCTTGGTTTTGTAGCTGTAGTTGTTGGTTTAGGTGGTATTTTTGGGGCTATTTTAGAACATTCTGGTGGTGCAGAAGCATTGGCCAGTAAATTACTATCCAAGTTTGGAGTTGAACGCTCACCTTGGGCATTAATGCTTACAGGGTTTATTGTGGCAATTCCTGTATTTTTTGAAGTAGCGTTTATCATATTAGTTCCTATGATTTATGCGCTTCAAAAGAAAACAAAAAAACCAATTTTACTTTACGGCATTCCGCTATTAGCTGGTTTAGCAATAACACATACGTTTATTCCACCAACACCTGGGCCAGTTGCCGTAGCCGATATTTTAAAAGCAGATTTAGGTTGGGTTATTCTTTTTGGGTTTATTGCTGGTATTCCAACCGCTATCTTGTGTGGTCCTATTTTAGGAAAGTATATTTCAAAACGTATTCCTGTTTCTGGCATTGCTTCAAATCATATAATTAAGCAAGAGCAAAAGGGTTTACCATCTGTGGGTATTATCGTAAGTATTATTGCAATTCCTATAGTACTTATTGTTATAAATACTATTATAAACAGTCCATTAGTTGGTGAAGAACTAGTATCTAAAAACTTAAAGGAATGGCTTGGTATGATTGGGCATCCCTTTTCTGCATTAATTATTGCAAATCTTATTGCTTGGTATACTTTAGGAATTAGAAGAGGGTTTACAAAGCAACAATTGTTAGATATTAGTACAAAATCTATGGCACCAGCAGGTATTATTATTTTAATTACTGGGGCTGGAGGTGTATTTAAGCAAATGCTTGTAAATACTGGAGCTGGTGAAATGCTAGCAAATTATTTTGCAGATAAAGGGGTGAGCATTTTATTATTTGCATTTTTATCAGCTGCTTTAGTAAGAGTATTACAAGGTTCTGCCACAGTTGCTATGATAACAGCTGCAGGACTTACTGCACCTCTTTTAATGGATTCTATTTCAGAACCTCAAAAAGCATTACTAGTTATAGCTGTGGCTTCAGGTGCCAGTATCATGTCTCATGTTAACGATAGTGGTTTTTGGCTCGTTGGAAAGTATTTAGGACTTACCGAAAAACAAACTTTTAAAAGTTGGACATTAATGACGACACTACTCGCCTTAATTGGGTTTAGTTGTTCGTTTGTATTGTCTCTGTTTTTTTAAAAAAATCAAGTACGCCCCAACCGTCTAGATTTAGACGGCGTAAAGCCTTTAATATGTTTAAATTGCCTGTTAAAATTAGATAGATTATTAAAGCCACAGCGTTCTGCAACTTCAATAATTGGCAATTCCTCATCGCTACTTAAAAGCCTTGTTGCATACCCAATGCGCATTTCATTTAAAAATTGAATATAGGTTTTATTGGTGCGTTTTTTAAAATATTTACAAAATGCGTTTTTAGTCATATTTGCAACATCGGCAACAGTTTGTAAACTAATTGGTGTGGTAAAATTGTTCATAGTAAACTCAAAAATATCTCGTAATCTATTCCCTTCGTTATCAGAATACTGTTTTGATGAAATAAATGAAGAAAGGTATGTATAACGCACTTCAGAACCTATTTTTAATAATTGCAATAAAATTACTAAACGTTCTAAACGGCTAGCATCCTTAGCATTATAAATTAAAGTAGACGCCTTTTGTTTACTCGAATTTAATTTAAATCCGTACTGTGCCCGTTTAAAAAACGAGGCTATTTCTTTAAGTTCAACTAACTCAAAAAAATCCTCTCCAAAAGAACGCTTAGAAAAGAAAAGGGACAACATATGGTATCTAGAGTTTTCATTTTTATCTCCCATAAAAACATGAGGTACATTGCTACCAATAACTAAAATATCCCCTTTTTTGTAATGATTCACGGTATCGCCAACTATCAAAGCACCTTCGCCTTCAACAATTAAACTTATTTGAGTTTCCTCATGTTGGTGAAGTTTATTGTAAAAATGGCGCACCTTATCTTCTTGAAAAATAACAGCATTACGCTCTGTTTTTGGTATTTTAAAAGGTAGTACTTTCATGGTATTGTATATGTAAAAATACACAAATACTATTCATTTTATATATAATAATTAATATTAGGAATAATATAGTATCAGTTTAGGATAATAAATCATTGCTAAAAACTAAAAGATGTGTATAAATTAGATGAAGAAAAAAACATGAGAAATATGAGTTTTAAATGGGAAGGCGTAATGCCTGCAATAACAACACAATTTACAAGTAATGATGAATTAGATCTAGATGTATTTAAAGTAAACGTAAAAGCACAACTAGATGCAGGTGTGCATGGTATTGTACTTGGCGGCACTTTAGGAGAAGCAAGCACTTTAACCGATGAAGAACGACGCATACTTACAAGAGAAACTGTAGCGTTTGTAAACGGCAAAGTACCTGTTTTGATGAATATTGCAGAACAAACCACCAAAGCCGCAGTCGATTTAGCAAAAACAGCCGAAGAAGACGGTGCTGTAGGCCTTATGATACTGCCTCCAATGCGCTATAAAGCTAGTGATGATGAGGTTGTAGCGTTTTTTAAAACCATTGCAAATTCTACTACTTTACCAATTATGATTTACAACAATCCAGTAGATTATAAAATAGAAGTAACCCTAGATATGTTTGCAGAATTAATACAAGTGTGCCCAAACATTCAAGCGGTAAAAGAATCTACAAGAGATACAACAAACGTTACTAGAATAAAAAACAGGTTTGGAGATCGCTTAGCCATAATGTGCGGTGTAGATACCATAGCGCTAGAAACATTGCTTATTGGTGCCAATGGTTGGGTAGCAGGACTTGTAGACGCATTTCCAGCCGAAACAGTAGCTATTTACGAACTTCAAAAAGCAGGTAGAATTAAAGAAGCCCTAGAGATTTACAGATGGTTTATGCCATTGCTAGAGCTAGATATCCACTCAAAACTTGTGCAATACATCAAACTAGCATCGGCACATACAGGCATTGGTACAGAGTATGTTCGCGCACCGCGATTGGTGTTGCAGGGAGAAGAGCGTCAACGTATCGAAAAAATAATTAAAGATGCTTTAGCTGTAAGACCCACATTACCAGAGTATAAAAATTTAAACGTTTTGGTTTAAAATAATTGTTTGGGTGTTACCACAAGGGTCGGGCTTTCACTAGTCGCTCTCTGCGAGGAGCTCCAACATGCCGTTCAATCCCTAACACAAGTGGCACTATAGAAATTTAAAGACAGTAAAGGATAAATCATGATAACAGGAAAAAACCATATTGGGCAAACACTAAAAGCCTCTGGAAATACTACTTATAAAACAGTAAACCCAAAATTAAATCTCGAAAATCCAACAGCGTTTTACGATGCTACAACTACAGAAGTAGCTGAAGCAGCTAATTTAGCATGGGAAGCCTTTAAAGTATATAGAAAAGTTTCAGGTAAAAAACGAGCTGAATTTTTAAATGCTATAGCCGATGAAATTTTAGCATTAGATCAAGAGTTGTTAGATATGTATACTACAGAATCTGGACTTCCAGAAGGGAGAGCTGTTGGTGAGCGTGGTAGAACCATATTTCAATTACGATCGTTTGCAGATTTAATTCAAAATGAAGATTGGAGAACTAATGTATTTGATGCAGCACAACCCGATAGAACACCTTTGCCCAAAGCCGATTTAAGAAAAACCACAATACCACTAGGGCCTGTAGTAGTTTTAGGAGCAAGTAATTTTCCTTTGGCGTTTTCAACAGCAGGAGGCGATACAGCTAGTGCTTTAGCTTCTGGTTGTCCTGTAATTGTAAAATCGCATCCAATGCATTCTGGCACAGGCGAGTTAGTAGCAAACGCAGTAATTACAGCTGCACAAAAAACTGGAATGCCAAATGGTGTGTTTTCAAATTTAAACGGAAAAAGTATAGATGTAGGTACAGCCTTAGTACAACATCCTAAAGTAAAAGCCTTGGGGTTTACAGGAAGTGTAAAAGGCGGACGTGCTTTATTTAATTTAGCAGCACAACGTGAGGAACCTATACCTGTATTTGCAGAAATGGGCAGTATAAACCCGGTAATCATCATGCCAAAAGCTATTGAAAAACGCTCTGATACTTTGTCTACCCAATATGCAGGTTCTATAACTTTAGGAACAGGGCAATTTTGTACAAATCCTGGATTGATTATAATGGTTGATAATAACCATACCACCCAATTTATTAAAGATTTAGCAGCTAAAACTGTAGCAATAGATGCACAGTGTATGTTGCACCCAAATATAAAAGAAGGCTTTGTTAAAAATGGAGATCAAATAGCAGCGCAACAAGGTGTGGAAACAGTAGCTAAAATTCAAGAAACACTTCATGCTAACTATGCACCATCACAAATTACTGCTGTATCAGGAGCAGAATTTTTAAATAACCCCAAACTGCATCAAGAAGTGTTTGGTCCTTTTTCTTTGGTAGTAAAAGCTAAAGATGAAGCGGAGTTGGTTAGCGTTATAAATGGACTTGAAGGCCAACTAACAGGAACCATAATTGCTGAAACTGAGGAGTATTCAAAGCTTCATGATATTATTGATGCTTTAGAGGACAGAGTGGGTAGAATAATTTTTAATGGTGTACCAACAGGTGTAGAAGTTTGTCCTTCTATGCAACATGGTGGGCCGTATCCAGCATCTACCGATTCTAGATTTACGGCTGTTGGTACAGACTCTATTAAGCGTTGGGTGCGTCCTATTAGCTATCAATCTTTTCCAAAAGAATTATTGCCCAAGGCTTTAAAATGATGTATTAAAATTTAAAAAATGGCTAAAAGCACGTTTGTTTGTATCGATGCACACACCTGTGGTAACCCAGTTCGTTTAGTTAAACATGGAGGTCCTAATTTAGTAGGTGCAACTATGAGCGAAAAACGGCAGCATTTTTTAAAGGCATACGATTGGATACGAAAAGGGCTAATGTTTGAACCGCGCGGACATGATATGATGAGCGGTAGTATTTTATACCCTGCGCATAATCCCGAAAATGATTTTGCAATTTTATTTATAGAAACCTCTGGTTGTTTACCCATGTGTGGTCATGGTACTATAGGCACAATAACCATTGCTATTGAAGAAGGTTTGGTTACCCCCAAAATTCCTGGAAAGATAAAGATGGAAGCTCCTGCGGGTTTGGTAGAAATTGAATACCAACAAACTAATGGTAAGGTAGATTGGGTGCGTTTAACAAATGTTAAAAGTTTCTTAGCTGCTAAAGAATTAACAATAGAGTGTCCTGAATTGGGCAAATTGGTTTTTGATGTTGCCTATGGCGGAAATTACTATGCTATAATCGATCCACAACAAAATTTTACAGGAATACAAGATGTTTCGGCTAGTAAAATTATTCAATATTCGCAGGTATTGCGAGATAGAATTAACCAAAAGTATCCCAATATATTTATACATCCAGAAAACGAAACCATAAGAGATGTGTCTCATTTACTTTGGACAGGGCAACCCTTAGACGCTAATTCATCTGGAAGAAATGCTGTATTTTATGGCGATAAGGCCATTGATAGGAGTCCGTGTGGAACAGGAACTTCAGCAAGAATAGCGCAATTACATGCTAAAGGAAAACTAAAACAAGGTGAAGACTTTATTCACGAAAGTTTTATTGGAAGTAAATTTATAGGACGTGTAGAAAAAGAAACAACACTTAATGGAAAACCAGCAGTTATACCAAGCATACAAGGTTGGGCAAAAATTTATGGATACAACACCATCATTATTGATGATAAAGATGACCCGTACGCGCATGGTTTTCAAGTGATATAAAAAATGAGTAAAAATGTAGTTATTATTGGTGGCGGTATTATAGGATTATGTTCCGCGTATTACCTTCAAAAGCAAGGTCATCAAGTTACTGTTATAGAAAAATCAAACTTTACCTCTGGCGCATCTTTTGTAAATGCAGGTTACATTACGCCTAGTCATTTTATCTCTTTAGCCTCGCCAGAAATGCTATCTAAAGGTCTCAAGTGGATGCTAAATCCTAAAAGTCCGCTTTATATAAAACCTAGATTTGATATTGATTTTTTAAAATGGGCTTGGGCCTTCAAAAAATCGGCTACCGCTTTAAAAGTAGAGCAAGCCATAAAACCATTACTCGATATAAATTTGCTAAGTAGAGCGTTGTATGAGGAGTTTAAAACAACCAACGACTTTAATTTTCATTATGAACGCAAAGGTCTTTTAATGTGTTATAAAACAGATAAAGTTGGTGAGGAAGAGTGGGAAGTAGCTAAGCGCGGTATGAAAGAAGGTTTAGATGTTGAGCATTTTACTGCTGCTGAAGTGAAACAAATAGAGCCTGAAGCTAATTTAGATATTAAAGGAGCTGTTTATTACCATTCTGATGCGCACATGACACCTCAAGATTTTATGCAAAAAATGCTATTATATTTAAAGGAAAATGATGTTCAAATCTATAATAATGACGCGGTGTTAGATTTTGAAATATCCAATAATAAAATTTCAAAAGTTATTACCAATAAGCAGTTTTTAAACTGTGATGAGGTTGTATTGGCAGCAGGAAGTTGGAGTTCGAGTTTAGCTAAAAAATTAGGCTTAAAATTACTTTTACAAGCAGGCAAAGGGTATAGTATAAATGTAAAACAGGATACTAAAATTACTATTCCTACCATTTTGTGCGAAGCTAAAGTAGCGGTAACACCTATGGATGGTTTTACAAGATTTGCTGGCACTATGGAACTTTCAGGTATTAATAATGATTTGAATACACTAAGGGTAAATGCTATTGCAACATCTAGTGCAGCCTATTATCAAAATCTTAATATAACATTAGAAGAGAAAGCTAATGCTAAAAGCGGTTTGCGTCCTTGCTCACCTGATGGATTGCCATACATTGGTAAACCATCAAAATATAAAAATGTAACAGTAGCAACAGGTCATGCTATGATGGGGTGGAGTTTAGGACCTGCAACAGGTAAATTGGTTTCAGAACTCATTTCTGAACAAAAAACTACTTTAAACCTCTCTCCGTTTCATCCAGATAGAAGGTTTTAAAAACTTGTATGTTTAGAGTTTAAAAATTTTAAATTAGTAACAAAAAAACCACCTTGAATAAGGTGGTTTTTAATTTCAATATGTTTTTAAACTATTTAGTGACCAGCAGCTTTTGCTTTTAACTTGTCAGCTTCCGCTTTTGCAGCCTCAGCAGCTTTGTCTACAGTTTCGCTTGCTTTGTCTTTAGCATTGTTAACTGCATCACCTGCTTTTTTAGCAGCGTTATCTACAGCTTCACCAGCAGCATCTACTGCATTATCTACAGCTTCACCAGCTTTTTCAGCAGCACCTTCTACAGCGTCTCCTGCTTTTTCAGCGGCTTCGCCAGCTGCGTCTACAGCATCACTTGCTGCTTCTTTAGTTGCTTCTGCTGCGTTTTCTACAGCTGCTTCTATTGATTCTGCACTTTTAGTATCTCTACAAGATGTAAAAGATAAACCTAAGGCTAATACTAAAGCTAAATTTAAAATTAATTTTTTCATTGTTGTTGTTTTTAGTGTTAATTATTTAGTAGTACAATATATGATTAAATTGTATACGCGTTAAAGTTTGTTTTAATTATAAAACAATTTATATACGTAGGTAATCTAGAATTTGGATGACGGCACCACTATTTTTTTTAATAAATGCTTTATTTTTAGACCCACAACAGGTGCGATAGTCACTATCTGTAAGTAGTTTTTTTAAAGTAGTGTCAAATTGAGTTTGGTTTGCTATAGATACCATCCCACCATTATTAATCATGGCTTCAGCTTCTGGAAAATTTTCATAGTTTTTACCTATAATCACGGGTATTCCAAAAACTGCTGGTTCTAGGGTGTTGTGCAAGCCTGTTGTACCCATGGCGCCTCCAACATAGGCAATATTAGCATAACTATATATTTTAGATAATAGCCCGATAGTGTCAATTAGTAAGACGTTGTAATTGGAGAGGGTTTTATTTTCTTTTTCAGAATATAAAACAGTTTTTGCATTTGCTTTAGATTTGAAATGATGTATTTGAGCAGATTTTATATTGTGCGGTGCTATGATGAATTTTACATTTTCATAAATTTTGTTATTTATAAAATTGATAAATAACGTTTCGTCTTCTGGCCAAGAACTGCCTACTACAACACATAGGTTATCACCAATAAAATCTTTAACAAAGGTTAAACTATTATCAATTTTTAGTTGATTACTAACGCGATCAAATCGTGTATCACCAGAGACGCTTACAGCATCATAGTTTATGGATTTTAGTAGTGTTTTTGATGTTTCGTTTTGGGTAAAAATATATTCAAAGGCAAATAAAGCGTTTTTAAATAAACCACCATAAGGCTTAAAATATGGTTGCTTTTTTCTAAACAACGCAGAAATTAAAATGGCTCTCGAATTGTTCTGTTTTAACTTTAGTAAATAATTTGGCCAAATATCATACTTAACAAAAACGGTAAGCTCAGGGTTGATACTTTCTAAAAACCGAGATGCGTTTTTTTTAGTGTCTATTGGAAGGTAAACCACTATATCTGCTATGGGTGTATTTTTACGTATTTCATAACCTGAAGGAGAAAAAAAACTTAATATAATCTTATGATTTTTGTAGTGCGCTCGAAGTTTTTCAAACACAGGTAAACCTTGTTCATATTCACCAAGAGAAGCGCAATGAAACCACAACGTTTGGTCCTCTGGCGCTATATGTTGTTTTAGTTTTTTAAATGTATGTTTTCGTCCTTCGTTACCAAGCCTAATTTTGGCATTGAAAATCGCAATAATTTTCAATACAAAACCAGCTAAAAAAATACCAACGTTATATATAAAATGCAAGTGTATACTGTTTACCGCTAAAATACATTTCTTTACCATAATTCTATAGGTAACATTGATGATTTTTGTAATTTAGCCTGTTGAAAGCTCTTTAAGAGTTACATTAAATATGAGGTTATATCTTATTTACAATCATAGCCTTTAAACGCGTAATATGAGGAAAATTCAAATGGTTGATCTTAAAGGTCAATACAACGACATAAAAGATGTAGTTAACGCTTCTATAGAACATGTTATAGAAAATACATCTTTTATAAATGGACCAAAAGTTCATGAATTTCAAAAGAATTTAGAAAATTATTTAGGTGTAAAACATGTAATTCCATGTGCTAATGGCACTGATGCATTACAAATTGCAATGATGGGTCTTGGTTTAAAACCAGGTGATGAGGTGATTACTGCAGATTTTACGTTTGCTGCAACCGTAGAGGTTATTGCGTTGCTTAATTTAACACCAGTTTTGGTTGATGTTAATCCAGATGATTTTAACATTAATATTGAAGCTATAGAAAACGCTATTACACCAAAGACAAAGGCAATTGTGCCTGTGCATTTATTTGGGCAATGTGCTAATATGGATGCTATTTTAAAAATAGCAAAGGCTCATAATTTATTTGTTATTGAAGATAATGCCCAAGCTATTGGCGCAAATTATAAATTTAAAGATGGTACTAAAGCAAAAGCAGGCACCATAGGTGATGTTGGGGCAACATCCTTTTTTCCATCTAAAAACTTGGGAGCTTATGGTGATGGCGGTGCAATCTTTACAAATAATGACGCTTTAGCACATACTATTAGAGGTATTGTAAACCACGGTATGTACGAGCGCTACCACCACGATGTTGTAGGTGTAAATTCGCGTTTAGATAGCATTCAGGCAGCCGTGTTAGATGCGAAACTTCCAAAACTAAATGCTTATAATACAGCCAGACAACACGCAGCTAAAAAATATAATGATGCTTTTAAAACTATAGAAGCTATTATTACGCCAAAATTAGCTAACGGTTGTGGTGAAACTATTTGTGATACTTGCGATTGCCACGTGTTTCATCAATATACATTGAGAATAAAAGGCGCTGATAGAGATGCTTTGGTAAAACATCTTAATGCTAATGGCATACCATGTGGCGTGTATTACCCAATACCACTGCACAAACAGAAGGCGTATGTAGATGATAGATATAACGAAGCAGATTTTCCTGTAACAAACACATTGGTGCAAGAAGTAATTTCTTTACCAATGCATACAGAATTAGATGATGCGCAAATTGACTTTATAACAACAACTATAATTAACTTTATAAATGGATAAAATATTAGTAACAGGCGGTTTAGGTTTTATTGGTTCTCACACAGTAGTGGAGTTGCAAAATGAAGGATATGATGTTGTAATTATTGACGATTTATCAAATTCGTCAATTAAGGTTTTAGATGGCATAACACATATTACAGGGAAAACGCCAGCTTTTGAGAAATTAGATCTTAAAAGCAGGCCTGAGGTTGAAGCGTTTTTTGAGAAGCATAATGATATAAAAGGTGTTATCCATTTTGCAGCTAGTAAGGCTGTAGGTGAGAGTGTTACAGAGCCATTGTTATATTATGAAAACAACATAAGTACTTTAGTTTACATCTTAAAAGAGTTGAAAAAATTACCATCTGCAAGTTTTATCTTTAGTTCGTCTTGTACTGTTTATGGACAAGCAGATGAACTACCAATTACCGAAAATGCACCAGTAAAGAAGGCAGAATCACCTTATGGAAATACCAAACAAATAGGTGAAGAAATTATACGAGATACGTGCAAAGTAGAACCGAGTTTAAAAGCAATTGCCTTACGTTATTTTAACCCAATTGGTGCGCATGAATCTGTTGAAATAGGAGAACTTCCTATAGGTGTACCTCAAAATTTAGTGCCATTTATAACCCAAACAGCTATTGGCTTAAGAGCACAATTATCGGTTTTTGGAGACGATTATCCTACCGATGATGGTACTTGTATTAGAGATTATATACATGTGGTAGATTTAGCTAAAGCGCATGTTGTAGCTTTGAACAGATTGCTTAACAATAAGAATAAAACCAATTACGAAACGTTTAACTTGGGCACAGGAAAAGGGAGCTCTGTTCTTGAAGTTATAAATGCTTTTGAGCGTGTATCTGGGCAAAAACTAAATTATAAGATTGTTGATAGGCGAGAGGGTGATATTACTGCGGCCTATGCCGACACTAATAATGCCAATAACGAGTTAGGTTGGTCTTCACAACTCTCTTTAGATGATGCTATGCTTTCTGCATGGAATTGGGAAAAAAAGGTAAGAGGTTAGTAGATACAACTAGCAGTAAAAATCAAAAAACCGAGATTATATTATAATCTCGGTTTTTTGGTTTTATGTATTATAGGATAGTTTATTAAGCGTGCTTTTTCTTTTTAAACATCATTATTACTAAAATTATCATACCTGTAGTTACTGATAAATCGGCCATATTAAAGATGCCTGTTCGTATAAAATCGGTAACGCGGATGTATAGAAAATCCGTTACACTTCCGTAAGTAAAACGGTCGTACACATTAGCTATACCACCACCAATAATACTTGCAAATGCAAAAATAGACCAACGGTCTAAACTTTTGTCTTTAATAACATGACGCAAAACAAACGCTAATACCAAAACTGGTAAAATAAGTAGTAAAAAAAGTTTTAGTGTGGGGTTTAAATCACCACCTAAACCTAGAAAGGCACCATCATTTTCTACATTCATAAGTTGAAAAAAGTCGCCTATAATTGGAGAGGACGATCCTGCTTCAACATAGGTTCTAACCAATACTTTTGAAATTTGATCAATCGCAATTGTTACAATAATAGTTATAATAATAAATGCAGTACGACGGGTAAGTTTCATCTAAGCGTTAGTTTGAAAAGTTGCAGAAGCAGTTTCTGATGCTCTATTTATTTTCTTTACAAGGCCTTGTAATACTTTACCAGGGCCAACTTCGGTAAACAGGCTTGCACCGTCTGTTATCATTTGTTGTACAGACTGCGTCCAACGTACAGGAGCCGTTAATTGCGATATAAGGTTTGCTTTTATAGCCGTTGCATCACTAACCGCATTTGCTGTTACATTTTGATAAATAGGGCAGTTTGGTTTACTAAATGTGGTATTTTCTATAGCGGCAGCAAGCTCTTCGCGAGCAGGCTCCATTAAAGGTGAGTGAAATGCACCACCAACTGGTAAAACCAAAGCACGACGTGCACCAGCTTCTTTTAAAGTATCGCAGGCTTTGTTAATAGCTTCAATTTCTCCCGAAATTACCAATTGCCCTGGGCAGTTGTAGTTTGCAGCTACTACAATACCGTCGGTTTTTGTACAAACGTCTTCTACTACGGCGTCTTCTAATCCTAAAACAGCAGCCATTGTGCTTGGTTGTATTTCGCAGGCTTTTTGCATTGCTAGGGCACGTTGCGCTACTAACTTTAAGCCATCTTCAAAATTTAAACTGCCATTGGCTACTAATGCCGAAAACTCTCCAAGAGAATGGCCCGCAACCATATCTGGTTTAAAGCTATCGCCTATAGTTTTTGCTAAAATTACAGAGTGTAAAAATATTGCTGGTTGGGTAACTTTAGTTTCTTTTAAAGCTTCTGCTGTACCCTCAAACATAACGTCTGTAATTGAAAACCCAAGAATTTCATTGGCTTTTTCGAATAGTTCTTGTGCTAAAGGCGCGTTTTCGTAAAGGTCTAAACCCATTCCTGAGAACTGTGCGCCTTGACCTGGAAATATATATGCGTTCATGTTTAGTTTAATTTTTAGTGCTGCAAAAATAGCAATAAATTTTTGGAAGCAGCTTTATGTTTATTAAAGTTACGGGTTTGCGCAAGGGATTGTAGCGGAAATCCTTTTGTTTTTTTCTTTTAAAATACTAGGTTAAAGCGTTGCCTGATTTTTATAAATTGCCGTTTTTACAAGCAGGCCCTAAAACAAAAGATTGTAACGGAAAGCCCGACCCCGTTTTCGAGGTATTCTCGTAAAAGCCATAGGAGCTTAAAGGGGTTGCGCCCAAATAAAAACATTACAAATGGCCTGTTGCGGCTTCTGCACAGCGTTCGCCATCCATTGCTGCCGATACGATACCGCCTGCATAACCGCCGCCTTCGCCACAGGGATATAAATTTGAAATTTGAGGGTGCTGTAACTGCGTGTTTCTGGGTATAGAAACGGGTGACGAGGTTCTAGATTCTACACCAACAATATTGGCGTTTTGGGTGTAATAGCCTTTCATTTTTTTATCGAAAGCGGTAAAGCCTTTGCGTAATCTAGCACCGATAAATTTTGGTAAGAGCGAGTGTAATGGAGCAGATTTTAATCCGGGTTGGTACGAGCTTGGGTTGAGTTGTGAGGATAATTTACCCTCAACAAAATCGGTTAAGCGTTGTGCGGGTGCTACTTGACTTCTGCCTCCTGCTGTGTAGGCTAAACGCTCTAAATTCTTTTGATATTCTAAACCTTTTAAGGCACCAAAATGCTCGTATTTGGGCAAATCTGTTGCTACGTTAATTTCTACTACAATACCCGAATTGGCGTATAGATTATTGCGTTTTGAGGGCGACATACCGTTTACCACAACTTCGCCATTTGTGGTTGCGGCAGGCACAATAAAACCGCCAGGACACATACAAAAGGAATATACGCCGCGGTCTTTTACTTGTGTTACCAAACCATAAGATGCCGCAGGCAATAAGTCGTGACGGGTACCAGAACAGTGGTATTGAATACCATCAATAATGTGCTGCGGATGCTCTACGCGAACGCCCATTGCAAACGATTTTGCAGCAATGGCTACCTTTTTTTCGTGTAGTAAATAAAATATATCTCTAGCGGAATGGCCTGTGGCTAGAATAACCTTTTCTACAGGAATTTCGTTGTTATTATTAAGTTGAATGGCGGTAATGTTTTCATGTTTTAAAATGAAATTGGTAACGCGGGTATTGAAATGAATTTCGCCTCCAAATTTTAAAATAGTTTCACGAATGTTTTGCACCACTTTTGGGAGTTTATTGGTGCCAATGTGCGGGTGTGCATCTACCAAAATTTGGTCCGTTGCGCCATGATATACAAGGTTTTCGAAAATACGACGTACATCGCCCCGTTTTAAACTTCGGGTGTAGAGCTTGCCATCGCTATATGTGCCAGCGCCACCCTCGCCAAAGCAGTAGTTGGAGTTTTCGTTTACAATATGATCTCTATTTATGGCTTTTAAATCTCTACGGCGGTCTTGTACATTTTTACCGCGTTCTAAAACAATAGGCTTGTATCCCAGTTCTATACAGCGTAAGGCCGCATACATACCAGCAGGACCAAAACCGATAATGTGTATGGGTTTTGCTTTAGAAACGTTTTCGTAATTAAAGGTATATGCTGAGTTTTCTGGGAGCGATTCGTTTATATAAACCGCTACTTTGTAGTTTAATATTATTTTTGGCTTTCTAGCATCTATAGATTTGCGTAATATTTTAACACCCGTAATATCAGCTTTACTAATTTCTAGTTTTGCAGCGGCCTTTAAAACTAAAATATCGCTAATTTCTTCTTCTTTTAATGTTACACGAAGTTGAATTTCTTTTAGCATGCGGCTAGCTTAATTGGGGAGGTAGATTGTACGCTGTTGTGGCGCAGTTAATTACTTTCGCTGATACGTTAAAAATGAAAACTCATGTTGGTGGTCGGCATTTTTTTTGTTGAATACGTTGTTGGTTTCTTCCCAAAGCGCCATGTTAATCTCAGGGAAAAACGCATCGGCCTCAAAACTTTCGTGTACACGAGTTAACTCAATTTTATCTACTAAATTTTGTGCTAAGGCTTGTTTGTATATTTGTCCGCCACCAATTATAAACGGTTGCTTATCAGTTTTTGAAGCATCAATAGCATCTTCTAAAGAATGCACAACTATAACGCCACTGGGGGCTTGGTAGTCTTTTTGTCTGGTAATTACAACATGGGTTCTATTAGGCAAAGGTTTAGGGAAACTTTCGAAGGTTTTGCGCCCCATAATAATATGATGACCGCTGGTTAAGGCCTTAAATCGTTTTAAATCGTCACTTAAATGCCAAATAAGTTTATTGCCTAATCCAATAGCATTGTTTTCGGCAGCTGCAACAATAATGGTTAATTCCGTTGCTTTGTTACCGTTACTATTTTTAGGTGTTTGTACTTCATTAAACACTTCACTTTTGGCTTTTAATGTTTCCTCTTTTCTAAAACCTTCTTTAAGCGCATCAATTCGTGTTTGTTGTTTGGCTACCAATTTTTCTAAT
Organism: uncultured Flavobacteriaceae bacterium; assembly: GCA_937923515.1. Lineage (GTDB taxonomy): Bacteria > Bacteroidota > Bacteroidia > Flavobacteriales > Flavobacteriaceae > Jejuia. The sequence goes on from CALDUF010000030.1 coordinate 28,462, forward strand.
TGTTGTTTTTCCCAAGCTTTACCCATAAATTTATGAGTTACAAAAACATTAAATAGATGATAAAGAAACAAGAATAACCAAATTAAAATAGCATACACAAACCAATTGATGCCTGCAATTGTAAAATTTTCGCCAATACCTAAAACGGTATTAGCAACAATAATAAGTACACAGCCAATTAAGAATAACACAAAATGCGCATACAAACGTTTTTTTTGTTTAATGCGTTTTTGTGCAGCTTCAATAAGCTCTAATTGTGCTGCATCTATTTGCGGTTGCTGTTTCTTTTTTCCGAACATGATATAATTTAAAAGCGTAAAGTTAAAGTTTTTTAATCAAACACATACGTAATACTTTAATTGGAAAAACGTATTGGTATTTAGGTGGAAATGGTTGAAAATCAATACAAAACATCAGATTCGTATTGACAATACCTTAATTTACATCTTAAAAATTTCACATACCCTAAATAAGATTAGGTACATATTACCAAATTGATAATTCTTTGGATATTGGCACTTTAAATTTATGTAGAGACATATCGTTTTATAAATTTGCAGTAGAATCTAACACTAATATTATGGCTATTAAAAAACAGTATTTAAAAAGTAAACCAGTATGTAAGGTTACTTTTTCTATTGAAGCAGAAGATGCTAAAAAGGTTGCTCTTGTAGGATCTTTTAATGATTGGAACGCTAAAAAAGCGCCGCTTAAAAAACTCAAAAATGGTACCTTTAAAGGCACTGTTGATCTTGAAAAAGGCAGTTCATACGAGTTTAAATACGTAGTAGACGGTGAATATGTAAACGATACAGCAGCTGATGCTTATGCATGGAATGAATATGCAGGTGCTGAAAATAGCGTTGTAAATGTGTAAGGCATTACTTAAGACATTGCTACAAAGCACCTTTTTCTAAAGGTGCTTTTTTTATGAGGTTTAGTTTGATTATCATACGCTTAGCGCTTTGGTTAGCTAAATTTAAAGTGGGTTTTATTTTTATTTAGATTATTGAATTTTGGAGTCCGTATATTTTTGTCGATTCTTAAGTAATTGGCATATAATTCTTTTAATTTTTTTTACTTTTGCACATCAATAAATCATAGAGGAAAGATTTGACTGATTGCAACCTCTTTGCACAAACAAAATGTGTAAGCAAAAATGCTAAAGGCAGTGTAAACTCCTGAGACGTTTCTCGTCAAATCTTACTTCGTAAATATAATATTATGCCATATTTATTTACTTCAGAAAGTGTTTCTGAAGGACATCCAGATAAAGTCGCTGATCAAATTAGTGATGCTTTAATAGATAATTTTTTAGCCTTTGATGCAGACTCAAAAGTAGCTTGTGAAACGCTCGTTACCACTGGGCAGGTTGTACTTGCTGGAGAAGTGAAGTCTAATACGTATTTAGACGTTCAAAAAATAGCTAGAGATACGATAAATCGTATAGGATACACCAAAGGCGAGTATATGTTTGATGGTAATTCTTGTGGCGTATTTTCTGCAATCCATGAGCAATCAGAGGATATTAACCAAGGTGTAGATCGTGCAACCAAAGAAGAGCAAGGTGCAGGAGATCAAGGTATGATGTTTGGGTATGCCACTAACGAAACCGAAAACTTTATGCCTTTGGCTTTAGATTTATCGCACCGTATTTTAATAGAACTAGCTGCATTGCGTCGCGAAAATAAAGATATTACGTATTTAAGACCAGATTCTAAAAGTCAGGTAACTATTGAGTATAGTGATGATAATGTGCCACAACGTATAGATGCCATAGTCGTGTCTACACAGCATGATGATTTTGCTGATGACGATACCATGCTAGCTAAAATTAGAAAGGATATTGTTGCTATTTTAATACCTCGTGTTGTTGCTAAACTGCCAGAGCATATTAAAAAGTTATTCAATAGTACTATTACATACCATATTAACCCTACAGGAAAATTTGTAATTGGAGGGCCACATGGCGACACGGGTTTAACAGGTCGTAAAATTATAGTAGACACTTATGGTGGAAAAGGTGCGCACGGTGGTGGTGCATTTTCAGGAAAAGACCCAAGTAAGGTAGATAGAAGTGCCGCTTATGCTACACGCCATATTGCTAAAAATTTGGTAGCAGCAGGAGTAGCCGATGAAGTTTTAGTACAAGTAAGTTATGCTATTGGTGTGGTAGAGCCTATGGGCGTTTTTATTGATACTTATGGCACATCAAAAGTAGATTTTAGCGATGGTGACATTGCTAAAAAAGTTTCTGAAATTTTTGATATGCGTCCGTATGCCATAGAAACCCGATTAAAATTACGTGCGCCAATATACAGTGAAACTGCGGCTTACGGCCACATGGGGCGCACTAACAGAACGGTAAGTAAAACCTTTTCGCAACCAAATGGCGAAAGTAAAACTGTAGATGTAGAGTTGTTTACTTGGGAGAAGTTAGACTTTGTTGATACAGTAAAAACAGCTTTTAATATATAGTAAACTGTATTTTATACTATTGAAAAGACCACTTTTTAGTGGTCTTTTTTTGTTTTATGA
>CALDUF010000031.1 GCA_937923515.1 uncultured Flavobacteriaceae bacterium
AAAAAACCAAATGTAGTTTATATCCTTACAGATCAATGGAGAGGTTCTGCTTTAGGTTATGCAGGGAATCCAGATGTTAAAACACCGCACCTAGATGCATTTGCAAAAGAAGCTATAAATTTTACCAATACAGTATCTGTAACACCTGTGTGTACACCACACCGAGCAGCATTATTTACAGGGAGATTCCCAACTACTACAGGTATGTTTTTAAACGACATACACTTGCCTGCAGAAGAATTAACCATGGCAGAAATATACAAATCAGCAGGTTATAACACAGCGTATTGGGGCAAGTGGCATTTAGATGGTCATGGTAGAAATACATTTATTCCTAAAGAAAGACGACAAGGGTTTGAGTTTTGGCGAGCTTTAGAATGTTCTCATAATTATACTAAAATGCCCTATTATGATAATGAAGATACAAATATTAAAAGATGGGGTGAGTATTCTCCGTTTGCTATAGCAAAAGATGCTAATAAATATATAACGCAGCATGCCAAAGATGAGTCGCCATTTTTAGCCGTTATTTCTATTGCAACACCACATTATCCACATACGTCTGCTCCAAAGAAATACAAAGACATGTATCCTCCAGAAGGCTTAACTTTAAATCCTAATGTTGCAGACAAATTCAAAGAAAGAAGTCGTAAGGAATTACAAGGATATTATGCGCATGCGACAGCTACAGATGAAGCAATAGGTTTGATTTTAGATAATCTTAAAAAACAGCATTTAATAGAAAATACAATTATTGTTTTTTCTGCAGATCATGGAGAAATGATGGGAGCACATGGGGTAAAACCATTTGTAAAACAGTTGGCATGGGACGAGTCTATACGTGTGCCTTTTTTAATAAGTCATCCTGAAATTGCAGCGTATAAAGGTGCTGTAGTTCATGCGCCTTTAACAACTCCAGATATATTGCCATCACTTTTAAGTTTATCTAGTATAAAAATACCAGAAACTATTGAAGGTGAAGACCTATCTACATTAATTAAAAATCCAGATCCTGATGCAGACCGTGCAGCACTAGTAATGAACGTAGCTCCATTTGGTGCTAATAATAACGATGCTCCTTATCGTGCTATAAGAACAAAGCAATATACATATGCTATTACTCCAAATGGACCAAGTATGTTTTACGATAATATAAATGATCCTCATCAACAAAATAACTTGTTAGGGAAACCAAAATTTGAAGAAATTCAAGCAATTTTAGACACTAAATTACAGAAACAACTTAAAAAGATAGGAGACGAAGTAAGACCTAAAGCTTATTACATGAAAAAATGGGGGTATATTTTAGATGCAAAAAAACATGCTATAGATTGGTGGAGCTTTAAAAAAGATCAAGGTAAAGTACAATCTCCTAAACCGTTAAATTACAAGTAAAAAGTTAACTTATACGTAATTGAAGGTAACAATAAAAGTAAACATGTAATGGATAGTAATATGGCAAATAAACTAATTTTAGTCGTTCTAATAAGTGTATTATTTAGTTGTAAAAATAAAAACACAAAAACTAACAATAAAGTAGATGTAAAGCAACGACAACCTAATGTCGTTTACATTTTAACCGATCAATGGCGGGGTTCTGCCTTAGGTTATGCTGGAAATAAAGATGTGAAAACGCCAAATCTAGATGCCTTTGCAAAAACAGCAGTTAACTTTACCAACGCGGTATCTGTTTTACCTGTGTGTACACCGCATAGAGCAGCGCTATTTACAGGGAAGTTCCCCACAACAACGGGAATGATTGTTAACGACATATACTTACCCTCAGAAGAAGTAACCATGGCCGAGATATACAAAGTCGAAGGGTATAACACAGCCTATTGGGGAAAATGGCACTTAGATGGACATGGGCGTCAAGGATTTATTCCTAAAGAACGTCGCCAAGGGTTTACCTATTGGAAAGGATTAGAATGTTCGCATAATTACAATAAAATGCCGTATTATGATAATGACAATCCCGAACTAAAATACTGGAAAGACTATTCACCTTTTGCTATCGTAGAAGATGCTAATAATTACTTAGAGGCACATGCCAAAGACGAAGCCCCTTTTTTAGCGGTATTGTCTATAGCAACGCCTCATTTTCCGCACCATTCTGCACCGCAAAAGTACAAAGATCTGTATCCTAAAGAGGCGTTAACATTAAATCCTAATGTTCCTAAGAGACTAGAAAAGCGTACCCGAGAAGAATTACAAGGCTATTATGCACATGCTACAGCAACCGACGAAGCTATTGGGCGTTTGCTAAAACAAATCGAAACCTTAAACCTGTCTGATAATACCATCATTGTATTTTCAGCAGACCATGGCGAAATGATGGGTGCGCACGGTATAAGACCTTGGGTTAAGCAAATGGCTTGGGATGAATCTATTCGTGTACCCTTTTTAATAAGATACCCAGGTATGGACAGCCAAAAAGGCGCTGTGGTCAATGCCCCTTTAACCACACCAGATATTTTACCATCCTTATTAGGCTTGTCCAATATCAAAATTCCTGAAGGTATAGAAGGCGAGGATTTAACCCAATTGATAACACATCCAGATCCAAACGCAGACCGTGCCGCCTTAGTAATGAATGTAGCGCCCTTTGCATCAAATTTCAAACAGCTCCCTTACCGTGCTATAAGAACAAAACAATACACCTATGGCAGAACTACAGAAGGGCCAAATTTGTTTTTCGATAACGTAGCAGACCCTTATCAAATGAACAATTTATTAGATAATCCAGAGTTTGAAACCCTTCAAAAGGAATTAGATGCCACATTAATGGCGAAGTTAGATGCCTTAGGCGACGAATTTAAATCGAGAGACTATTACCTCAAAAAATATAATTACGTGTTTGCAGAAAATAAACCAGCCATTCCATTTTGGAAATTTAAAGAAGGCAAAGGCGTTGTACAATCACCAAAACCCGTTAAATAAGATTAATTTATATCACACAAATGAAAAAAATCATAGTATTAGGACTTCTATTCATCAGTACACTTTGTGTTACTGCTCAGCAAGAAAAAACAGATGCCTCTAAAAAAGCCCCAAATGTATTGGTGTTTTATGTAGATGACTTAAGAGCAGAGTTAGGCTGTTATGGTAGCCCCACTGCCAAAACACCCCATATCGATCAATTAGCAACAGAAGGTGTTTTATTTAAAAAAGCCTATGTACAGCAAGCCATTTGTGCGCCTTCTCGAATGAGCACACTAACAGGAATCCGCCCCCAAAATTTAGGAATTTATAGCATTTTTACGCCCTTAAGATCGGTACATAAAGACGTGGTATCTATGCCACAATTGTTTAAGAAAAATGGGTACAAGACCGTGAGCATTGGTAAAGTATACCACCATAGCTCTGATGATAAAAAGGTATGGTCTACCTATTTTGAAAAAGAACCCAATACCTACAATAAACCAGAAAACAAAGCATTGCTTAAACGTCTTAAAGACGAAGGCGTTAAACCTTTAAAAGGCCCTGCTTTTGAAAATGCAGATGTGCCAGACGAAGCATATAAAGATGGACGTGCTGCTAAATATGCCATAGAAACCTTAGAAAAATTAAAAGACGATAAGTTTTTAATGTTTGTAGGTTTAAGTAAACCGCATTTACCATTTAACGCCCCGAAAAAATATTGGGATTTGTACAATAAAAATGATTTTGAAATTCCTTCTAGAAAAAAACCAGAAGGCGCTTACCGTTTAGCACTCACAAAATGGGGAGAATTAAAAGGTTATCATGGCATTCCTAAAGAAGGCGATTTAGATGATGATTTAACCCGCGATTTAATTCACGGCTACCATGCCTCTATAAGTTATATCGATGCCCAAGTAGGGAAAGTCATGAAAACGTTAGAAGATTTAGATTTGCGCAAAAACACGATGGTTGTGTTTATGAGCGACCATGGCTATAAAATTGGAGAATATGGCGCTTGGTGCAAGCATTCTAATGTAGAGATCGATGTTCGTGTGCCGTTAATCATCAGTAGAGAAACAGGCTATGAAAAGCGTAAGACAGGCGTAGCATCTAATGCATTGGTAGAGAATGTCGATATTTTTCCAACACTGGTAGACTATTGTAATATAGAGAGCAAAGCATTCGATGGTAAAAGTATCATGCCTTTATTAGATGCGCCTAATAAAAAGTGGGATAAAGTAGCCACAAGTGTATATGCTCGTGGTAAAAACATTATGGGGTGTACCGCAACAGATGGCAATTGGAGGTATACAGAATGGAGAGACGCAAAGACGCAGAAAGTGTTAAGTGCAGAATTGTACGAACATAAAAATAGCTTATTATCTTTT
>CALDUF010000032.1 GCA_937923515.1 uncultured Flavobacteriaceae bacterium
ATTACGCTTCAGCAAGCATTTTTTCTCCTGCCTCTATAGCCTCTTCAATAGTTCCTTTAAGGTTAAATGCTGCTTCTGGTAAGTGATCTAACTCACCATCCATAATCATATTAAACCCTTTTATAGTTTCTTTAATATCGACTAAAACACCTGGAATACCTGTAAATTGTTCAGCTACGTGGAAAGGTTGTGATAAGAAACGTTGTACACGTCTTGCTCTACCCACAGCCATTTTATCTTCTTCAGATAATTCTTCCATACCTAGAATTGCAATAATATCTTGTAATTCCTTGTATCGTTGCAATAACTCTTTTACGCGTTGTGCGCAATCGTAATGTTCAGCTCCTAAAATATCAGCTGTTAAAATTCTAGATGTAGAATCTAATGGATCTACTGCAGGGTAAATACCAAGCTCTGCAATTTTACGAGACAATACTGTTGTAGCATCTAAGTGCGCAAAGGTTGTTGCTGGAGCAGGATCGGTTAAATCATCGGCAGGTACATAAACCGCTTGTACAGATGTAATAGATCCTTTTTTAGTTGATGTAATACGCTCTTGCATGGCACCCATCTCGGTTGCTAATGTAGGTTGGTAACCTACTGCTGAAGGCATACGCCCAAGTAATGCTGATACCTCTGAACCTGCTTGTGTAAAACGGAAAATGTTATCTACGAAAAACAATACGTCTTTTCCTTGTCCGTCGCCTGCGCCATCACGAAAATATTCTGCTATAGTTAATCCTGAAAGTGCTACACGAGCACGAGCTCCAGGAGGCTCATTCATTTGTCCAAAAACAAAAGTTGCTTTAGAATCTTTCATTGCAGATTTATCAACCTTAGATAAATCCCATCCGCCATCTTCCATAGAGTGCATAAAGTCGTCACCATACTTTATAATTCCAGACTCTAACATTTCTCTTAAAAGGTCATTTCCTTCACGCGTTCTCTCACCTACACCAGCAAATACTGATAAACCACCGTGACCTTTCGCTATATTATTTATTAATTCTTGTATTAATACCGTTTTACCTACACCTGCACCACCAAATAAACCAATTTTACCTCCTTTTGCATAAGGCTCAATTAAGTCGATTACTTTAATACCTGTAAATAAAACTTCTGTAGAAGTCGACAAGTCTTCAAATTTTGGTGCACTTCTGTGAATTGGTAAACCTGCTTCACCAGCCTTAGGTAAATCACCTAAACCATCAATTGCATCTCCAATAACATTAAATAAACGTCCGTACACATCGTCTCCTATAGGCATTTGTATTGGAGCACCTGTAGCGTTCACTTCAGTTCCTCTACTTAAACCATCTGAAGAATCCATCGCAATAGTTCGTACTGTGTCTTCACCAATGTGAGATTGCACTTCTAATACTAATGTGGACCCGTCTGGTCTATTAATTTCTAATGAATCGTAAATTTTTGGAAGTTCTGATCCTGCGCCGAATGCAACATCGATAACTGGACCTACTATTTGTGCAACTTTACCTGTAATTTTAGACATTACTTATGTATTTAATATTATGCGATTTAGTTGTTAAAACCGTTTCTAAGTTTTCGCGTGCAAAGATATATTTTTTAATTTAAAATGAAAGTTGTTTTCTAAGGTTTTTTGTAATAAAAAAGCACCTCTTTTTGGGAGGTGCTTTGTGTTGTATTTGAAGCTAAATCTATTCTTGTGAAGCTTCTGCTGCAGGAGTTTCTGCTGCTGCTTCTGCCGCTGCACCTTCTTCTCCTTCTTCTTCCTCATCATCGTCAGTAACAATTGCAGTTCTTGCAGTTTTAATCTGGCAAACCACAGTATTGTCAGAGTGTAAGAATGTATAATCTTCGCTTGGTAAATCTCCAACAGCTACTTTATCTCCAATTTTAAGAGGCGTAATATCTATCTCTATAAAATCTGGTAAATTAGCAGGAAGCGCTTTAATACGAAGTTTTCTATTGTTTTTTCTTAAAACACCACCATTTTTAACACCTTTAGAGTTACCCACAAGTTGTACTGGTATGTTTAGTGCAATTTCTTTATCCTCAAATAACTGGTAGAAATCTATATGTAGAATTCTGTCTGTTACAGGGTGAAATTGAATGTCTTGAAGTACTGCATTTAAAGTAACTCCATTATCTAAGGCAATCACAACTGTATGCGCATTAGGCGTGTATACAAGTTTAGAGAAAGCCAATTCTGGTGCAGAGAAATGCACTGGTTGGTCTCCTCCGTATAATACGCAAGGTACCTGTCCAGCATTACGTAAGGCTTTTGTTGCTTTTTTGCCCACGCTTTCTCTTTGAGATCCGTTGATTGTAATTGATTTCATTGTTATTTATATATATTAATTAAAATTATTCATTGTTTAAGAGTAGGGTTTCCTTGGGTGTTACATAACAAATTTAGAACTGATGGATTTATTATGATGTACCTTATCCATAACTTCTGCAAATAAATCTGCACAACTTAATACTCTAATTTTTTCGTTTTCTTCTTTTAGTGGAATAGAATCTGTTGTAATTAGTTCTTCTAACTTAGAATCAGACAATCTTTCGTATGCTGAACCAGATAATATTGGGTGTGTACATATAGCTCTCACGCTTAATGCACCTCTTTCCATCATTAAATCTGCTGCTTTGGTTAGCGTTCCAGCAGTATCAACCATATCATCTACTAAAACCACGTTTTTTCCTGTAACATCACCAATTAATTCCATATGTGATATTACGTTTGCTTTTGCGCGCTGCTTATAACAAATTACAACATCGCTTTCTAATGCTTTAGAGTAAGCATAAGCTCTTTTAGAACCTCCCATGTCGGGTGAAGCTATAGTTAAATTAGGTAGGTTTAAACTTTTTAAATAGGGTAAAAATATGATAGAAGCATATAAATGATCCACTGGTTTTTCAAAAAACCCTTGAATTTGATCTGCATGCAAATCCATTGTTATAATACGTGTTGCACCAGCAGCTTCAAGCATTTTGGCTACTAATTTTGCCGCAATAGGTACTCTAGGTTTATCTTTTCTGTCTTGTCTTGCCCAACCAAAATAAGGCATTACGGCAGTAATGTGTCTTGCTGATGCGCGTTTAGCAGCATCAATCATCAACAACATTTCCATTAAATTCCTGGGTTCTGGATTTGTAGAACCAATAATAAAAATTCTAGTACCACGAATAGATTCTTCGTACGAAGGTTGAAATTCGCCATCGCTGTATGTTGAAGTAATAACATTACCAAGCTTAGCTCCAAAAGCTTTAGCAATCTTCTCTCCTAAGACTTTACTTTGTGTACAAGCAAAAATTTTAGCTTCAGTATTTACAACGGCCATGTTTAACTAGTTGTTTTTTAGGATTTAAAGGTTGTGTTTTTTAAAACGAGGTGCAAATTTAGACATTTATTTTAACCTGAAAAGTATATTGCCTAGTATTTTGATGTATCATATCGAAAAAAAATATATTTTTGCAGTCCAAAATTGCTCAAGTGGCGGAATTGGTAGACGCGCTGGATTCAAAATCCAGTTTCTTCGGAAGTGTGGGTTCGATTCCCACCTTGAGTACTTAAAGCTTTATCAAATTTTTTGATAAAGCTTTTTTGTTGGCATTAGCGTTAGGTGCTAAGCATGGTGTTTTTTGAAGCAAAACAAGTTCTAATTATAATAATTTAACTTATCTGTAACCCATTACCAACCCTAGCGTCATCAGGATTTACAAATACTAATTTACCTTCTGACGTTTCCGTCATCAAAATCATACCTTGGCTTTCAACACCTCGTAATGCTCTTGGTGCTAGGTTTACCAAAACAGTAACACGTTTCCCAATGACTTCCTCAGCAGAAAAACTTTCAGCAATGCCTGATACAATAGTGCGTGTATCAATACCCGTATCAACTTTAAGTTTTAATAGCTTTTTAGTTTTTGGCATTTTTTCAGCTTCTAAGATAGTGCCCACACGTATATCTAACTTTGTAAAATCTTCAAAAGTAATGGTGTCTTTTTGTGGTTCTACAACTTTATTTGCAGCTTCGTTGGCTTTTTTACTGGCCTCTAGTTTATCTAATTGTTTTTGAATGGTGTCGTCTTCAATTTTAGAAAACAGTAATTCTGCTTTTCCTATCTGATGACCTGCTGGTAACAGGACTTCATTAGTTTTTATATCATTCCATTGAGATTCTGAATCAAGTTCAGAATGACAAAGGATATGTTTCAACTTTTTAGAAGTAAACGGTAAAAATGGTTCGCTTAATGTTGCTAAAGCACTGGCTATTTGAAGCGCCACATACATAATGGTTTTTGTGCGGGCTTCGTCTTCTTTAATCACTTTCCAAGGTTCAGCATCGGCTAGATATTTGTTCCCTAATCGCGCTAAATTCATGAGTTCTTGTCCTGCTTCTCTAAAACGATAACGTTCGATAGAACTGGCAATAACATTTGGGTACGCTTTTATAGTTGCCAATGTTTCTTCATCAACAGTATCAAAAACTGAAGGTTCTGGCACTACGCCTTCGTAATATTTGTTAGTTAATACTACCACACGGTTTATAAAGTTTCCAAAAATGGCAACCAACTCGTTGTTATTTCTGGCTTGAAAATCTTTCCAAGTAAAATCGTTGTCCTTAGTTTCTGGAGCATTAGCGTTTAAGGCATAACGCAATACATCTTGCTGCCCTGGAAACGCTTCTAAATATTCTGGTAACCAAACTGCCCAATTTTTAGAGGTAGATAATTTATTGCCTTCTAAATTTAAAAACTCATTCGCTGGGACATTTTCTGGTAAAATGTAACTGCCTTCTGCTTTTAGCATTGCGGGGAAAATAATACAGTGAAACACAATATTATCTTTTCCTATAAAGTGAACCAACTTGGTATCTTTATCTTTCCAATAAGGTTCCCAATCTTTACCTTCTCGTGCGGCCCATTCTTTTGTAGATGAAATGTAGCCAATAGGCGCATCAAACCAAACATATAATACTTTGCCCTCGCCACCTTCTGCTGGTACAGGAATTCCCCAATCTAAATCTCTAGTTACTGCTCTTGGGCGTAACCCATCATCAATCCACGACTTGCATTGGCCGTATACATTAGGTTTCCAATCTTTTTTATGGCCTTCTAAAATCCATTCTTTTAAAAATGCCTCGTGTTTATCCAAAGGTAAAAACCAATGCTTGGTTTGCTTTAAAGTAGGCACATTTCCAGTAATAGCCGATTTTGGATTAATTAAATCTGTAGCATTGTGGCTGGTGCCGCAGTTTTCACATTGGTCGCCATAGCTTTCCTCATTGCCACATTTTGGGCAAGTGCCCACTACAAATCGATCTGCCAAAAACTGATTCGCTTCTGCGTCGTATAATTGTTCTGAAGTTTCTTCAATAAACTCGCCTTTTTCATTTAGCGTTTTAAAAAAATCTGAAGCCGTTTCGTGGTGAATTGGTGCCGAAGTACGCGAATAATTATCGTAAGTAATCCCAAAATCTTCGAACGATTTTTTAATAATCGCATGATATTTATCTACGATATCTTGCGGCGATACTCCCTCATTTTTAGCTTTTATGGTAATTGGCACACCGTGCTCATCACTACCTCCAATAAATGCTACATCGTTTCCTGTTAGGCGCAAATACCGCGCATAAATATCAGCTGGAACGTAAACACCAGCTAAGTGTCCAATGTGTATAGGGCCATTAGTGTATGGTAATGCTGTGGTAATGGTGTATCTTTTTGGTGTGCTCATGGCTTAAATTAAATAGCGTTGCGAAGAGTGGATAATTTTAGCAACCTCATAAACTAAGGTTTTACATTTTATAGATCCTCGTGTTTCGCTTAAAATAGCGCTTTATTTTTGAAGCCGTAAAAGTACACATTTTAAGAGCGTATTCGAAAAAAAATCTATCAATCTAAAAACGCTTAGCAATATAAGATCCCGCCTTTAATTGGTATAAGTTAAACTTGCAATTATGAAAGTGTCTTTAGTGTTTTCAAAATTGAGTTTCACTAAAAAAATGTACATTTACATTATGTATAAAACCTTACTTAATAGTGCTTTATTTTGTGTTGTTTTTTTCTTTGGAAACGGGGCAGCCTTGGCACAAAACGAAGTATTATCTCAACATCACATGACTTTGAAACAACCTCCATATTTAAAAGCAGGCGATACTGTTGCCATAGTTGCGCCAGCAGGAATATTAAAACAAAGAGATGGTGAAATACAAAAAGCAAAAGCCCTTTTAAAAGGTTGGGGTTTGCATGCTGTTGTTGGTAAACATGTGTTTAACCAAGGACGCCATTTTGCAGGAACTGATGATGAGCGCTGTGAAGATTTTCAAAACGCATTAAACAGCCCTAGCATTAGTGCTATTTGGTGCGCTCGCGGTGGTTACGGTAGTGTTAGAATTTTAGATAAGTTAGATTGGAGTACATTTAAAGAAAACCCCAAATGGATTATTGGATATTCTGATATTACAGCAATTCATAACGAAGTACATAATTTAGGAATCCAGTCGCTACATGCTATGATGTGTACCAGTTTACAGGATGATGCCGAAACTATTGCAGCGACCGTGTCTACGTTTAAATCAGCACTATTTGGTGATAATTTAAGCTACACACTAAAAGGTTCTCAATACAACCAACCTGGTACTGTTTCAGCACCTTTAGTGGGTGGAAATTTAACTATATTACATACCATGTTGGGCTCTAAAACTAGCATTGACACTTCTGGTAAGATACTTTTTATTGAAGAAATTGGCGAATATAAGTACCATATAGACCGGATGTTACAGAGTTTAAAACGTGCAGGTTATTTTGAGAATTGTAAAGGTGTGATTATTGGCGATATGACCAAAATAAAACGAAATACGACACCTTGGGGATCTACAATAGAACAACTAATTTTAGATGTATTGGCAGACTATAATTTTCCTGTAGCTTTTAATATGAAAGCTGGCCATGAAAAAGATAATCGTGCCTTAATTTTAGGAAAAACTGTTGAAATGAAGGTGCGTAAAACCGAAACTTCACTTCGGTTTATACATTAAACTGGTTTAAATGATGGTCTATATGTTTATAAAACATGTTGTTCCATTCTTGAGTGGACAGCGTTCCAAACGAGTGAGATGCTTTACCATTAAAATAATCTGCTCCCAGTCCTTGAGTTTTTTCCAAATAGTCAATCAATCGCTTTTTCTCCGCTTCAAAATTTTTGGTATCAGTAATCAAAAACTGTGGTGCTGTTCTTCCGTTTTTCTTGTATAGTGTATCATTTACTACAGTATTTTTTACAAATAGTTTTAGTATTAACTTCGTGAAGCTGTTTGGTTTTTTGTGTTTTTGCTCAAATACCATTTCATACGTAACGTTACAATGTGCCAGCATTTGGTCTACACTCATTTTACCCCATTTCGGTTTTGTTGAAGTTTCAAGTTTATTTATCCTTTTAATAAACTCATCAGTAACCTGTTTGTCAAATATGTTTTTCATCATAATTATGATAGCTTTATTAAAATTGCAATGTATTAAAAATATTGCTTTTGGTATGTTACTAACAATGTGTTTGAGTCAATATCAAATCCATATCAACACCCTTCCGTAATAGATCTGTAGTAGTTTTGTAAACATAAACCAATACTATGAAAAAAGAAAAAGGAAATTTTGAGTTTGTAAAAGAAGATGATGATAAAAAAAGAAATTACATTTTTCAAAAAGATGGGATTACTAAAACAGGTACAATTATAGTTGTAGCATTCTTAATCCTGTTAATTGTTGCAGTTATAATGTCGGGTGTTTTAACTGATTTTACATCTTAAAACCGCAACTCTTTCTGCAACTGCTCGTAAGCCTCTTGTACTTGTCTAAATTTTTCTTCGGCACCTGCTTGATGTTCTTTACCTAAATGAATTACACGATCTGGGTGGTACTTTTTAGCCATTTTTCTGTAGGCTTTTTTAATGTCGTCTACACTAGCATTTTTATCAACTTCTAAAATCTTATAAGCATTGTCTTTACTGTTATAAAACATAGCTTTTATGCTTGTATAATCTTTAGAACTAATACCTAAATAGCCCGCCATAGTGTAAATTTGGCGTTCTTCGTCTTGGGTAACTGTACCATCGGCTTTTGCTATACCAAATAAAAAGTGAATGAGTTGTAAGCGAGACGCATGATCCATCATTTGGCGAATTTGCAAACACACGGGCCTTACCGATATGTTTTGCTTACTAATACCTTTAAATAATTTAAATGCATGGTTTGCACGATCTTTACCATACATGTTTAAAAACTGTTTACGCACAAAATCTAGTTCGCGCTGGTCCTGCACACCATCGGCCTTTATAATTACTGAGGCTAGTATTAACAAACTTACTTCAAAATCTCCAGACTGGGTTTGTGGGCGCTGTCTGGGTTGCGTTCTATAGGTGGTTCTTCTTCCTTTTGAAGATTGACGTTCTCCTAAAAGCGGGTTGCCTTCTCCATTTGCCATAGCATCTATAACGCTGCCAATTGCCAAACCAATTATGGCACCAATAGGCCCTCCAAAAGACCATCCTAATGCACCACCTATCCATTTTGAAAAACTCATGTATGTGTTTTGTTTTTAATAAGAATTCAAATATACTACTGTTAGTTGAAAATTTTAGCGTTTTGTTACGTAAGCTATACTAATTTTAGGTGTGTGATGTTTTGGTAGATGTTTGTTTTACTATCTAAACCATCCTATTTAGCCCGCGTTAAGGATAGCAGCGGCATCCTTTTTGCGAAGCCTTGAGCAGTAAAATTTAAGTTTTATAAATGGCAATAATTACTAGTAGAATACTAAACACTTTACAGGCTTCTTCGCAAAAAGATATAGCGGATAGCCTGACCTTATAACGCCATAAGCGTTTTAAGGGAACGCCCAAATACTTTTTGCACGATTTTTGATTAACTTTGCACTATAAAGTTTAATATAATATAAAAATAAAAAATATGTATCCAGCAGAATTAGTAAAACCAATGCGCGAGGATTTAACCAATGTTGGTTTTGAAGAGTTACAAACTGCCGAGGCTGTTGATGTGGCATTAGCAAAAGAGGGC
>CALDUF010000033.1 GCA_937923515.1 uncultured Flavobacteriaceae bacterium
CATTACAAATGCCTTTAACTAAGGAAATGGCAGACCAAAAAACGTTGGTAAGGGAAATTCCTGACGATTGGACATTTCAAGGTGTGGTTGATGTAGACCCTAGTGGAAACCCGCAAGTTTGTATGATGGTAGGCCCCGACATAGGTGAAAAAAGAAGCGGTTCCAAACGCATACAACATTTTAGATGGAATGGAACAAGTTGGCTAAAAAGTAATAATAAAGACCTGCCTAGAGGTAATGGTGATATAGAAGTAAAATCATCAAAAGAAGTAAGTCTTTATTTAGAAAGTAGAATGAGTGACGATGTTGGAGAAGTTAGTAGGTGGGATAGCTTTAATGGTGGTGCATCCTTTAAAAAAGGAACGGTGCTTTTACGTCGAAAAAATGCTGCTTTTGTGATATCATCACTTATAGATAATCCGCATCCCGACGCTAGAATTATTGTGGGAGAAAAAGCATCTGGAACAGACTATAAAAAAATGTATTTGTTAGGAGACAACGGTCCCATTAAGCGTGTTAAAAGTGAAGCTAAAATTTTAAAGAAGAAGAGATAAAAGAATAAAAGGGAAACTCAACGAGTTAAAGCGTTAATTATTTCAATGTAAATATCGCTTCTTAGAGGTATTCATGTGAAAATACCCTATTAAAATATCTGTAACAATGTCATTAAAAAAAGAGTGCATAAACAAGGATTACAAAGCAAGGTTTAAATAGAAGGACTTTAAAAGTAGAAGACAAGTTACCAATTAAAGTGGTGCAATTTGGAGAAGGTAATTTTTTAAGGGCATTTATAGGCTATGCATTTCAAGAATTAAATAAAGCCGCTAGCTTTAATGCAGGAATCGCCATAGTACAACCCATAGAAAATGGAATGATTAACTTGATTAACGATCAAGATGGGCTATACACACTTTTTATGAAAGGCCGAAAAGGAGGGCAGGACATTCAAGAGCACAAGCTTATAACAAATGTAGTGCAAGGTGTTAATCCGTATACCGATTTTCAAGAGTACCTTAGTTTGGCAAAAGAAGACCACTTAGAGTTTGTGATCTCTAATACCACAGAAGCAGGTATTGCTTATGTGAAAAGCGACTCGTTAGAAATGCAGCCGCCACGTTCTTTTCCAGCAAAACTCACAGTGTTTTTGTACGAAAGGTTTAAGCATTTTAATGGCGACAGCACCAAAGGATTAAAAATAATACCTTGTGAGCTTATCAACTACAATGCAAAAACATTAAAAGAGATCATATTACGCTACATAGACGATTGGGAATTAAGTTTGAAATTTAAAACATGGATTTTAGAGTGTAATTCTTTTCACAATACTTTGGTAGATCGCATTGTGCCAGGGTATCCCAAAAACGATATTGAAAACTATACGCGTCAATTGGCATATAAAGACGATTTAATAGTGGCTGCCGAACCATTTTTTCTTTGGGTTATCGAAGGAGGAGCTGCATTAAAAAAAGCATTACCATTTAGCAAAACCACCTTAGATGTAAAGATTGTAGAGGATATGCAACCTTACAGAACGCGAAAAGTTCGAATTTTAAATGGGGCACATACCGCTATGGTACCTTTTTCTTTATTGTATGGTAATACAACAGTTAAAGAAACCATAGAACATCCATTTACAGGTGCATTTGTAGAGAAGGCTGTTTTTAATGAAATTATAGCAACCCTAGACATGGACGAGGCAGAATTAGCACATTTTGCCGAAGCCGTTTTTGATAGGTTTAAAAACCCTTTTATAGTACATAAATTATCAAGTATCGCTTTAAATACCGTATCAAAATTTAAAGTTAGAGTCCTACCAAGTCTTTTAGAATACCTAAAACTTAAGGGAACATTGCCAACGCATTTAACCTTTGCTTTTGCCTGTTTAATTCAGTTTTATAAAGGCCATTGGAAAGGCGCGGTGCTTCCTGTGAAAGACAGTGCAGCTATTGAAGCGCAATTTTCTGAACTTTGGAAGTTAGACACACTATCTTCTGTAGCAAAAGCGGTGTTGGGTTTAGAAACGTATTGGGGTGAAAACTTAAACGAGGTAAAGGGCTTAACACATGCCATAACCTATGCTTTAGAAGCGATTGAAAGCAAGGGCATAGAACAAGGGTTTCTCCATTTTTCAAAACAATTTTAAGACGTGTAATGAAAGAAAAGCTAATAAAAGTAAATGCCTTAGATAATGTTGCTGTGGCTTTGGTAGACCTAGAGGCGGGAACTACCGCGTTTTGTCAAGGTACTGCAGTAAAAATTATATCGGACACAACATCTAAACATAAGGTGGCATTAACCCCCTTTCATGTTGGTGATAAGATCATAATGTATGGCGTTTTAGTAGGTAAAGCAACCGCGTTTATAAATACGGGAGAGGTATTAACAACACGAAACCTTAAACACGAAAGCGAGAAGGTGTTTGGTAAAACAGAAACTTTAGGTTGGAATGCGCCAAATGTAGAGCGCTGGAAAGACAAAACATTTTTGGGCTACCACCGCCCCGATGGGCAAGTAGGTACAGAGAATGTATGGTTGTTTTTTCCTCTTGTTTTTTGTGAAAACAGAAACATAGAAATATTAAAAGAGATCTTTGATAAAGAACTATTAGAACAGAAAAATAACCCGCACCAAAACCTGTTAAGAGCATTAATATCAGGAAAAGAAGTTGTAGAAGAGGCCGGCAAAACGACTAGAGTTTTTGATAATATTGATGTGCGCTTCATAACGCATCCTGGTGGTTGTGGCGGTATTCGTCAAGATGCTGAAAGTTTAGCAAAATTATTAGCAGGCTATGTAAATAACCCCAATGTCGCAGGCGTTACTGTACTCAGTTTAGGTTGCCAAAATTTACAAATAACGACTTTTAAAGCGGCATTACACGCCATAAACCCTCAGTTAGAGAAGCCAGTTCTAATCTACGAACAGCAGCAAATGGGAACGGTAGATGAGATGTTATCTACCATTATAAAAACGTCTTTTAGCGCTATAAAAGAAGCCAATACCATCCGCCGAAAACCCGCACCAAAATCTGTTAAGAGCATTAATATCAGGAAAAGAAGTTGTAGAAGAGTCCAACAAAACAACTAGAGTTTTTGATAATATTGATGTGCGCTTCATAACGCATCCTGGTGGTTGTGGTGGTATTCGTCAAGATGCCGAAAGTTTAGCAAAATTATTAGCAGGCTATGTAAATAATCCCAATGTCGCAGGCGTTACTGTACTCAGTTTAGGTTGCCAAAATTTACAAATAACGACTTTTAAAGCGGCATTACACGCCATAAACCCTCATTTAGAAAAGCCAGTTCTAATCTACGAACAGCAGCAAATGGGAACAGTAGATGAGATGTTATCTACCATTATAAAAACGTCTTTTAGCGCTATAAAAGAAGCCAATACCGTCCGCCGAAAACCAGCACCATTATCCAAATTACGAATCGGATTAGAATGTGGAGGTTCCGATGGGTTTTCGGGCATTTCTGCAAACCCCACTTTAGGGATGGTATCTGATATGCTAGTTGCTTTAAACGGAACTGCGATTTTAGCAGAATTTCCAGAACTCTGTGGTGTAGAACAAGAATTGGTGAACCGATGTGTACATGAAGACGATGCTGAGAAGTTTTTAAAACTCATGAAGGATTTTGAAAATTCGGTGATTAATGCAGGATCTGGGTTCGATATGAATCCCTCTCCGGGAAACATAAAAGATGGTCTTATTACCGATGCCATGAAATCTGCTGGGGCAGCAAAAAAAGGAGGCGCTTCTCCAGTAGAAGCCGTTTTAGATTATGGAGAGTATTTGTCTAAACCAGGATTAAACCTCTTGTGTACCCCAGGCAATGATGTGGAAAGCACCACCGCTTTGGTGGGGGCAGGAGCTAATTTGGTGTTGTTTACCACAGGATTAGGTACGCCAACAGGTAATCCTATCGCTCCTGTGATAAAAGTCGCTTCCAATACAGAACTGGCAGATAAAATGTCTGATATTATAGATATTGAAACAGGCGCAGTGATTCGTGGCGAAAAAACCATACAGGAAATGGCAGAAGAACTGCTCGATTTTATCATAAAAGTCGCAAGTGGTACAGTAGTTACTAAAGCAAAATTATTAGGACAGCACGATTTTATACCGTGGAAAAGAGGCGTGTCATTATAAAAATATAAAAAGCGAAACCATGGCTGTTAAACTAAAAGATGTATTGGGATTCCTGTTGTTTTGCTTAATCCTAACAGGCCTTAAAGCACAAACAAAAACCTACTTGTCGGGTACCTATGCCGATACCGCTGTAGACTGGGACTTTAAAATGTCTGAAGGTCGTAATAGCGGATACTGGACCAGCATTCCTGTGCCATCAAATTGGGAAACTAAAGGTTTTGGCTATTATACCTATGGCAAAGACCACAAAGATTATAAAACAAGACCAGAAATGGGGTTGTACCGTCATAACTTTAAATTCAATTTAAAATCAGATAAACGTTATTTTATTGTTTTTCAGGGTTCCATGACCGAAACAACAGTCAAATTAAATGGACAACAAATAGGAGATACACACATAGGAGGCTTTACAGAGTTTAAATATGAAATCACTAATTTTTTAAAATCAGGAAACAATATTTTAGAAGTTGAAGTATTGAAACCAGCAACGCATCCACAAGTAGTAAAAGCAGAACGCATTGCAGATTACTGGTTGTTTGGAGGCATTTTTAGACCTGTTTATATTGAAGAGTTACCCACAAATTTTATAGATCGTGTTGCTATTGATGCCCAAATGAATGGTGATTTTAAAATGGATGTATTTACAGATGCTTTTAAAGAAAATGTATCCGTTACAGCACAAATTTACGACAGGAATAACCAAAAAGTAGGAAAGTCATTTTCTGGAAAGGTTTCAAAAAATAAAAGTCATTTAAAGGTTAGTTTAAAAAATGTTGCACTATGGTCTCATGAATATCCAAACTTATATCGTGTTGAGGTTACTTTAAAACAAAAAAAGAAAACAATACATAGCTACAAGCAAAAGTTTGGATTTAGAACCTTTGAAGTGCGCGACCATGACGGTTTTTACCTCAATGGCAAACGCATTTTATTAAAAGGAGCAAACATGCATAGTTTTAGGCCAGAGACAGGGCGCACATTAACTAGGCAAGATATGCTAGATAATGTAAAACTAATGCAGGAGATGAATTTTAATACCGTGCGCATTTGTCATTACCCGCCAGATGCTGAGTTTTTAGACCTATGCGATTCTTTAGGGCTAATGGCAATGGACGAATTACCAGGTTGGAGGCATCCCTATCCTGATGCAATTGGCAGTAAGATTGTAAAAGAACTTCTTGTAAGAGATGTCAATCATCCATCGGTTGTGCTTTGGAGTAATGGCAACCATTTGGCACACAATCCCAAATTTGATGCCGCTTTTTTTAAGTGGGATATTCAGAAAAGAAGACCTTTAAAAAATGAAACCAAAACAGGAGATATTTATAAAAACTATTCCCCCGATTTTGATATCGTAAAAACTAATTTTTATCCTTCTTATACTTTATTAAAGCAACGTCTGTTTGAAGAGAATCATATTGTATTGCCTAATGAAGCCTTGCATGCACTTTATGATGGTGGTGGCGGTGCAAACTTAAAAACCTACTGGGATGCCATAGAGACCTCTAAAGTAGGAGGTGGCCTAATGATTTGGGCACTTTTTGATGAAGGTTTGAGAAGAACCGATATGAATAACCAGCCCTTTCATCAAGGGAATAATGCGCCAGATGGTATTGTAGGACCACATGGCGAAAAAGATGGTAGTTACTATGCGGTAAGAGAAATTTGGTCGCCAGTACAGATTAAAGAAAATAACATAACATCCAATTTTAATGGCGAATTAACTATTGAGAATAAGTTTGATTTTGTGAATTTAAATGAATGCAAAATCATATGGAAACTCATTGCTTTTGAAACTCCAAATACATCGGCCTCAGGATTTAGAACTGTAGCCTCTGGCAAAGTAAATGTGCCAAATATTGCTTCAGGAAGTACAGGAGACTTAAGGATAGTGTTACCAGATAATCTCCCTAAATTTGATGCGTTAGCACTTGAGATTTTTGATACTAAAGGGGTATTAGTTTACGAAAAGCGATTAGGTCTTGAAAAAGACACACGCTTTTTTCAAACTTCAATACAAAATAAAGTCATCCAAGATCAAAAGAATCCGTTCCTGTTTTATATCGGAGAGAACACAATTTTGTTTGATGAGGTAACCGGTGTTTTAAAAACTATAGCTGTTAAAGGAAAAGCAACGAGTATTAAAAACTTTCCTTTTATTGATGTAAAAAGAGCTGACACGCTAAAAGTGAAATATAATAAGAAACTTGGGGTAAAAGCTTCAATTAAAAATAAGAATGATTATTTTATTATTGAAAGTAAAAATCAAAAGGGTTTTGAATATATAAGATGGACAATCAAATCCTCAGGAGAATTAAAATTAGATTATAGATACTCCTTAAAAGAAGGCCTTTATGAATATGCAGGAGTTGGTATGGAAATAAATGCTAAAGCAGTAAAAAGTAAACGATGGTTGGGAGAAGGGCCAGCAAGAATATGGAAGAATCGTATTGAGGGAGGTGTTTATGATGTACATGCAGTAGATAAACAAATAAATATCCCTGGAGAAGTCTATAATCAACCAGAATTCGAAGGGTGTTTTGCGCCGTGGAAATGGGCTGTGTTTCATATGAAAGATAATGTGTCTTTAGGGGTTCAAAACAATAGCGATGTGATTCTAGGAGTTTTAAATCCTGTAAATGGTAACAATGCTAAAAGTGCTACTTGGGCATATCCTAAAAAAGAAGGTATTTACTTTTTTAATGCGATTTCTGCAGTAGGCTCAAAATGGAAAAAACCAACAGAATTTGGTCCCGATGCGCAACCCACACCAATAGATGCGCCTTTATCTGGTTCGGTATCCCTGTTTATCAATTGGAATACTAATGAAGACAATAACAAAATTTTTAAAATATCAATAGAATAAAATATAAAGCATAAAAGTGATGAAACTATTTTTTCTTAGTAGAAATATTGAAGTAAAAATGCAAATAATTAGCACTAGACTTGTTGCAGAGTGTTAAGATTAATACATTAATTTCAATGATAAAAAAACATCATATAATTAAAATTTGTCTATGTTTCATCTTGATAGGATGTAATCACAAAAGTAGAGTGATACATAATGTTGATGTAAATAACCAAAAGGTAGACTACTTTACCAATAACGGTTTTGGAAATGCAGTTGCTATTGTGCAGCATCCTGCAGGGGTGTATCATAAAGGCATTACTTACGTTGCTTACCAAGGGCCGTTGGAAGATCCTTATGTAGCGTCCTATAATCACACTACAAAAGAATGGAAAGGACCGTTTAAAGCAGGTGTTAGCCAAATGGGAAAAAACCCTAACCGTAAAAAGAAAATAGACAATCACGGTAAGCCTGCAATTCTTATTGATGATGCAGATTATATACATATCGCTTTTGGAGGACATGGAGGCACACCTGAAGATGGCAAAAATCCCTTAGGAAATCATCATTACGGAAAAAATTTACATGCAGTTTCTAAAAAACCTTTAGATATATCTGAGTGGGAGACATTAGATAATATTTCATTGTTTGGAACCTACAGTCAGTTTGTGAAAATGGATAATGGCGATATCTATTTGTTTTATAGACACGGTGCACATAGAAGCGATTGGGTATATCAAAAATCTATAGACAATGGTGTTACTTTTAAAGCACCTGTTTCTTTTTTAAAACATAAACGTAGAACAAATATTGAGGCTGAAGATTCTTGGTATCCTTGGGTGAGCAAAGGTAATGGAGACGATATTATTGTCGCGTTTGATTATCATATCTGTAGAGATAATAAAAACACCCAAGATGCTAGAGGGCACATACCAGAAAGGCATAACGTGTATTACATGGTGTTTAATACTAAAACTGGAGTATGGAAAAATGTTAAAAATGAATCTTTAAAAATGCCTTTAACCAAGGAAACGGCAGATAAAAAAACATTGGTAAGCGCGATACCAGACGATTGGACATTTCAAGGGATAACCGATGTAGATCCAAATGGAAATCCACATGTTTGTATATTGGTTGGTCCAGATGTAGGAGAAGATAGAAGCGGTCCCAAACGCATGCAACATTTTAGATGGGATGGAGAAGTATGGTTAAAAAGTAAAAATAAAGCGCTTCCTAGAGGTAATGGTGATATAGACGTAAAATCATCAAAAGAAGTGAGTATATATTTGGAAAGTGAAACTAGTGAAGGTATTGGAGAAATAAGTAGATGGGATAGTTTTAATGGCGGTATGTCTTTTAAAAAGGGAACTGTTTTTTTACGTCGAAATAACGCT
The DNA here is from genome assembly GCA_937923515.1 of uncultured Flavobacteriaceae bacterium. Classification (GTDB taxonomy): domain Bacteria; phylum Bacteroidota; class Bacteroidia; order Flavobacteriales; family Flavobacteriaceae; genus Jejuia. The sequence continues at coordinate 8,396 of CALDUF010000033.1, forward strand.
TCATTCGTTATATCTACTCTTATAGACAACCCGCACCCTGATGCTAGAATTATTGTAGGTGAAAAAGAGTCAGGTACAGATTATAGAAAAATGTATTTATTGGGAGATAATGGCGCTATTAAGCGTTCTAAAAGTGAAGCTGAAATTCTAAAGTATTGAAATAGAATAATATAAAACCAAACAGTAATGAATTCAATTAAATTATTCAGTGTCATTTTATTGATGGTAACTGCTCTTTTAGCTTGCGAAAATAAGTCAAAAGAGAATTCGGCTAAAAACGAAACGCGAGTAGAAACTCAAACACCACCAAATATTGTTTTCATCTTGTCAGACGATCAATCTTGGACAGACTATGGTTTTATGGGGCACGAACAAATTGAAACACCTCGGTTAGATCAATTTGCTTCAGAGAGTTTAACATTTACAAGAGGTTATGTGCCAACATCGTTGTGTTCACCTTCTTTAGCATCTATAATTACAGGCTTATATCCAAAAGATCATAAAATTTTAGGAAATGATAGAGTACTCCCTGGAGATAAAAGAGTGCATAAAAAGGAGTGGCGCGCAAAAAATTATAAGCCAGTAATTAACGATTTTAAAGACTTAAATACACTTCCAGATTTACTAAAAAATAAAGGATATTTATCATTTCAAACAGGCAAATGGTGGATAGGAAATCATAAAAACGGTGGTTTTGATGATGGTATGACTCACGGCGACCCTAAACGTGGAGGACGCCATGGTGATTATGGTTTAGAAATAGGTCGAAAAGGTATGGATACCTTAATAAGTTATGTAGATGTTGCACTAAAAGAAAAGAAACCGTTTTTTTTATGGTATGCACCATTTTTACCACATTCACCGCATACGCCACCCCAACGTTTATTAGATAAGTACCTTCCTAAAGCGCCTACAGAACATGTTGCCAAATATTGGGCCATGTGTGAATGGTTTGATGAAACCTGTGGTGAGTTATTTGATATTATTGAAGCAAAAGGGCAAACAGAAAACACACTATTTGTTTATGTGTGCGACAATGGATGGGTACAGAATTTAAATAATAAAGCGTATAATAAAATTTCAAAACGCTCACCTTACGATTTGGGTATGCGTACACCAATTATGTATAAATGGGCAGGAAAAATAAAGCCTAAAATGGATACTACTACAGTTGTGAGTAGTATTGACATGATGCCAACAGTTTTGGATATATTAGATATTGATAAGCCTAAAAACTTATCAGGAGTTAGTGTATTAGATAAAGCTGAATTGAATAAGCGAGATGTTATATTTGGAGAAATCTACGCGCACGATTTTAATACCGTAGAATCGAGCATATTTTACAACATAGCTATTGCTCCACCTTACAAACTAATTGTTCCAGATTCCGTTAGAAAAGCTAAAGAAAAAATACAATTATTCAATATAGATAAAGATCCTTTTGAGAAAAATAATATAGCTGAAAAAAATCCTGAAATTGTTGAACAGCTAAAACAAAAAATCTCTGTTTTTAGAGCAGAATAAAACGAGTGTATTATGAATAAAGCATACTTTTTAGTGTTGGTGTTGATATCTGTTTTTTCATGTAATAATAAAAAAAAGAATGTAGTGATTGATGAAATGTCTAAGCCAAATGTTTTATTTATAGCGGTTGACGATTTGAATAACATGATAGGGCCTATTGATAATTTTTCAAACGTAAAAACACCAAATTTTGATAGACTTGCAAAAATGGGAGTAACCTTTACCAATGCTCATGTACAAGCGCCACTTTGTGGGCCTTCAAGAGCATCGATAATGACAGGTTTACGGCCATCAACAACCGGTATCTATGGTATGACGCCTGATAATAAAATTAGAAGAGAAGGAAATCCTGCAACTAAAGATATTACGTTTTTACCAGAGTACTTCAAGCAAAATGGGTATCACACTATGGGCATTGGTAAACTGTTTCATATTCATGCACCTAATGATGTTTTTGATGAATCTGGAGGTCGTGTAAAAGGTTTTGGACCTTACCCTGAAAAACGTTTTGTTTGGGATGGGTTTGGTAAAGGAATTAAAGGAAAACACGGAAGGACAAGCACAGATTGGGGCGCTTTTCCAGAAAACGACACCTTAATGCCAGATCATCAATCTGTAAATTGGGTTAAAGAACGTCTAGAAAAGGATTACGAAAAGCCTTTTTTCATGGGCTTAGGGTTTTTGCGTGTGCATGTGCCTTTATATGTGCCTCAAAAATGGTTCGATTTGTACCCTCTAGATAAAATTGAAACACCGCCGTACAAGTTTGATGATTTAAACGATATTCCAAGCGTTGGGTTACAAATTAACGATTTACCAATGATGCCATCCACAGAATGGGCAAAGAAAAGTGGCGAATGGAAAAAGATTGTACAGGCTTATTTGGCGTGTATTAGTTATGTAGATTACGAATTAGGTCGTGTTTTGGATGCTTTAGAACGTAGTAAACATGCAGACAATACCATTATTGTTTTATGGTCTGACCACGGCTATCGTTTAGGAGAAAAAGGCACGTTTGCTAAACACGCACTTTGGGAAACAGCTACTAAAGCACCATTACTATTTGCTGGCCCTAATTTACCCAGAGGGAAAAAAATTAAAGCACCTGTAGAAATGCTATCTATATATCCAACCTTATTAGAATTGAGTGGACTTCCAGCCTATGCGAGGAATGAAGGCAAGAGTTTGGTAGATATGATGCAGAGCGATAAAGGTGTAGATACATCTTATGCAATTACTACTTTTGCAATGAATAATCATGCTATAAAAAAAGAGGGGTATCGGTATATACGTTATGAAGATGGTACGGAGGAGTTTTATGATCATAGTGTAGATCCACATGAATGGTATAACGAAGCTGATAACATAAAATTTACAACCAAAAAGAACGCTTTACAAGCATTATTGCCAGAAAAAAATGTTATTTGGGATGAAGCCTCAAATTATACGTTTCAGCCCTATTTTGTAGCGCAGAAAAAACGAGTAAATGGTGGTCAAAAAACGCCTGTAAATGTAATTGGTGCAGACCGATGATTCATGTTGTTTATTAAACTGAAGTTAAGATTATAATTACCAAATCAAAAAAAGAAAAAATTAATTTAAATGAGCGTATTTTCAAAAATTGCAATAGGTGTTCTGGTATTATTACCACTATTGAATTTCTCTCAATCTAAAACTAAAAAAATAGTAAGACCCAATATCGTATTATTATTTGCTGATGATTTAGGGTGGACGGATATAAGTACAGGTAACACCAATGGCGGTAGAGGTTCTAATACATACGAAACACCAGTAATTGATAAATTGGCCTCTCAAGGTATGTCATTCACTCATGCCTATACCAATCAAAATTGTGCGCCATCTAGAGCATCATTAATTAGCGGGCAGTATCCTACAGGAGCAGATAATCAAGTGTATAATGTAGGCTCTCTAAGCAGGCAAGACAAAAGAACGAAAGGGTTTCCTAATCTACCTATAAAACCATTTCAACAGAAAAAAGTAATTGCAGAAGATGGTGTTAATATTTTTGACGTTCTTAAAGCACAAGGCTATCAAACGGCTTTTGTAGGTAAGAGCCATGGTACGCCACATCCTTTAGTAGGCGATTATGGCATTGATTTGCCTGCCGATATACACCATATTATAACTGCTCCTGTGGAAGGAAAACGTACAAAATCGTATTATTTGGCATTACAATCCGATAGAAAAGGCTGGACCTTTAAGTCGGAATACGTAGATAAGTATGCAACACCATACAATCAAAAGTATATAAATACTACGCTTAAGCCTTACGCTTCGCAAAGTGATTTGTCACTTTTAGAGGGCACGCCAAAACACCTAACTGATGCGATTGGCGATTTTTCAGTAGATTATATTAAAGATCATGCAAATGGCAATCAACCGTTCTTTTTATATGTGCCTTTTCATGCGGTCCACTCTAAAGTTGTAGGTAGAAAAGATTTAACCGAAAAATATAGAAAAAGAGGTTTAAACGAACGTTTAGCAGAATATGCGTCTATGATTGAGCTGTTAGATCAAAACATAGGCAAGATTAACCAAGCTATAAAAGATCCTAATGGTGATGGTGATTATTCTGATAATATTAGTAACAATACTATTTTTATAGTTTATTCAGATAATGGTGGATTAAAAGACAACAAGCCACTAACAGGAAAAAAAGGAACGTTAACAGAGGGCGGTATTAGAGTACCTTTAATTTTTAGATACCCAGGTGTTATTAAAGAAAATACCATAAGCAATCAATCGGTACACTGTATTGATTTTTTACCTACACTAGCAGAATTAACAGGTGTAGACCTTTCAACATTAAACAAACCTGATGGTAGTAAACCAAAATATGATGGGGTTTCTTTTGCTAAAGTCCTTAAAGGTGAAGAAAAATGGCTGTCTCGAAAAAATTTATTTTGGCATTTACCAGGATATATGGACGAGCGTTTTTCACCATCCACACTTATTCAAACTAGAGTTGGAGACGATTATTACAAGTTGTTTTATTTTTATGAAACAGAAACTTTTGCCATGTACCATTTGAATAGTGATATTTCTGAAAAAACAAACCTTTTAAACAATCCAACCAAGAAGCAACTAAAAATCGCTTTACAAATGAATGCTGATATGTTGGCATGGTTAAAAGCCAACAATGCCCCAACAGGCACTTGGGTAAAAAATGGTGCAAACGTGCCTTACTCTAAAAAAAAGGCAGTAAAAGCATATAAAAATTAAAGACTATGATGCATACAAAAATCCTGATTATAGGTGTTTTAGCCTCTATGCTTTTAGCGTGTTCTGGGGTAAAAAAGGCAGATGACAGATCAAAAGAAATTACAGCAAAAACAAAGGCGATTAAACCCAATTTAATTTTTTATTTAGCTGATGATCAAGATGTTTACGATTATGGGTGCTATGGTAATAAAAAAGTAAATACTACTGCCGTAGACCGTTTAGCAACTGAGGGTATGTTGTTTACAAACGCATTTACCGCACAGGCTATTTGTGCTCCAAGTAGAACACAGCTTTTCACAGGAAAGTATCCTGTAAAAAATGGTTGTTTTGCCAACCATACAGCAACAAAACCTAATATAGAGAGTGTAACGTCTAGAATGAAAAAATTGGGATACGAAGTTGTTTTGGCTGGTAAAAGTCATGTAAAACCAGCAAGTGTATACCAGTGGGATAGAGAGTGGGAGCCAGTTCCAAAAAAAGATGTGCCTAGAGATTATATTCCTTTAGATAGTATAGAAGGTTATTTCAAATCAACTAAAAGACCATTTTGCATGTTTATCACTTCAAAATATCCACATGGAAAGTATTTTGATGTTGAAAACCCCAAAGCAGAGGCTATTAAGTTTTTCCCATTTAATGAGGATAAAAAAAATGACAAAGCTTTTGTAAAAAAGAAAGCAGGATATTATAGAAGTATTGAAGAAGATAACACACAAATAGAAGCTGTTTTAAAATTGGTAGACGAGTATTTAGGTGATAATACATTATTTATTTACAGTGCAGACCACGGGGTTTCAGGTAAATTTACGGTAAAAGATATTGGTTTAAAAGTGCCATTTGTAGCGCGTTGGCCAAAAGTAATTAGGCCAGGATCTACTTCAAATCAGTTGATTCATTACACAGATGTTTTACCAACATTTATGGATATAGCTAAAGGTAAATTAGCAGGCGATATGGATGGTACTAGCTTTTTACCCATATTAAAAGGTGAAGATGTTGCGGTAAACAAATATGTATACGGTGTAAGAACCAATCAGAATATCTTAAATTCTGAAGTTTTTCCTTCTAGAATGATACGTAACACCCGCTATAAGTACATCAGAAACTTTAATTCGATTGAAGTTTTAGATAAAAATTTAACAGGAAAATCGAATGTAGATTATTTTATAAAGCGTGGTGCTACCAAATTTAAAAACGAACCATTAGAGATGCTTTACGATTTAAAGAATGATCCTTTTGAACAAAACAATTTAGCAAATAACCCAGAATTACAATCTATTAAAGAAACTTTAAAAAAGGATTTATTTAGTTGGATGAAAGCTCAGGGCGATTTTCTTGATGAAACCATAGGCAATATGCCTTTGATTACTGCAAAAGGTAACCGTGGTTTTAAATTAGATCAAGATACACCCAGACGAAAAATTCCTGATTCGATAAAAAACACCTTAAAAGAAACCGATTATTTTTTTATTAAACACTGGTAACAAATCAAATAATGATGAATAAACTTATAACGTACATATGTAGTATAATGCTTTTTACAGTAGCATGTAAATCAAAAGAAAAAACTGAGGTTACTCAAAATAATGATAAAAGTCAAAAGCCAATGAACGTATTGTTTATAGCTATTGACGATTTAAGACCCGAATTAGGATGTTATGGCGCACCACAGATAAAGTCACCAAATATAGATCAGTTTGCTAAAGAAGCTGTTGTATTTAATCGTGCTTACTGTAATGTACCTGTTTGTGGTGCTTCAAGAGCTAGTTTATTAACAAGTATTCTACCTACAAAAAACCGTTTTATAGATTATAGAGCTAAGGCGGAAGAAGATGTGCCAAACGCAAAAACTTTACCAAGTGTTTTTAAAGATGCTGGCTATACCAGTATTTCAAACGGAAAGATTTTTCATTATAATAAGGATGTTCAAGAAACAAGTTGGAGCGAAAACCCATGGATGCCAGAAGGCGGTCATCGTGTAAGTTATGATCCTACAACTAACGATGTAGTAATGAAATCTGGTAATGGCCGTGTGTATGAAGCGCCAGATGTAGCTGATAGTAGTTATCCAGACTATAAAATAGCACAAAAAACAATCACTGATTTGCGTCGTTTTAAAGCATCGGGCGAGCCTTTTTTTATGGCTTGTGGTTTTTTTCGTCCTCACATGCCATTTTATGCCCCAAAGAAATATTGGGATATGTATGATAGAGATTCAATAGAGATTGCAGATAACCGTCATTTACCTGAAAACGCGCCTAGTTTGTTAAGAGGTAGTGGCGAATTTAAGAGCTATAGTTTTGGTGATTATAAACCAAATACGGAAGCATTTCATAAAATGATGCGTCACGGTTACTATGCATGTGTGAGTTATGTAGATGAAATGGTTGGTGATGTTCTTAAAGAATTAGAAACGCTTGGTTTAGCAGAAAATACGATTGTAGTATTGTGGGGCGACCACGGTTGGCATTTAGGTGAGCACGAGTTTTGGGGCAAACATAATACCTTGCATAATGCGTTACAAGTTCCTCTAATTGTTAAAGTACCTGGAAAAGCCAAAGGACAACACACAAAAGCCTTGGTAGAAAGCGTAGATATTTACCCTACTATTTGCGACTTGGCTAACGTAAAAGCTCCAGATGCGATTATGGGAAAAAGTTTTATATCTATTTTAAATAATCCTAAACAAGCGTTTAGAACAAATGTTTATGCACGTTTTAAAAAGGCAGATGCTATAGTAACCGAAGATTTTACCTATTCGTTATTTGAAAATGGAGAAGAGATGCTGTACAATGTAAAGCAAGACCCCAAAGAGAACAAAAATATAGTGGCTGATGATAATAATAAAGCTGTACTTGAAAAAATGAGAGCAGCTTTAAAAGCGAAACAAGAATTAGCAAATACTTATAAATAGTAATTTATTATTTATAATATTAAAGGAAAAGCATAAATTTTTAAAGTAACTAAGTTTAAAGAAAACGTATAAAAATGAAGCGTATAGTAGCAAATTTAACTCACGTATCAATGGTTGTTCTTTTTTTAGCAATGAGTAGTTGTCAAAAAAAAACGGAGCAACGAGTTTCTAAAGCAACAACGCCAAATATCATATATGTATATGTAGATCAAATGAGTGCAAACATGATGAGTTGTGCAGGAAACACACATTTAAACACACCTGCTTTAGATTATATTGCCAATAACGGCATACGTTTTACTAGAGCGTACACCACCAACCCTGTTTGTTCTCCAGCAAGAGTTAGTTTAATGACAGGAAGATTTCCTGGGTATTTTAAAGATGCTAATGGAAAAGAGGTGAGAGAGAATAGGGGGTCTATGCAAATACCAACGGTTACTAAAGAAGTAGAACAAACTACTATAGCCTCTTATTTAAAACAAGCAGATTACAATTTGTATTTTGGAGGTAAAGAGCATTTACCAACATCTTTAACACCTACCGCGCTTGGGTTTAATAAATTTAGTGATGATGAAAGAGGCGAACTAGTTAATAAAGCAGCGGCAATTATTAAGCAGAAGCATGATAATCCATATTTTATGGTGGTATCACTAATCAATCCTCATGATATATGTTATATGGCACTGCGGAAAAAAGCAACAAGTAAAAACGATGCTGTATTGTTAAAAAGAGCTAAAGTAGAATTGGCAACTTTAGATACTGCTATGAAGATTCCAAAAGGCGTTTCAGTAGAAGAATTTTATAAAAACTATTGTCCGCCATTACCAAAAAATTTCGAACCTCAGATTGATGAACCAAGGGCGGTTAAAAGCTTAATAAACAATAGGCCGTTTCGTAAAAATGCAAGAGAACATTTTACGGAGAACGATTGGAAACATCACCGATATGCTTACCATCGTTTAACAGAGCTTTTAGATAAAGAAGTGCAGCAACTTTTAGACGCAATTAAAAATAGCGGACAAGAAGACAACACATTGATAATTTTTTCTAGTGATCATGGTGATATGAGCGCTAGCCATCGTATGGAACATAAATCTACTTTATATGAAGAGTCTGCAAACATACCATTTATGGCCATGTGGAAAGGGCATATACCTGCAGGTCAAGTTAACACTCAGGATTTGGTTTCTAATGGTTTAGATCTGTTACCTACAGTTTGCGATTATGCTAATATAAAAGCTGTATCAGATGCTAGAGGTAAAAGTTTACGACCACTATTTGAAGGTGAGAAAACCAATTGGAGAACAACATTGGGTGTAGAAAGCGAAATAGGTAAAATGGTGGTAGATAAAAGCGGTTTAAAATATGTGCGTTACGATGTTGATGGCGTTGAAGAACAATTACTAAACTTAAAAGTAGATCCATTTGAAACAACACATTTTACAAATGATACTAATTATACAACTGCGTTTAAAAGGTTGAAAAAAGTATATGAAACAGAGTGGTTTGAGTAATGCAAAATTGATTTTAACACATAATTTAATATTAAAAAAAATTGAATTTTTGAAACCGAATATAACATTTGCCCTATTGTTTTTTTTAATGATTGCTAAGGTTGGTGGTCAAGCTAAAAAGCGTCCTTTTATTTTGGTTACTTCAGAAGAAAGACATCAAATTATTGAAAAAATAAAGACTCAAAACTGGGCCAATGATATCTATCTTAATTTGAAAGTAAGGGCTGATATTCAGGTAGATAAGTTTAATAAAAACCCAAAAAGTTATATTAAGCAATTGCCCTTTAATTGGTCCGAAGGAAAAAAAGGTAGTTTCCCGCCTTTTTATAAAACAGATCATATTGAAAAGGGTATTCATAGAAATTTAGATAATGCTACAGATGAAGAATGGAAACCTGCTGAATTGCTAATAAACTATCTTCAGGTTGCTTTAGATTGTAGTATCATGTATTATCTATCACAAGATGAAAAGTATGCTTATCTAGCAAGCACAATATTATATACGTTTGTAAATTCGGTACAAAAGTCTCAATTGTCCAGTTGGAAAGGACGAGGTGGTTGGCTGTTTCCTTATGATGGATTTAGAGAAGTACGGGTTATAGGCTATAAACTTCCATTAATTTACGATTTTATTCATCCTTACATCAAAAATGGAGGAGAACCTTTGGATATCGTTAAGAATAAAAAGGTGATTTTTCCTTTTGATGCTACCCAAGATGTATTTAAAACCTATGCAAACATCACCGTAAATTATGGGCAAACGGGTTCTAATCATTGCGCCCTAGAGGCACCAAGTTTAGTGTATAATGCTTTAGGTATGGATGATGAGACCGATAGAGAAACCTGGTTGTCTTATTTCTTAACCAAAAGTACCGAAAACCAAGATGCTTTAAATGTAATGGCTAAAAACTATAAAAATCAAGGTGATATTTGGCCAGAAACATCTCAGTATTTAAATCATACAACTTCAATTTTAGCAAAACTGATGTTGGTAGTTAACCGGTATAAGCCTTCGTTAAAGTTAGGAGAAACGTATGCGAATATTTTGTACGCGCTCCCTAGATTGAAATACTTTGAATACCCTAATGGCGAAATTGTGCGCTGGGGCGATGGCCACAGGCATGCGCATGCGCCAAATGAAGCTTATGAAAATGCTTATGTTTTAGCTAAAATGGACGGAATGGAATTTTTAGAAGAAAGGTTTGCGCCATTAATTAAAAATACATTAAAAACAGGGGAATACAACCGAACAATACCAGAAGCCATATTTTGGTATACAGCTATAAATGACTCAAAATATAAAACAATAGAATTTCCTAGAACAGATCGTGTATATCATGCTGGTATAGTATTGCAGCGAAATTTAAGTAGTACAACTATGCCCAAAGATGGATTAATGTGCACCATTGGAGGTGCACACATGGTACATGGGCATGCCGAAGGTATGAATATAGAACTGTATGGTGAGGGGCAGGTGTTGGGAGCTGACAATGGTAGGAAACGATACGGTAAAGATCTTCACGAAAACTACTCTAGAATTTTTGCGGCGCATAACACCGTTATTGTAAATGGAAGTTCTCAAGGAGAAGGCGGTTGGGTAAATTTAGGCATCAACAAAGTTGAGCTAATAACTATGGAACCTAAAGTAGGTAAGGCAGCTGTGTCTCCATATCATTCTTTTAGTCAAAATAGTTTTGTAGATGATAAAGGTGATAAAGCCGAGGCAAAACAAGAGCGCACTCTGGGGTTAATTAGAACTTCTCCAACTACTGGTTATTATGTAGATGTATTCCGATCAAAATCTAAATTGCCAAACGAATATCATGATTATTTATACCATAATATAGGCGATAAGTTAGTTTTTGAAACTACCGATTTGCATTTTAAAAATACACCAAAGCGGTATATGGCTAATGCAAAAGCAGACTGGATACATAATAAAGCATATAGAAACCCAGGGTGGCATTTCTTTAAAAATGTTAAAACCTCACAACTCTACTATAACACTGTTAAAGCTACTTTTCATACTAAAAAGTTAAGTAATGGACATGTTTTTATGCGGTTGCATATTCCTGGTTTTAAAAATAGAACCTTTACAAAGGTAAAAGCACCACCAACGTTTGAGTCTCCAAAACCTTATGACGAGTTGCCAACCCCTACACTAGTAATTCGTAATAAAGGAAACGCTTGGAATAATCCATTTGTTGTGGTTTTTGAACCTTATAACGAACATGAAAAACCTTCAATATCAGCTGTTGAAAAACTAGAGGAAGATGGCGTTTATAAAGGTTTAAAAATTAATAGTGAAGTTGCATCTAAAAACATAACACAATATGTAATAACACAATCTAAAGGAGCTATTTTTAAAAATGAAGCATTAGGATTATATTTTGAAGGTACTTATGCTGTTATAACACTTAACGAAAATAAAACATTAAAAAGTATATATATTGGTGAAGGGGATAAGCTTACCTATAAAAACAAAACTGTAGAGACTGATAGTAGTAAGGCTTTTTTTAAAGCGTATTAAACAAAAATAAAATATGCTTTAAAGTGAGTTTCGTTCTATAAAGTTAAAAGGAACTTTTACTTTTCCTTTAGTTTTATTTAAAATCATTTGTGCTGCAGTTTCGCCCATAACTTTAAAATCTGTAGACATAACTGTAATGCCTAGTAAGTCCTTTAGCGGCGTATCATTATATGAGATAACACCTATATCTTTGCCTAGAACAAACTCATCTTCACGCGCTTGTTTAACAAGGTTTACCAAATCAGCTTCCTCAATGGTTATAAATAAATCTCCTTTTTTTATAATCATGTCGTCATAAATTCTATCAAACACTTCAAAATCTAATTTATGCTCAACACAAAATTTTCTAAAACCATGTAAAATGCGTTTAGGATAGGGATAAACAGATTTTTTCGGATAGATCAACATTAGTTTTTTGTACTTCCTAATTTTTTCTATGCCTTCATTTAAGGCCATATAAATATCATTTTCGAAATCTTGATAAATTTCTGTTGTATGGCGACTAAAAATTGGTTTGCTGTTATCTAAAAGAATTAGCTTTTCTTTAGGTATATTATTTATCGCTTTTAAAACTTTTTCGCTAAAACTTTCATGTTTTAAATCTTCTGTTTTAAAGTGAGGCATAATTACAAAATAGTCATAAGCAGATTTGTTTTTATCTAACAAATTTAAAAACAAAGTTTCATCGCAGTGATAGATATGTAAATCAGTATGCGAGTTTGCACCAATTTTGTCAACAAAATGGTTGTAAGTTCTTAACTTATATGAGCTTAATTTATTAACTAAAAAAAGAATATTTACTTTAGAAATTAACTTAGTTCTAGAAATGTAAAAACCTTTACCTCTAATAGACGTAATAATATTACGTTCTTTTAAAATGCTATATGCTTTTTCAACAGTATCACGAGATAAATAGAATTCTTCACTAAACATATTTATAGAAGGTATTTTCTCATCCATAGTAAGATTACCTTCAGATATATTGTGAATTATAGAATCTATTATTTGTTGGTACTTTGGTACCCTAGAAGATTCATCAATTTTAATGAATTTCATCATATCCATAAGTTGTTTTTTAATGAATATATACTACGTTAATACATGTTTTATTAGTAAAAAAGATGCAATAAAAGATGTCTAGCAAATTTTATTAAAAACTGATTTATTGTGATTGGTTTTCTTTTAGTCTTCAAAAATAGCTAAAACTAACCACTTTATGGCAATAATTGAGTATTTATGTGGGTTCGTGGCATTTTAGCTAAACTCATTTACAGCAAGTATTGTTTTTAAAATGTAGTATAAAATACTGAGAATAAGTGAATTTAAAGTTCTCATTAAAACATGATAAAATAAAGTTTTGTAAGTTATTTTAACATTTAGTGTAGTTGCTAATAATATTTTAAATATATATAAAATATTGAATATCAATTACTTGAGTGTTAAACAAATTCAAAGCCTTACATGTAAATTATAAGCATAATATTTTACGTTGCATTTTCGAAAATAATTCAGTTAAATAAAAAACTGTATTTATTTGCGGTGCTTTTGAATATATTACTTAATAAATACAGTAAAATTCACTTAAGCTTTTTAGATATAATTATATTTAATTAATTGATTTATAGCAGTTTATTTGTTTGTTTGCAAAAAAAAGTATTTTTCATGAAAACATTTTCTCTTTTTACGGTATAGTACAGGATACAAAAGTTTATAAAGAGATATATTTTTGATATCATTATTTATCTTAACACACGATATGAAGGAAATTACTAAAAGTTTTAAATACGTTGACTATTTATGGGATGAAGGGAAAGCCTTGGCACTTGGTGATAATCAAGTTGACTTGTTTTTGTACCGTTCTAATATATTAGGAGCAGATCTGAGAATTACCAATTATGGAGGAGGAAATACTAGTTGTAAAACTATAGAAACAGATCCGCTAACAAACGAAGAGGTTGAAGTTATGTGGGTGAAAGGTTCAGGTGGTGACATAGGAACTTTAACTAGATCTGGAATAGCAGGTTTATACACCAAAAGATTAAGAGATTTAAAGAATGTTTACCAAGGTTTACATGATGAAGATCGTATGGTAGGATTATTTAATCATTGTATTTATGATTTAGATAGTAAAGCACCATCAATTGATACGCCTTTACATGGTTTATTACCATTTGCACATATAGATCACTTACATCCAGATGCACTTATTGCTGTTGCGGCTGCTGAAGATAGTGAGAAAGTAACCAAAGAAATTTGGGGTGATACTATGGGATGGGTGCCTTGGCAAAAACCAGGTTTCGATTTAGGTTTGCAGTTAGAAAAGTGTTTAGCTGATAACCCAGGTATTAGAGGTATTGTATTAGGTAGCCATGGTTTATTTACATGGGGAGATACATCATACGAGTGTTATATGAATAGTTTAGAAGTTATTGAAATGGCTTCAGATTATATCACTCAAAAAATAAAAGCAGGAGGACCTGTTTTTGGAGGTCAAAAAGTTGAAAGTTTGCCTCGTGAGGAGCGTTTAGAAAAAGCGTCTCAATTAATGCCATTATTAAGAGGATTATGTTCTTCTGAAAATAGAATGATAGGGCATTTCTCTGATACTGATGTGGTGATGGAATACATCAACAGTAATGATTTAGAAAGATTGGCACCTATGGGAACCTCTTGTCCAGATCACTTCTTAAGAACAAAAATTCAGCCTTTAGTATTAGAATTAGATAAAAACGAAGATTTATCAGATGCTGATGCTATATTAAAGAAATTAGAACCTGCATTTGCAGCTTACCGTCAAGAATACGTAGACTATTATAATACTTGTAAAGTAGATAATAGCCCTGCTATTCGCGATGCTAACCCAGTAATCATTATATACCCAGGTGTTGGTATGTTTAGTTTTGCAAAAAACAAGCAAACAACACGTGTAGCTAGTGAGTTTTATATTAACGCTATTAATGTAATGCGTGGTGCAGAAGCAATTACGTCTTACACATCTTTACCAAGACAAGAAGCATTCAACATTGAGTACTGGTTGTTAGAAGAGGCGAAGTTACAACGTATGCCAAAAGAATTACCACTATCTCGTAAAGTAGCTTTAGTTACTGGTGCTGGTGGTGGAATTGGTAAAGCTATTGCTGATAAATTAGCAGCTCAAGGAGCTAATGTTGTACTTACCGATATTAATGAAGAAGCGCTTATAGAAGCTAACGGCACTTACAAGCGTGATGTGTCTACATATGCTGTATGTGACGTTACTAGTACCGAGTCTATTGCAAGTGCTTACAAAAAAGCAATTTTAGAATTTGGTGGGGTAGATATTATTGTACACAGTGCAGGATTAGCGATTTCTAAGCCAATAGAAGATACTACGGATAAAGACTGGAATATTTTACAAAACATCTTAGTTAAAGGTCAGTTTGACTTAGCAAAACAATTCACTGCAATTGCACGTAAGCAAGGATTAGGTGGAGATTATATAGCTATTGCTAGTAAAAACGGATTAGTAGCTGGACCAAACAATGTGGCCTATGGTACTGCAAAAGCAGCACAACAACACATGGTGCGTTTATTGGCTGCTGAATTAGCAAAAGATAAAGTAAGAGTAAACACAGTAAACCCAGATGGTGTTATTGTAGGTAGTAAAATATGGGAAGGTGCTTGGGCCGAAGGTCGTGCAAAAGCAAACGGTATTACTGTAGAAGAATTACCAGCATTTTACGCAAAAAGAAATTTATTACACGAAATTATTACTCCAGACGATATTGCAAATGGTGTATTCTCTTTAGTTGGTATCTTAGATAAATCAACAGGAAACATCATTAATGTAGACGGTGGAATGGCGAATGCATTTGTGAGATAACATTTTAAATAATATTAGTTAGTTAAGTTTGAAAATGAAAACTTCCATAAATAGTATCATGTTTGTGGAAGTTTCTTTTCTTTAAGATCAGTTAAAAAGTATGAAAATAAGTCAAGATAAAATTAGCGAATCAAATCAATCTGCTTTACAAAATCATAAAGATAGTTTTGATTTTTTAGCCGATAAATTATCAAAGCAGGGAAAGGATGTAGATAGTATTGTTTCTAATTTAGCAAAGTTTCAAGTAGCAATACCAAGTTGGGCATTAGGAGCTGGAGGTACGCGTTTTGGGCGTTTTTCGTTTTACGGAGAACCGTCTAGTTTAGAGCAAAAAATAGATGATATAGGTATTTTACATAGCTTAACACAAACAGCAGGAGCGGTATCGTTACACATTCCATGGGACATACCATCAGATTATGCTGCTATTAAAGAAAAAGCAGATGCTTTAAATATTAAGTTTGATGCTGTAAACTCTAATACATTTCAAGACCAAAAAGACGCAGCAGAAAGTTATAAATACGGTTCATTAAGTAACACTAGTAAAGCTGTTAGAGACCAAGCAATACAGCACAATTTAGATGTTATTGAAATAGGTAATAAGTTAGGTTCTAAAGCATTAACGGTTTGGTTAGCTGATGGATCTAGTTTTCCTGGTCAAAATAATTTTCAAACAGCGTTTCAAAATACACAAGACAGTTTAATAGACATCTACAAAGGTTTACCAGACGATTGGAAACTATTAGTAGAATACAAACCATACGAACCAAACTTTTACAGTACAGTAATACAAGATTGGGGTGCATCTTTAATGTTGGCCAACGGTTGTGGTGATAAAGCATATACTTTAGTAGATTTAGGACACCACTTACCAAATTCTAATATAGAACAAATAGTTTCTATCTTACAATTAAAAGGAAAACTAGGTGGTTTCCATTTTAACGATAGTAAATATGGTGATGACGATTTAACAGTAGGAAGTATCAAACCTTATGCGTTATTCTTAATCTTTAACGAATTGGTGTACGGTATGCAAAACAATCCTCAAAACCCAGATTTAGCGTGGATGATTGATGCAAGTCATAACATAAAAGATCCTTTAGAAGATTTAATTCAATCTTTAGAAGCTATCCAAGAAGCTTATGCAAAAGCAATGTTGATTGACCAAGGCGCTTTAAAAGCGGCGCAAATTGATAATGATGTTGTAAAATGTCAAGAAATTTTACAAGGTGCTTACAGAACAGATGTTAGACCATTATTAGAAAAAGCGAGATTAAATGCTGGAGGTGCTATAAGCCCTATTGATGCATATAGAAGTTTAGGTGTTAGAGACGGATTAATACAAGAAAGAGGTAAACATACAGTAGCAACAGGTTTATAAAAAAGAATGGAGCAAAAAGTAACTGCAGTTTTTGATATTGGAAAAACAAATAAAAAGTTTTTTCTATTCGATAGGAAGTTTAAAGAAGTACATAAAGAATATATTTCTTTTGACGAGGTAAAAGATGAAGATGGACATCCAACTGAAAATCTGCATGCTTTACAAAAATGGTTAAAAACTGTTTTTGATCGAATTTTAGACAAAAAAGAATTTAACGTTACTGCTATTAACTTTTCTACCTATGGAGCAAGTTTTGTTCATATAGATGAAAACGGCAAGCCATTAACACCGCTTTATAATTATACAAAGCCGCTTTCTGATGAAATTGTAACATCTTTTTTTAAAAAGCATGGTCCTAAAGAAGCATTTCTTAAGGCTACTGGATGCGTAGATTTAAGTATGTTGAACTCTGGTTTACAATTGTATTGGTTAAAAGAAACGCAGCCTGAAGTTTTTGCTAAAATCAAATATTCGTTACACTTACCACAGTATTTAAGTTACATATTTACGGGAATTCCTATAAGCGAATATACCAGTATTGGCTGTCACACAGCACTTTGGGATTTTGCTAAAAAAGATTATCACGATTGGGTATACCAAGAAGGAATCGATAAAATACTACCACCAATAGTTTCAACAGAAACTAGTATTAACATGAACTACAATGGCAATAGAATAAAAATTGGTGTTGGTATTCATGATAGTTCTGCTGCTCTATTACCTTATGTTAGAAGTATTAAGAAAAAATTTGTTCTGGTATCTACTGGCACATGGAGTATTGTATTTAATCCTTTTGCTGGCGATAATGTATTGAATGATACATATAAAGGTGATACGCTTAATTATATGCGAATAAATGGGAAACCAGTTAAAGCTACACGCGTATTTTTAGGTAATGAATACAAATTACAGGTTGAGAAATTAAACGAACATTTTGGTGTTGATGATGAGTATCATCGAAATGTTGATTTTAATTATGACACCTACTTTGAGATCATGAAAGATTTTAAGCATTCGTTTAAATGGGAAAGTGTTACAGATGAAAACATGCCTGAGCGCACCCATTTTTCTTATGACAAATACGAGCATGCGTACCATCAGTTAATGACTGAGCTTGTTTTATTACAAATTAAGTGTATTAAAGAAGCACTTGGTGATGATACCATACCTCATATTTATGTAGATGGTGGATTTAGTAATAATGATATTTACATAAAATTATTATCGCACCATTTTAAAAATAAAAAGTTAAGTACTACTGATGCATCACTTGGTTCTGCATTAGGAGCAGCTATTTCAATATCTGATAAAAAATTAAATTCTAAATTTTTGAA
>CALDUF010000034.1 GCA_937923515.1 uncultured Flavobacteriaceae bacterium
TTCTGGCTGTCAGCGCTATATTGATACACCTGTAAAACGCTATAGTTCTGGAATGACAGTACGTTTGGCTTTTGCGGTTGCTGCTTTTTTAGAGCCAGAAATTTTGGTGATAGATGAGGTTTTGGCAGTAGGAGACGCAGAATTTCAAAAAAAGGCCATTGGTAAAATGCAAGACATCTCAAAAGGCGAGGGGCGCACTGTGTTGTTTGTAAGTCATAATATGGCGTCTGTACAAGATTTGTGCACCAGAGTAATAATGCTAGAAAACGGTAAAGTTGTTTGTAATGATAAAACTGATAAAGTAATTAGTAAATATTTAAGCTCGAAGGACGATTTTGTTTCTAAAATAGATTTTAAAACTGATGGCAATACAAGATCTAAAATAAAATCTTTTGAAATTAAGGATATTGAGAATACACCTAAAACCAGATTTTTATCTGGTGAGCATATCATATTTGAAACCACTATTGATGTAAAAAATAGTTTTACAAACCCTATTTTTAGTTTAAGGTTAAGTGATATGAATAACGTTAATCTTATAACATGGCGAAGCAACAACTATGTAGACAATATTTTTGATGTTACAACCATAGGAAAAGCTCTAAAAATTAAAATAAACACCAATAAGTTATATCTTTTGGATACAATTTACAATGTTTCAATAAGTTTTTTAGATGGTAAAGAGGTTTTAGATTTTAAAGATCAATTTATAAAATTTGAGATTCTACCTCATAAACCAAGTGATAAATACCGATCTATAACCAGGGCTAGTTCATCTAATAGCTTAATATATAATCCAGCTATTTGGCATGTCAGTTAAATTCAAAATCAATAAAAGTATAGCAAAAATCAGGTATTTAAGAAGAATTAATTCTTACAATACAAAAGAAATTAAATCTATTGCTATTATTTTTTATATACCAAAAACCAACACGTTAAAATATAATAATTGGGAAGACGGGTTTACTAAGGCAGTTGGTATTTTAAATACGTATTTTGATGTGAGTTGGATAAACTTAGCAGAAGCAAAACCAACCGTTGAAACCTTAAATACTTTTGATTTTTTAATAGTAAAAAGTTGTTGGGATTGGATTGTAGATAACTATGTGCGTTCTTTAAAAGGATTAAAAGTGCCACTAGGTTTAGCAATATCGTGTTCTAAACTACCTGTAAATAAAAATAATGTGTATGCCTACGATGTGTTGTGGTTTGAAACAAATTGGTATAGTGAATTAGTGAAGCAGCACCCCAGAGCTTTTCATGCTTTTGGTATAAATTCAAGCGTGTTTAAGTTTAAAGAAACTACTAAAGAATATGATGTTTTAAGTATTGGACAGCTGGCTGCTTATAAAAGGCATGAAAATATTTTAAAATTAAAGGGAGATAAAAAGTTAGTAATAGGAGATACAAATACAAAAGAAGGCGCGGAAATTAAAAAATTTTTAAATGCAAATAATGTAGAGGTTATAGAATTTATGAATCAGGATAATTTATCTTACTACATTAATAAATCTAAATTAGTTTATATTCCTGCAAGTATTAACGGCGGAGGCGAAAGAGCTGTTTTAGAAGCTAGGTCTTGCGGTGCAGAAGTATTAGTAGAACAAGATAATCCAAAGCTAAAAGAATTGGTAACATCTCAAATATGGGATGAAAATTATTATGCAGATCGTCTTAAAACAGGCATCTTTTCAATATTAAAATGAAGTTAATTTACTATAAATCAGACATTGGAAATTTTGGAGACGATCTTAATATGTGGTTGTGGCCAAAACTATTTGGTGACAATTTTTTCGATGATTCTAAAACGGCCTGTTTTGTAGGTATAGGTTCTATTTTGGATGAAAAGTCTAACTTAATGAAAGATGTACAGCGCTTTTCAGTAAAACATGTTTTTGGGTCGGGAGTTAGAAGTATAAATACAAATTTAAAATTTGATGATTCCTATAAAGTTGCTTTTTATAGAGGGCCTTATAGTGCTTTAAAAATGGAAGGTGAAGCCAGTAACTATATATCTGATGGTGCTTACGGTATTGTATTTACTGATTTTTACAAAAAACTAGTGTCTGAAAATAAAAAAAAATATGAGGTTAGTTTTATACCCTATTTTCGTTCTGAAAGTAAAGTGAATTGGGAAAAAATGTGTTTGTCTAATGGTTGGAACTATATTTCACCTACTGAAAACAATTTAGAATTAACCTTAAAAAAAATAGCCGAGAGTAAATATATAATTACCGAGGCTATGCATGGCGCTATACTCGCAGATGCGTTTCGTGTGCCTTGGAAAAGAGTTCGGTTTCATGCGCATATTAATGAGACTGAAGCTGTTTCAGAATTTAAATGGAACGATTGGTTAAGTAGTATAAACATTAATAGTTCTCGTTATAAAACGCTATATTTAAAATCAAATGCCTCTTTCATTAAAAAGCGCTTTTTTAAAAAAAAGGTAAAAGAAGAAAATTATCAGGTATTAAAGCAGCAACTTAAAGCTAGCTTTGAAGGTGGAGATAACTTTCAATTATCTAGCAATACTATTTTTGAATCTATTACGGTTAAGTTAGATAAGGCAATTACTAAATTAAAATTAGCTAACCAATAATGGTTGTATTTTTTCCATTTCAAAAACCTGTTAACCCTTTTTTAGATGAAATTGAGCCTTATTTTGATGGTGAATTTATTTTCGATCATTACTATAACAGTCATCTTTATAAAAACATTGATGTAGTTCATTTACATTGGCCTGAAATATTGTTTGATTCCAAACTACCAACTGAAAATCAAATTCAGGATTTCAAACTTCATTTTACACAATGGAAAGCTAAATATAAAATTGCTTACACGTTTCATAATTTAAAACCTCACACTAGTAGTTGTAAACATTATAAAGATTTATATAAGTTTATTGCGCTAAATGTTAATGTTGTTGTACATTTTGGAAAAACAAGCATTATTGAGTTTAAAAAATCTTATTCAGAGAGTTTAGCAGATAATGTTGTAATAGAGCACCCGTTATACTTAAATACATCTAATAACGTAACACAAAAAACTGCTAAAGCTTATTTTGGTTTAAATCTTAAAGCAAAAGTTGTTCTAGTATTTGGTGAAGTTAGAACTAGAAAAGAACAAAAGTTAATACTACAAACATTTAAAAAACTTAGGATTAGAAAAAAGGTTTTGCTAGTTCCAACAATGCGAAAGTTTAGATTGAAAAATGATTTAGGTTGGAAAATAGCCGCCATATATAACAAATTACGTTTCACTTTTTTTAATTTAAAATTAAAATACATATTGAGTAATAGTGTTGTGGATAGCCAACAAATTCAATATTATTTTAATGCTGCCGATGTGGTGTTTATTCCTAGAACCAATGCTCTAAACTCTGGCGTTTTATATATGGCTGCAAGATTTAATAAAAAAATAGTAGCTCCAAGTACAGGTAATATTGGAGAGGTTGCTGAATCTTTAAAACAGAAAACATTTAAAACCCATGATACTAATGCTATAAGTAATGCTATTAAGGAAACACTTATAGATGAAAACCCTGCAAGTATTTATGAGATGACAATTTTAAAAATGCATCCCAAAAATGTAGCACAAAAACATTTTGAGCTGTATAATTCGCTAGTGGAATGAGTAAAAACATAGTCTCCATAATAATACCCACGTTCAATAAAGCAAAATTAGCTATTGAAACCTTTCAGAGTATAGCGCATCAAAGCTACACACATTGGGAATGTATTGTGGTTGACGATGGGTCTGGTGTTATTGAATTTAAGCTTATAGAAGCTTTTGTGAATTCAAACAAAAAATTCACACTTTATAAAAGGCCTTCGCAAACAAAAAAAGGCGCAAATGCTTGTAGAAATTACGGTTTGTCTATGGCAAAAGGTGAATATATTC